>NZ_CP047135.1:4355000-4655000 GCF_009832905.1 Stenotrophomonas sp. 364
GCACGCGCGATGGGCGCCTCGCAGGCGCAGATCGCCTCATGGATGTGGGCGCTTGGACTGGGCATGGGCATCACCTGTATTGGCCTGTCGCTGCGCTACCGCGTGCCGGTGGTGACGGCATGGTCGACCCCGGGCGCGGCCATGCTGGTGGTGGGTGCCGGTGCGGTGGGCTACAGCGATGCGATCGGTGCCTTCGTGCTGGCCGCTGTGCTGGGCATGATCGCCGGCTTCTCGGGGATCTTCGCCCGGCTGATGCAGCGGGTACCGATGGCATTGGCCGCGGGCATGCTGGCTGGCGTGCTGCTGCGCTTCGGGCTGGATGTGTTCGTGTCCATGCAGACGCAGCTGGGCATGGCCCTGGCGATGTTCGCCACCTGGTTGATCGGACGCCGGCTGTTCCCGCGCTATGCGGTGATCGCCACCCTGGGGGTGGGTGTCGCCGTGGCGGCCGGCCAGGGGCTGCTGCATATGCAGGATGTCCGCCTGCAGCTGGCCACGCCGGTGTTCACCTGGCCCACGTTGTCGTGGGCGGCGGTGATCGGCGTTGCCCTGCCCCTGTTCGTAGTGACCATGGCGTCGCAGAACATTCCGGGAGTGGCGGTGATCCGTGCCTCCGGCTACGACACCCCGGTGTCCCCGGTGATTGGCTGGATCGGCGTGGCCAACACGCTGCTGGCCCCCTTCGGCGCATTCGGACTCAACCTGGCCGCGATCACCGCCGCAATCTGCATGGGCCACGAGGCGCATGAAGATCCCGCGCGCCGGTACACCGCCGCGGTGGCCGCTGGCGGCTTCTATATCGTCGTGGGTCTGTTCGGGGCGACGGTGGCGGCGGTGTTCGCTGCCTTCCCCAAGGAACTGGTGGCCTGCGTGGCCGGCATTGCCCTGTTCGGCACGATCGCCAACAGCCTGTCGATGGCGCTGCGGGAGGAGGCAGACCGCGAAGCGGCCCTGGTGACCTTCCTCGTCACCGCCTCCGGACTGTCACTGGCCGGCATTGGTTCGGCCTTCTGGGGGCTGGTGGCGGGTGGTATCTGCCTGCTGGTGCTGCGGCCCCGATCCGCGCGCGCCTGAGCCGGCTCAGGGATCCAGCAGGAAGGACAGCGCCCCGATCACCACGATGTAAACGGCTATGCCGACCAGTACCGCAGACCAGCGGGTGCCGCCCAGGCCAGCCAGTGCGGCGTGCTGGGCGGGCGCGTCGCCGGGATGGCGTGCCTCGGCCAACGCGATCATCCGCTGGGCATGCCGCAGGTACAGGTGGTTGCCCACCGAACCGGCCGCGGCGCTGGCCCCCAGCGTGATCACCAGCGAGACGTTGTCGCTGACATCGATCAGGGTTTCCAGGATGGACAGGACGGTGAGCGCGCCGATCCACATGGCCGCCACCGCATACATGCGGCGGTACAGCATCCAGAACGCGCCAAACAGGAAGGCGGGCCAATTCCAGGCGTTGGTGCTGGCCGCAACGCCGTCGGGCGTGAGGTCCAGGCGCCATTTACGGCGGTACACCGGGAAGTTACGGCCGACGAAAGCGGCATACGCCTGCTGGCCAGACGCCACGGGTTCCCGCGCAGGCAGGGCGGTGGGATCGAAGGCCGACGCCGGCGCAGCGTAGGGATCCTGCGGCCGCTCGACCGGCGTCGGCACGGGCACCGCCAGCTCGGCCACACCATGCAGGGGCTGCCACTGGGCCATGCCCTGCCGCCAGACCAGCGTGTCGGCGGTGATCTGGCCCTGCCCCAGCAACTGCTGCAGCTGCGTGGCGGGCACCGGGCCATGCCGCTGCTGCTGGTGATCGGCGTAGTACCACGGGGTATCGGACATGACTCGTTCCTTGAGGGAGAGGCACCGGTTCGCCCGTCCGGGCGTCGGCTTGGGGAGTTACAGGGGCAGCACGCGGAAGGTCTGGGTGAGCGTGTGGCTGGCGCCGGCTGGCAGGGTAATCACGTCCGGGCCGGCGTTGGCCGCCTCCAGGCAGACATAGTTGCGCCAGCCCGCACCGACGTCGGCCATGCCGGCCGCCCCCGCCTGGCCCGGGTTCCAGGCCACCAGCGAGCCACTGCCCTGGGTGGTGATCTCGATGCGCCGCTTCAGGCCGGGGTCCTTGAGCACGTAGCGGCCGCCGGCGCCGGTATAGATGCGGTCGCTGCGGCCGGGATCGCGCGGGTCACGCAGGTTCCAGTCACCCTGCTGCACGCGCGGGGTGGCGTAGTTCTCGAACTTGTCCAGGTAGGTGAGGCCGTCCAGCCCCTGTACGTCCACGGCCGTCGCGTCGTCCACCCGGAAGTAGTTGTGCAGGGCCTGGGTGAAGGTGACCGCCTGGCCGCCGGTGTTCTCGGTGATCAGGCGCTGCTCAAGCGTGCGACCGATGCGCAGCTGCATGGTCAGGCGCAGCGCCAGGTTGTCCAGCGGCGGCGGGGTCAAGGTGAGCAGGATGGTGCCGTCGGCGTCGCGGCGCGCCTCCTTGAGTGTCCATGCCACGTTGCGCACGAACCCATGCGAGGGCACGTCGGTGCCCTGCCCCTGGCGGCCGAAGTACGGCCAGCACACCGGGCTGCCGCCCCGGATCGGGGTGGGCAGTGCCTGCGCGCTGGGTGACAGCCACAGGACATCCTGGCTGCCCTTGGGAACATAGGACAGCAGCTGCCCGCCGAACACCGATATGGCGGCGCTGGCAAACGGGGTATCCACCTTCCAGGCGGGGAAGGCCTGGACGGTGCCCAGGCTCAGGCCCTCGACCTTGGGCAGGGCGGCGCTGGGCCCGGCCGGGGACTGGACCAGGCGGGCGTGGTTGGGCGGCAGGGTGAACACGGTGGATGCAGGCATGGTGGTCGAAGGTGTCCGAATGGGAGGCGCACTGCGCAGTGCGGTGAGGATGCGTTGGCCGGCGCGGCCGTCGGTGGTGGTCCAGCCCAGGCGCTGCTGCTCGATCTGGATGGCGCGGCGGGTGGCCGTGCCGACCATGCCGTCGGCGGCGCCGATGTCATGCCCCCGGGCGAGCAGCAAGGTCTGCAGTTCGCGGCGTTCACGGCGGCCGATGCCGGGGTCGTCGGTGGGCCAGCCCGCCACGGTGCCGTTGCCGCCGCGCAGGCGGTCGGCCAGGGTGGCGATGGCCAGTGCATAGCTTTCGGCGGCGTTGTAGGCGTAGATCGCGTCGTAGTTGCGGAACACCAGCCAGGCCGGGCCCTTGGCGCCGGTGGGCAGCAACAGTGCGGCGTTGCTGTCCTCGGGCAGGCCGACCGGGGCCAGCGCGCCACCGGCGACCGGGACGATGCCCAGTGCTCGCCAGCTGGCCAACGGCTTGCGTTGGGTGCGCCCGGCCAGCGCCGGGTTGAACCCGGGCGGGAGACGGACCTCGATGCCCCACGGCTGCCCGGTGCGCCAGCCGGCCTTGGCCAGGTAGTTGGCGGTGGAGGCCAGTGCGTCGGGAATGCTGGCGACCAGGTCACGCCGACCATCGCCGTCACCGTCCACGGCGATGCGTGCATAGGTGGACGGCATGAACTGGGTGTGGCCGAAGGCGCCGGCCCACGAGCCGGTGAGGCCTTCAGCCTGCAGGTCGCCGGCGTCGAGCAGCTTGAGCAGGGCCAGCAGTTCGCCGCGGAAGAACGGCTGGCGGCGACCATTGCACGACAGCGTGGCCAGCGACTGCAGCAGTGGGCGCTTGCCGAACACGCGGCCGTAATCGCTCTCCACGCCCCACACTGCCACGATGGTGGCCGGGTCGACGCCGTACTGGGCGGACACCCGGTTCAACAGGTCGCGGTGCTCGACCAGGCGCGCGCGACCGTCGTCGACGCGCTGGCTGTCGACCAGCGCGGCCAGGTAATCCCACAGCGGCGTGGTGAACTCCGGTTGCGCGTCGAGCAGCGGCAGCACGCTCAGGTCAGGGGTGAGGCCGGCAGTGAAGCGCGCGAAACCTGCCGCACTGATGCCCTGCTTGGTCGCCTGCGGTTGCAGGGTGGCCAGGCAGCGGTCGAAATCGTCCTGCGCGGCGGCCGCGACCGAGGCACTGGCCAGGCAGAGCGCGCCAAGCAGCCAGCGGAGGGAAGACCTCATTGGCGGAAATCCTTGCAGCCAAGTGAAGCAACATCATAGCGGCACGCTGCGGTGTGCCGGCGGGGAACGGTCGTTTCAGGCCGCCTGCAGCAGGCGCAGACCGAACGCCGGCGCGCTGGCGGTCCAGCCGGCACACACGCGCAGCCCGGCCCGGGCGGCCAGTGCCGCGAACGAGTCCTCGGTATACTTGTGACTGTACTCGACGGTCATTGCTTCGCCTTCGGCGAAATCGAACGTGCGGCCGGCCACCTCAACCCGCTGCGCACGGGTACTGACCAGATCGGTTTCGATGCGCAACCGTTCCACGCTATAGCGTGCGCGGTGCTGGAAGCCGTCGAGATCGAAGTCGCTGCCGATCTCGCGGTTGAGCCGGGCCAGCAGATTGAGGGTAAAGGCAGCGGTGACCCCGGCCGCGTCGTTGTAGGCCGCTTCGATCAGCGCGGGGTCCTTGTGCAGGTCGATACCGATCAGGGCCAGCCCTTGGGTGCCCATGGTCTGGTGCATCGCCTGCAGCAATGCGACCGCCTCCGGTTCGGCGAAGTTGCCCAGCGTGGAACCCGGGAAGAACAGCAGCCGGCGGGCGGGCTCGCGCTGCGGTTCGGGCAGCTGCACCGGACGGGTGAAGTCAGCGCACACCGGCAGCATCTCGATGTCCGGCAGGGCCGTGGCCAGCCGCGTGATGCTGGCCAGCAGGGCCGCGCGCGAGATTTCGATCGGGGTGTAGGCCACCGGGTCGGCAAGCGCGTGCAGCAGCAGCTCGGTCTTGCGGCCGCTGCCGCTGCCCAGCTCGACCACGTGCAGACGCGAGCCTACCACGCCGGCGATGTCGGCGGCGCAGTCCTGCAGGAGCTGCAGTTCGGTGCGCGTGGGGTAGTACTCGGGCTGGCGGGTGATCTTTTCGAACAGTGCCGAGCCGCGGGCGTCGTAGAAGTACTTGGAGGGCAGCTGCCGTGGCCGGGTGGACAGGCCGTGCAGGATATCGGCGGTGATCCGGGCGCGATCGGGCTGCAGGTCGGTGAGCGCGTCGAGCGCGTCGGTGACGGTGCTCATGCCGGGTCCCGCGCCAGGCGCACGCCGGCGAACTGCCAGCGCGTCGAGGGGGCGAAGAAGTTGCGGTAGCTGGCGCGCACGTGCGCGTCGGGAGTGGCGCAGCTGCCGCCACGCAGGATCCATTGGCCGTTCATGAATTTACCGTTGTATTCGCCGAGGTTGCCGGCGAAGGGGCGAAAGCCCGGATAGGCACCGTAGGCGCTGCTGGTCCATTCCCAGACATCGCCGAACAGTTGCAGGAGCGCGTGGTCGCCTGCCGGGGCGCCGCGCGGGTGGAGGTGGTCGGCGTCGGCAAAATGGCCGTGGGGCGCGACGCCGGTGGCGGCCGCTTCCCATTCGAACTCGGTGGGCAGCCGCGCGCCCTGCCAGCGGGCGTAGGCGTCGGCTTCGAAATAGCTGAGGTGGCAGACCGGTGCATGCGGGTCCAGCGGGCGCCAGCCGCCCAGGGTGAACTCGCGTTCCAGCGCGTCGTCCCAGTACAGCGGGTGCTGCCACCTTTCTGCCTGGCACAGCGCCCAGCCCTCGCTCATCCACAGACCCACTTCGGCATAGCCGCCGGCGTCGATGAACTGCCGGTACTCGGCATTGCTGACCGGGCGGTTGGCCAAGGCATGCGCCGGGACCAGAACGCGATGCACGGGCGATTCGTTGTCGTAGGCGAACGCGGCATGGGCGGGCCAGGCGGGCGCCCCGATCTCGACGATCTGCTCGGGGCTGTCCTGCCAACGCAACGGCGTGGCGGTGGCCTGCGCGTGCGCAAGATCGTCGCGGTACGCCGGTTGCAGCGGGTTGCACCACAGCGCGTGCTTGATGTCGGTGAGCAGCAGTTCCTGGTGTTGTTGCTCGTGGTGCAGGCCCAGCAGCAGCTGGTGGCAGGCCTGCGGTTCGAGCGCGCCAGCCTGCAGCAGGGCGATCACCTGTGCATCCACCCGGGCACGGTAGTGCAGCACCTGCTCCAGCGAGGGGCGCGAGAGCAACCCGCGTTGCGGGCGCGCGTGCGCCGGGCCGATACTCTGGTAATAGCTGTTGAACAGGTAGTGCCACTCGGCATTGAACGGCACGTGGCCGGGCTGGCTGGCCAGCACGAAGCGCTCGAAGAACCAGGTGGTGTGGGCCAGGTGCCATTTGGCGGGGCTGGCGTCGGGCATGCTCTGCACCATCGCATCCTCGGCGCTCAGCGGCGCCGCGAGCGCAACACTGCGCGCGCGGATGCCGGCGTAGCGGGCCGCAAGCGCAGCGTCAGGGGATGGGGCAGCGGGCGGGGGCGAGGCGACGGCGGTGTTCATCGCGGTCAGGATCGACCAGCGCCGGTGAGCGGGACGTCATGGGAAGGCTCACGTGGCGTGACACGCTCAAGTTGAATACGCAGCGGCCGCTATCGGGAAGACCATCGCCTGCGTGGTCCGGTTTGCACCTGCAGCCCTGGCGCGCCGGCCTGCTTTCGTGGAACCGTTCTTGCCCAGTCACCCGCTACGCCAGCCCGGCCATTACCTGTTCCTGCTGCCTGCCCTGCTGGTAGGCGTGGGGGTGTGGTCGGCCACGCCGACCGACGAGGTGGGCAGTGCGATGCACCGCATTCTGCCGCTGGTGCTGACCTGCCTGGGCACCGGCCTGGGCCTGGTCTACAACCGCGTGCGTGCGGTGTGCCTGTTGCTGGCGATCGCAGTGGCCTTTGCCGTGCTGCACGGGCTGGTGGGCAGCTTCCTCAACACCGGCACGGTCAGCGCACTCACGCCGCTGGTGTTCCATGCGGTGTCGCTATGGCTGCCGCTGCTGTTTGCGTTGCACGGGCTGTGGCCCGAGCGTGGCCGGATGCGCCAGGACCTGCTGCTGCGCGGCATCGCCAGTGGCGTGGCTGTCGGTGTGTTCGCGCTGCTGGCTGCACAGGGGCCGCAGGGCATGCACGACCTGCTGTCGAACCATCACTGGCCTTGGTTGCCAACCGGCTGGAGCCGCCTGGCCCAGGTGCCGACGGTGGCCTTCGTGGTGGCCCTGCTTGGGCTGGCGGTGCAGGCGCTGCGCCAGCCGCGTCCGCTGCATACGGCGATGCTGGTGGCCTTGCTGGTGGTCTGGACGATGCTGCCCCGCGTGTTCCTGTCGCCGGCCCTGCTACCGGCGTTGGCCAGCACAGCCCTGCTGTTGCTGGTCTCGGCGATGGTGCAGGAGTCCTTCCACATGGCCTATCGCGATGAACTCACCGGCCTGCCCGGCCGGCGGGCGCTGAACGAGTGCCTGCAGCGGGTGGGCGCCACCTACACGATCGCGATGGTGGACGTGGACCACTTCAAGCGCTTCAACGATACCCATGGTCACGACAACGGCGATGACGTGCTGAAGCTGGTGGCCGCGCGCCTGGCCGGCGTGGGCGGTGGTGGGCGTGCGTTCCGCTACGGTGGTGAAGAGTTCGCGCTGGTGTTCCTGGACCGCCCTGCCCCGGCGTGCGTGGATGCCGTGGAAGCGGTCCGGGCCACCGTGGAAGGTACCCGGCTGCAGCTGCGCGACCGCGCCGCCCGCGACTGCGACGATGCGGTGGGCCGGCTGCAGCGGGGCCGCGGCGGCGCCGGCACGGTGGTGCAGGTAACGGTGAGCATCGGCATGGCCGACAACCGGGTGGGCGACAGCCCGCAGGCCGTGCTGAAGGCCGCCGACCAGGCGCTGTATGCGGCCAAGGACGCCGGGCGCAACTGCGTCCGCGCGCACGGCCAGCAACGGCCGGTGGCGGTGCGCAGCCGCGAGGCGGCTCAGGGCAGCGCGTCGAGGTAGAACCAGCGGCCGTCTTCGCGGACGAAGCGGCTGTGTTCCATCATTTTGACCGCTCTGCCGCCTCCCACCTTGTAGCGGGCGGTAAACGCGACCTGGGCGTGGTCCGGTTCGGTGGTGGTGTACGTGCGGATGGTCAGGCCCAGCCACCGGGTGCGCTGGCCGGGCGCTTCGTCCAGCGACAGCGCGTCCGGGCGCGTGGACGGATGCCAGCTGGCCAGCAGGTAGTCCGGCAGCTGCTTTACGTAGGCGCTGTAGCGCGAACGCATCAGGGCTTCGGCATCGGGTGCGGCGGCGCCTGCGTGGTAGACGCCGCAGCAGGCGGTGTAGGCCAGCGGGCGGCCGCAGGGACAGGGGTCGGGTGTGGTCATGGGGGCATTGTCGCGCGTTTGGGTGGGGGCGCCGTAGGTACCGACGGTTGGTTGGTACATGACCGCGCTGGCGGAGGGCAGCCGACCAACGGTCGGCTCTACCCCGGGTGGGGGGCCGGGCGTATGCTTGCGCGCCTTGTGTCGCGAAGTTGCTGCCGTGCTCGAGCTGGTTCCCCCTGAGCTGTTGTGGTTGGTGGCGATCGCCTTTATCGCCGGCCTCGTCGATGCCGCGGTCGGTGGCGGTGGGCTGGTGCAGTTGCCCGGGCTGTTCACGGTGCTGCCGCAGCACACGCCGGCGATGCTGTTTGGCACCAACAAGTTCAGTTCGATGTTCGGGACCGGCGCGGCCGCATGGCGCTATGCGCGCAATGTGCGCTTCCCGTGGCGGCCGGTGCTGTTCGCGGCGGGCACGGCGTTCGTGTTTTCCTTCGCCGGGGCCACCGCGGTGAGCCTGCTGCCCAAGGACGCGGTGCGCCCGCTGGTGCTGGTGCTGCTGGTGGCGATGCTGGGCTACACGTTGTGGAAGAAGGACTTCGGCGCGCTGCACCGGCCGCGCGAGATCGGCCGCAAGGAGCTGGGCACGGCGCTGGCGATCGGCGCGGTGATCGGCTTCTACGACGGCTTCTTCGGCCCGGGTACCGGCAGTTTCCTGATCTTCCTGTTCGTCCGCTTCTTCGGGCTGGACTTCCTGCGCGCGTCGGCGGCGTCGAAGGTGGTGAACCTGGCGACCAACGTAGCGGCGATCTCGTTCTTCGTGCCGACCGGCAACATCCTGTGGCTGTTCGCGCTGCCGATGGCCGCAGCCAACATCATCGGCTCGGTGGTGGGCACGCGGCTGGCGCTGCGTGGCGGCACGCCGTTCATCCGCAAGCTGTTCGTGGGGCTGGTGGTGGTGCTGATCGCGCGGATGGGGTGGGATACATTCGGCGGGTAACCCGTAGAGCGGGGCTCTGCCCCGCTGCGGTGGATGCGAACGGGGCGAAGGGCAGCCGACCAACGGTCGGCTCTACCTGCGGTGGGCGCGTCAGGCGACCGGTTCGGCGTCCTGCTGGCGGCTGCGTTCGGGCAGCTTCAGTCGCTTGGCTTCTTCGTCGTACTCGATCAGCAGGACGCCGGAGTCGTGGCGGCCGCTGATTTCGACGAAGCAGGCGCCGCCGATGAACGGCTCCAGCGTCATCACCGACTTCAGCGGCGTGGCCACCACCATCTGGAAGCCGAAGTTCTCAAAGATGTTCATCGCCAGCGCGGTGAACTCGTTGTCGGCCTTGTCGAATGCTTCGTCCAGCACCACCGCAGCGTAGCTGGGCAGTTGGCTTTCCGCACCGCCCAGCTGGTAGCGCAGCGCCGCGGCCAGGCAGGTGGTGGCCAGCTTCTGACGCTGGCCACCGGACTTGCCGGCGCCACTGCGGTAGATCTCCACCTGCTGCCGGGTCGCCGCATCCAGCTCGACGCCGATGAACTCCACATGCAGGCGCACGTCGAGCACGTTCTCGCGCCAGCGGCGGTCTTCGCCTTCCTGCGAGCCCAACCGCTTGACCAGCTCACGCAACACGGCGAACTGCGCCTCGGCCAGCTCGCGTTCTTCGGTCTGGTGGTGCGACAGCACCTCGCGCAGCTGCTGGTGGAACTCCAGCACCTCCGGCAGGCGTCGGTCGCTGAGCTCGATGGTGAGCAGGGTGCCGCGGTTGAACGGCACCTGCTCCAGCGAGGCGTTGACTTCGTCCAGGCGCTGGCCGATCGACTTGCGGGCCTCGGCGCTGTGCCGCTGCAGGGCCAGCAGGTTGTTCTTGCTCTGGTTCTGCAGCAGGTCGAAGAAGCGCTCCTCGTGCTGCGGCAGGCCATCGCGCTCCAGGCGCTGCAAGCGGGCCAGGAAATCCTCGGCCGAGGCAACCGACGCAGTGAAATCACCGGATTCTTCCGGCCATGCCTGGGCGAAGCGCCGGAAGCAGGCCACCAGCTGCGTCTCGACGCGGTGCACGTCGTGCTGCGAGGCAGCCAGGCTTTCGTTGATGCCCTTGCTGATCTCGCGCATGTGCGCTTCCAGCGTTTCCAGGCTCAGCCCACCCAGTGCATCGAGACGACGCTGCAGCCCGGCTTCCTGGGTGGCGCCGAGCGCCGGCAGTACCAGAGCGCGGCTGCGCTGGCGCTGGGCGTCGAGCTTGTCGCGTTCGCGCGCGTGCTGGGCAAGCTCGACGCGGGTGTCTTCGTAGGTACGGCGTGCCTGCGCGATGTCCGCGCGGGCCTGGTCGATCTGCTGGGCCAGGCGGGCCAGGTCGGCGTTGCCGTCCTTCAGTTCGCGCAGCGAGGCGGCAATGTCGTCCAGGCGCTGGGCTGCCGTTGCGACGTCCACTTCTTCCCACACGAAGTTGACCAGCTGGTTGCAGGCCAGGCGGCGGTCGTTGTCGCGGTCGCGCTGGCTGCGCAGCCGGACAACGTCTTCGTCGCAGGCGGCGATGCGTTGCGCCAGTTCCTGCGCTTCCTTGCGGAACAGCGCCAGCTTTTCGGTGTTGCTGAAGCCGAGCAGCCAACGGCGACGGTCGCTGATGGAATTGCGGTCGTCCTTTTCGAAGCGGTCGCCCGGATGCTTGACCTGGCCTTCGCGGGAAATGCCGCGGTCGACATCGCGCAGCTGCTTGGCATCGACGCACTCGTAGTCGTAGCGCTTGCCCAGCTCGCGGCGCAGCCACGGTTCAAACACGCTGTCGCGGAACTCCAGCTTGTGCAGCAACGAACGCGCGGAGGGCTCGCGGGCGATGGCATCGTCGTTGCGGCGCACGCGGTAGTAGGTCAACCGCATGCCAAGGTGGGTGCGATTCACCCACGCGTTGACTTCGTTGTAGTGCTTGTCTTCCACCAGCAGCGACTGCGCGAAGCCGAACAGCACGCGTTCGATCGCGCCCTGCCACGCGCCGTCTTCCTGGCGGACCTGGATCAGTTCGCCCACGAACGGCAACGCCGCTTCGGGCACGCCGGTTTCTTCGGCCAGACGGCTGCGCAGCTTCTGCAGCGGCGCGGGAATGCTCGACGGGTTGCGCTCCATCGCCTCCAGCTCGGCACGGACATCGCCGAAACGGCGGGTGTCGTCCTGCTTGCCGGCCAGGCGTTCGGTGATGGCATCGTCCAGCGCAGCCGCGGCCTGCTGGCGATTGTCCAGCTCGCCTTGGGCGCGGGCGATCAGCTGGGCGAAGCCGTGCGCATCGTCGGGCACCGTCTCCTGCAGCTTGCCGGCGGCCTGCTGGGCCTGGTCATGCTTGGCCTGGCGGCGGTCGCGTTCGGCCTGGGCACGGCCTTGTTCGCGCTCCAGCTCTTCGATGCGCTCGCCGCCCTGTTGCCGCCGCTGCAGTTCCAACCCGGCCAGGTGTTCTTCGTGGTTGGCCAGGGTCTGGCGGCGCTGGGTTTCTTCGCCGAGCAGCCCGCGGTGGCGCACGTCGATGTCGTGCAGGCGCTTTTCCAGCAGCTGCTGCAGGCGCGATTCGCGGAAGCTGTCCAGGCCGAGCTTCAGGGTTTCCTCGTCGGCCCGCTGCAGGTTCATCGCCTTCAGCTCGGCGTGCAGCGCACGCGCGGGCAGCAGCGTTTCCACCTGGCGGCGGGCGGTGACCACGGAGGTGTGCGCGCCATCGAGTTCGGCGAAGTCGCTGACCAGCCGTTCGGAGGCGTCGAACGTCTTGGGCGTGTCCAGCATGAAGTCGCGCAGGAAGACGTTGAGGTCGCCCAGGTTCTTGGCCGACTGCGTCTTGTGCAGCAGGCGCAGCGCCATTTCATTGTCGATGCCCAGCAGGTGCCGGAAGCGTTCGGCGTAGCCGACGAAGCTGTCGAAGTGGTGCACGTCGCCCAGGCGCTGCTTGAGCTTGCGCAGGTCCAGGTCGAAGCCGCCCAGATCCTTGGCGATGTCGAACGGCCGCTCGGCAATCAGGTAGTGCTTGCGCACGTCGGCGGCGGCCGCGCCGTTGCCGGCGATCCAGAACAGGCGCACCAGGCTGACCACGCGGCCATCGCCGGCGCGGTATTCCAGCACCAGCGCGGTCCAGGTGGCGCCCTTGCGCAGGTACTGGGTGGCGATTTCACCGGTACCCCGATCCTGCTGGTCGGCCCAGGCGCCGCGCACGTAGGACACCAGGTTGCGGTCGCGACCACTGCGTTCGGCTTCGCGTGCGGCGGCGTTGAAGTCGACGATCGACGGCGGCACCAGCATGGCCGACATCGCATCGAGCAGGGTCGACTTGCCCGAGCCCGACCGGCCCACGAACAGGAAGCCGCGCTCGGCAATCGGCACTTCGGTCAGGCCGTTGAAGGTGCCCCAGTTGTGCACCTGCAGGCGGCGCATGCGGAACTGCTGCAGCCGCGGATCGGGCAGCCCGTCATTGAACAGGGCGGGGGTGTGCTTGGAAATGGCCATGCGTTATCGGTGGTCCGTTCAGGCTTTTGCTGCGGGGGTGTCGCGCAACTGGCGGTACACGTTGGACAGCGCGGAGACGTCTTCGGCGGAGAACAGCAGCTTCAGGGCCGGCGACACTTCGTGGCGGTCGTCCTGGCCGGCAAGGCGGGTCAGGATGTGGTTTTCCTTCATCTTCTGCACCGCCGCGGCAACGCGACGATTGAAGCCGGCGCGGTCGGTGGACAGGTTCTTTTCGTAGATGGCCAGGGCCTCGGCCATCTCGGTGTCGGCCACCACCGCGCGGTTGCCGCGCGCATCGGCCTCGGCCAGCTGCTGGCGCAGGTACAACAGCAGCACCGAGTCGATGAAGGTCAGCGGCGAGCTGCGCAGCAGCACCGGCGCGTCGATGTCTTCGGTGTCGGCCTGGCGGGTGAACGCCACGCCGCTGTCGCGGTCCAGCACCAGTTCCAGGAACAGGTCGGCCAGCGCCGAGCGGATGGCCGCCTCGCTGCGGATCAGGGCCGGCCACAGCTTGGCGTGGCGCAGCTGGTCGATGCTGGGGCCGATCAGCAGCTGGCACAGCGCGCGGCGCCCATCCAGCGGCAGCCGCCCGGTGTCGCCCATGTAGAACACGTCGTTGCTTCGCCGCGGCAGCGGCGTCACCACCACCGGTTCGGCGTCGTGATCGTCCGCAGCCCCATCGTTGGGGGCGACGTCATGGGAATCTTCATGCCAGTTCATGGCGTTTCTCCTGGGTGAACCAAACCAGCGGGATGCGGGCGCGTCGCCACTGTCCATCGCCGCCACGCCAATGGGCGGTTTCCTGTTCGCCGTCCACCACGGTGCCGTGGCGGGTGCCCAGCGACAGGTAGCCGATCACGCTGCCCAGCCCCTGCGGCGCTTCGCGCTGCGACAGGGCCTGGGCGATGCTCAATTTCGGTTGCGCGCCCAGCAGTTCGTGCAGGTCGCGGCGCAGGGTGCGGAAGTCGATTTCCGACGACGCCACCAGGTCGCCGACGCTTTCCAGGCTGATGCTGGCCGCGTCGTTGCGCTGCACGCTGCCGTCCACCTGCGCGCTGCGCGGGTCGTGCAGCTTCCACTGCGACCACGAGCGCAGGCGGCTGGTGGTGAGCTGCAGGTCGCGGCCGATCGGGCGCTGGGCGGAGAATTCGTCGCGCAATGCCAACGCTTCGGACTGGGCCTGCTTGAGCAGCTGGTTGAGCCGGCGCTGTTCCAGGTAACCGCGGCTCTGCACGAACCCGCGCAGGCTGCGCGCGAAGTGCTGCAGCACGTCGTGGACCTGGCCGCCGCGGTCGAGCATGGTGCCGGTGAAGCCGCGCAGGAAGGCGCGCTCGTTGCGGTCCAGCTTGCGCGCGAAGCCCCGTGCCAGCACCGCCTCCAGCGCAGCATCCAGCTGGGCGCTCTGTTCGGCATCGTTGAGCAACCGCCAGAATGCCTGGAAGCTGCGCCCGGCGTCGCTGTCGCCGATCACGTCCACGCCCTCGAACAACCGGGACAGCACGTCGCCGCGCTCGCTTTCGTCGTCGATGATGCGTTCGCGGAATTCGCGGTTGAGGCGTTCGAAGTCATCGCGCACGCGGCGGAAGTCTTCGGTGAGGTCGTCGGCCAGGCCGATGATCTGGCGCGCACGTTCCAGCGCGCGCTTGCCGTCCAGCGCCACCACCCTGCCCTCGCCCACCCGCGCGATCTCGGCGTCGATGCGGTCGCGTTCGTCGCGCAGTGCAGAGAGGCGCGCATCCGGGTTGGATTCGGTCTGCGCCGCCAGCTGCGAGAGCTGCTCGATCACCAGCGCCAGCCGGCTTTCGGTGGCGGCCACGCGGCTCTGCTCCAGGCTGTCGGCGAACCGGATGGCCTGCAGTGCCTGGGTGGAGAGCTCGTACTGCTCCTGGTCGGCACCGTCGGGCAGGCGTCGCTCCAGCCAGCCCTGGGCCAGCCAGTGGGCGATGTAGGCCTGGGCGGTACGCGGCAGCTCGCGCGAGAGTTCCTCGCCGTTGAGCTGGTCCAGCGCGCGCTGCAGGCGTTCATGCAGGGCGGCGGCCGGCAGGGTGCGCTCGCCATCCATCAGCAGGCTTTGCAGCAGGCCGATGATTTCCGGGGCGTTGGCCGCGGCCAGCAGCTTCCACTGGGGCTGTTCGCGCAGGGTACGGTAACGGGTGATGCGTTCGCGGTGCTTCATGCAGCCAGGACATCCGGAAGAACACCGCGCGGCCGGACGCCGCGCAGCAGGAAGGGAACCGGCCCGGCACGATGGTGCCGGGCGCGCGGCAGGTTCAGCGCTTGCCGCCCACTTCGATGAAGCGCAGGAACTCGGCACGGGTGCGGGCGTCCTCGCGGAAGCTGCCCAGCATCTTGGAGGTAACCATGCTGACGCCGCGCTTGTGGATGCCGCGGGTGGTCATGCACTCGTGCGCCCCTTCCACCACCACGCCCACGCCCACCGGCTGCAGCACGTCCTGGATGCACTGGGCGATCTGCGCGGTCATCTTTTCCTGCACCTGGAAACGGCGTGCATAGGCTTCGACCACGCGGGCCAGCTTGCTGATGCCCACCACCTTGCCGGCCGGCAGGTAGCCCACGTGCACGCGGCCAATGATCGGGGCCATGTGGTGTTCGCAGTGGCTTTCGTACTCGATGTCGCGCAGCACGATCAGTTCGTCGTAGCCGGCCACTTCCTCGAAGGTGCGCTCCATGTAGGCGCGCGGGTCGTCGCGGTAGCCGCTGAACCAGTCGCCGTAGGCTTCGGCCACGCGCCGCGGGGTATCCAGCAGGCCTTCGCGGGTGGGGTCTTCACCGGCCCAGCGCAGCAGGGTGCGCACGGCCGATTCGGCATCGGCCTGGGTGACCGGGGTGGCGTCGTTGTCTTTCTTGCTCATTACATACAGCACCCGAAGGGGGGCGAGCATCGTACCCGACAGAGCCCTCGGGCGTCCCACGCCGCCGGCCCGGGACGTGCCCCGACGGGCCCGGCGTTGGGCCGCGGTTGGGGCGGGGGTATTGATAGGATGGAAATTAGTAGTATCCTATCGATCTGCCATGAAACGTACCCTCGACGAACGTACCCAGCTGCAGATGCAGCTCAGCTCCGGCCTGCTTTACGCAGGGCGGCAATGGCAGCGCCTGGCCGACCAGGCCCTGGGCAGCTATGGCATTTCCGCGGCGTGCACCATGCCGCTGCTGATGATCGGGCGCGCCGGCGGCGGTATCCGCCAGGTGACCCTGGCCCAGCAGCTGGGCATGGAAGGCCCGTCCCTGGTGCGCCTGCTGGACAAGCTTTCGGCCAGCGACCTGGTCCGCCGCGAGTGCGATGCCAGCGACCGCCGCGCCAACCTGCTGTGGCTCACCGACAAGGGCGAGGCTCTGGTGAGCCAGCTGGAGACCCAGCTGATCGGGCTGCGCCAGGACGTGTTCGGCGAACTGTCCGTGGACGAACTGCGCACCGTGCTGAAGCTCTGGCAGCTGCTGGCCGATGCGGCCGACCGCGTGACGTAAGCGTTGCCCCGTTGTACCGCCCGGTGTCGTGCCGCGACGCCGGGCGTCCCCCTTTCCGCTCCCCCAGTGAACCCTTTGCCTCGATGTACGGTGAATTCAGTCTCTATGGTGTGTTCGTCCCGACCCTGCTCGGGCTGATGCTGCTGGCCTACCTGCTCAAGAGCGGGTTGCGCCTGGTCCTGCAGCGCACCGGCGCCTACCGCCACATCTGGCACCCCGCCCTGTTCAACCTGGCCGTGTACGTGATCGTGCTCGGCGGGTTGTTTTCCCTGATGCGTTGGATGCAATCGTGAACAAGATCCTCAAGCAGACATTCCCGGTCCTGTTGACCATCGTGGCGGTGCTCGTCGCCGTGCTGGTGCTGCGCCACCTGTGGGCGTACTACATGGACGAACCGTGGACGCGCGATGCGCACGTCAGCGCCGACGTGGTGCAGGTGGCACCGGACGTGTCCGGGCTGGTGGAGGCGGTGAAGGTGACCGACAACCAGCCGGTGAAGCGTGGCGAGGTGCTGTTCGTGGTGGACCGGGCCCGCTACCAGATCGCGCTGGAGCAGGCCCAGGCCGCACTCGGTGAACGCCGCGCCACGCTGGAGCAGCTGCGCCGCGAGATCGCCCGCGACCGCAGCCTGTCCGACCTGGTCGCCGCCGAGGATGCCGAAGTGCGCCGGGCCAAGCTGCAGGCCGCGCAGGCTTCGATGGGTACCGCGCAGGCCGCCGTGGACCTGGCCCGGCTCAACCTGGCCCGCACCGAGGTGCGCAGCCCCAGCGATGGCCACGTCAACGACCGCACCGTGCGCGCCGGCGACTACGTGACGGCCGGGCGCCCGGTGATCGCGGTGCTCGACACCGGCTCGTTCCGGGTCGATGGCTACTTCGAGGAAACCCGCCTGCGCGGCGTGCATGCCGGGCAGAAGGTGGACATCCGCCTGATGGGCGAGGCGCAGCCGCTGCAGGGCCACGTGCAGAGCATTGCCGCCGGCATCGAGGACCGCTACCGCAGCGAGGGCAGCAGCCTGCTGCCCAACGTGACCCCGGCCTTCGACTGGGTGCGGCTGGCCCAGCGCATCCCGGTGCGCATCCATATCGACCACATCCCGGCCGGCGTGTCCTTGATTGCGGGGCGCACCGCCACCGTCACCATCCAGCCCGATGCGGCCCAGCCGGCGCCGGCACGACCGGCACAGGCGGCGTTGTGAGCCGCCCTGCCCTGCACCGCATCGCACTGGGGCTGGCGCTGACCACGCTGGCGGCGTGCACGACCGTGGGCCCGGACTACGTCGTGCCCGCAGGCGCGGCGTTCCAGCGGCCGGAAGCGAATGCCGCCTTCATCGACACCGGCAACCCACAGGTGGCCGCCGGCGCCGAGCTGCCCGCGCGCTGGTGGGAGCTTTACCAGGACGATACCCTCAACGCACTGGTGCAACAGGCGCTGCGTGACAACGTGGAACTGAAGGTGGCCGATGCCAACCTGCGCCGCGCCGCCGCCGTGTACGAGCAGGCGCTGGATGCCGGTGGCTTCGAGTACGAGGCCGAGGCCGGGGTGAGCCGCGCGCAGCTGTCGGCCGAGTCGTTCCTGCTCGAACACGAGCTGCCGCCGATCAACCTGGCCGACGGCAAGTTCGCGGTGTCCTACCAGTTCGATCTGTTCGGCAAGCTCAAGCGCGCCTCCGAGGCCGCGCATGCGGACGAACAGAGCGTGGCCGCCGCGCTCGATCTGGCCCGCGTCTCGCTGGTGGCCCAGGTGGCCGGCAGCTACGTGGAGATCTGCCACGCCAACCATGAGCTGCACGTGGCCGAGCACTCGCTGCAGCTGCAGCAGCGCAGCCGCGAGGTGACCCAGCGGCTGATCAACGCCGGCCGTGGCACGCCGCCGGAGCTGGCCCGCGCCAACGCCCAGGTGGCCATGCTGCAGGCTGCGCTGCCGCCGCTGCATGCGCACCGCCAGGCCGCCGAATACCAGCTGGCCGCCCTGCTCGGCCGCACGCCGGGGCAGCTGCCCGACGGCGTGGCCGACTGCAGCCAGGCCCCGACCCTGGCCCAGCCGCTTCCGGTGGGCGATGGCCGCGCGCTGCTGGCGCGCCGCCCCGACGTGCGCCAGGCCGAACGTCGGCTGGCCGCGGCCACCGCGCGCATCGGCGTGGCCACCGCCGAGCTGTACCCGGACATCCGCCTGGGTGCCTCGGCCGGCGCGGCCGGCCTGCTCGAAGATTTCGGCCAGCCGCTGACCCAGCAATGGTCGATTGGCCCGCTGATCTCCTGGACGCTGCCGTCCTCGGGCACGCATGCGCGCATCCACGCTACCGAGGCCGGGGCCGACGCGGCGCTGGCCGAGTTCGACCACGCCGTGCTGCAGGCGCTGCGCGAAACCCAGACCGCGCTGAGCCGCTATGCGCAGGACCTGCAGCGATTGCAGTCGCTGCAGCTGGCCCAGCAGCAGGCCGCGCTGGCGGCCAGCCAGAACCGCCGCCTGTACCAGGGCGGGCGCACCCCGTACCTGTCCAGCCTGGACGCCGACCGCACGCTGGTGTCGGCCGATGCCACCCTGGCCGACGCGCAGGCGCAGGTATCACGCGACCAGATCCAGCTGTTCCTGGCGCTCGGCGGCGGCTGGAATGCCGACGCCGTGGCCCCGCGCACGGCCACGAGGTAACCCCATGTTGCTGCTGGACCGCCAGGCGTGGCTGTTTTCGGTCAAGACCTTCCTGGCCGCGCTGGCCGCGCTGTACATCGGCCTGGCCGGCAACCTGTCGCGCCCGTACTGGGCGATGGCCACCGTGTACATCGTGACCCAGCCGATGCTCGGCCCCACCCGCGCCAAGGGTGTGTACCGCATCCTGGGCACGATCATCGCCGGGGCGGCGACGCTGTGGATGCTGCCCCACCTGGTGGAAACCCCGTTCCTGCTCAGCGCGGCGATGTCGCTGTGGCTGTCGGCCTGCCTGTTCATCGCCCTGCTCAACCGCGGCCCGCGCGGCTATGCGTTCCTGCTGGCCGGGTACACCACCGCGTTCATCGGCTTCCCCGCGGTGACCGCGCCGGACACCATCTTCGATACGGTGGTGGCACGCAGCGAGGAGATCATCCTGGGCACGGTGGTGGCGGTGCTGTTCGCCTCGCTGTTCTTCCCGACCTCGGTGCAGCCGATGCTGCGCGCGCGGATCGGCAACTGGATGGGCGATGCGGCGCAGTGGTGCCGGCAGATCCTGCTGCGTGGCCAGGCGCACGTCCCGCGCAACCGGCTGGCGGCCGACCTGGTGCAGTTCGAGGCACTGATCGAATTCCTGCGCCGCGACGACCCGCGCCATGCCGGGGCGGCGGTGTCGATGCAGCGGCTGCGCGAACGCATGCTGCTGATGCTGCCTGTGCTGTCCTCCATTGCCGACCGGCTCGGCGCGCTGCGCGCCGGCGGGCGCGCGCTGCCGCCCGGGCTGGAGCCGCTGGTGGCCGACATCGCCACATGGCTGGACACGCCCGGCCGTTCCACGGCCAGTGAATATGCCGCGCTGCGCGCGCGCATCCTGGCGCTGAAGCCGGCCGTGGATGGCGAGCTGGACCACCTGCTGCTGGTCACCCTGCTGCTGCGCTTGGAAGAGCTGGTGGACCTGTGGCAGGACTGCACCACCCTGCAGGCGGCGATCGAGGACGGCGATGCCCCGCGCGATACCGCCCACTACCGGATCCGCACCACGCGCAGCGCCGATGCCCGCCACGTGGATTACGGCATGGCGCTGTTCTCGGCCGCCAGCGCCGGGGTGGCCCTGATGACCTACTGCGCACTGTGGATCACGCTCGGTTGGGAAGGCGGTGGCAACGGCGCGATGATGGCCGCGGTGGCGGCCGCGTTCTTCGCCGCGCAGGACGATCCGGCGCCGAGCATGCTGTCCTTCCTGCTGTGGGCCATCGTGGCCAGCCTGGTGGCCGGCGTGTACCTGTTCGGCGTGTTCCCCGCCGTGCACGATTTTGGCAGCCTGGCGCTGGTGCTGGCGGTGGTGTTCCTGCCGGTGGGGCTGCTGCTGCACACGCCGAAGAACGCGTTGATCGGGCTGCCGCTGATGGTCAACCTGGTGGCACTGCTCAACGTGCAGAACACCTACAACGCCAACATCCAGAGCTTCATCAATTCCTCGGTGGCGATGTTCATCGGGATTGGCTTTGCGGTGGTGATGACCCGGCTGTTCCGCTCGGTGGGCGCCGAATGGACTGCGCGCCGGCTGGTCCGCCAGGGCTGGACCACGCTGGCCGACGCCGCGCAGGGCCGTGGCCAGCAGGACCGCCAGCAGTTCGCCGCGCGCATGCTGGACCTGCTGGGCCTACTGGCGCCGCGGCTGGCGGCCACCCCCGAAGGCAGCGACATCGCCTCGGTGGACATGCTTACCGAAGCGCGGATCGGGCTGAACATCCTGCAGCTGCGTCGCGCCCGGCACGGGCTGCCGCCGACCAGCGTGGAGGCAATCGAGGCGATCCTGGATGAAGTGGCCGCGCACTACCGCGCGCAGGTTGCCCAGCGCCGGCCGCTGCCGGCCCCCGCCGGGTTGCAGGCCAAGCTGGAGGCCTCGCTGCGGCGGGTGCAGACCGTAGACGCCGGCAAGGCCCGCGATGAAGCGCTGATGGGCGTGATGGGGCTGCGTTTTGCGCTGTTCCCGGACGCACCGGTGGTGGACAGCCCTGCTGCTCTCTCGCCCAGCCTGCCCGCGCCGCGCTGAACCGGCCGGGTGCGGGCCCGCCAGCCCGCGCCGATCAACGCTATCCTGACCCCTGCATTTCTGCATGGAACAAGGTGATCCTGGATGAGTTACGACCTGATGGTGTTCGACCCGGCCGTGGCCCCGCGCGATGCGGCGGCCTTCCTGGAGTGGTACGACGCGCAGACCGAGTGGAGCGAGGAACACGACTACAACGATCCGGCCGTGTCGGTGCCGGCGCTGCAGGCGTGGTTCGCCGAGATGGTGGAGCACTTCCCGCCGATGAACGGCCCGCTGGCCGATGACGAAGATGACCGTCCCGAAGTGACCGACTACAGCGTCGGCAAGCACGTGGTCTACGCCGCATTCGCCCATTCGGTGGCCGAGACCGCCCATGGCCTGGTGCAGGTGCTGGCCAACAAGCACCAGCTCGGCTTCTTCGATGTCAGCGGCGACGGCGCCATCGTGTTCCCCGATGGCACCGTGGTAGTTCCCGAGTAGGCCCGGCGCGGCGCTAGAACAGCTGGCCCTGGGCCGGCGTCGGCGCCTGCACCGCAGGTTCGGCTGCGGCTGCATCACGCGATGCAGCCGCGTTGCCGGTCAGCCGCACCGCCAGCCCGGACACGCGGCTGGCATGCCGCTTCAAGGCGGCCTCCAGCACCGGCGCGCTGCCCAGCACGTGCAGTGACTGGCGTGCGCGGGTCATGCCGGTATAGAGCAGCTCGCGCGACAACACCCGGTTGTCGCGCCACGGCAGCTGCAACCAGACCTCATCGAATTCAGAGCCCTGCGCCTTGTGCACGGTCATCGCGAACGCGCTTTCGTGCGCGGGCAGCGCGCCCGGATGGAAGCCGCGCGGTTGATCGGGCGTGTCACCGGGGAACCAGGCGGTGATTGCACCGTGGCGGTCGGCCAGGCAGATGCCGATGTCGCCGTTGAACAGACGATGGCGGTAGCTGTTCTCTGTCACCAGCAGCAGGCGCCCGTGGAAGTAACCCGGCGCCATGCCCGCGCGCGGCACGCCGGCCAGCAACGCTTCGATGCGCGCATTGAGCCCGCGCGCACCTTGCGGTCCTTCGCGCACGGCGGTGAGCAGGCGGATGCGACCGGCGTTGGCCAACGCCTGGCCCGGGTCGACGGCATCGCCGAGCCCGCGCCAGTGCGACAGCAGGTGGTCGCGGTGCTGCTGCAGCGGATCGACCTGGTCTTCGTGGAAGTGCACGCCGGCCAGGTGACCGCCCCGCAGCAGGGCCAGCGCAGTAGCAGGGTCGCCCTCGCGCACGGCATGCGCCAGCGGTGCCAGATCCAGTGCATCGGTCTGCCGGTAGCCACGCTGCAGCTGCACGCGGCGACCGGCGAAGTGCGTGGCCGGCGCCAGCGGCTGCAACGCGGCCGGGGCCAGCAGCGTATGCAGCGCTGCGTGATCGTCGGCCTGGGTACCCAGGCCGTCACCGCTGGCGCGCAGGATCGCACTGAGCACATCGCCCGCTTCCACCGACGGCAACTGGTCCGGGTCGCCCAGCAAGACCAGCCGGGTACCGGAGGCGATCGCTTCCACCAGCTTGGTCATCAACGGCAGGTCGATCATCGAGGCTTCGTCCACCACCACCACGTCGAACGGCAACGGGTTGTCGCCGTGGTGGCGGAAGCGCGGCGAATCAGGGATCACCCCGAGCAGCCGGTGCAGGGTGGTGCCGGTGCTGGGCATGGCGTCGCACAGCGCCGGCGCGATGCCGAGCAGGCGCAGCCGCTGCACCGCCAGGCGCAGGCTTTCGGCCATGCGTTCGGCGGCGCGACCGGTGGGCGCGGCCAGGGCGACCCGCGGCACCGGCTGGTCGGCCTGTACGGCCTGGGCCGCCAGCAGCACCAGCAGCCGCGCGATGGTGGTGGTCTTGCCGGTGCCCGGCCCGCCGGTGACCAGCACCAGTGGATGCCGCAAGGCCACGCCTGCCGCGCGGGCCTGGTGGTCGATGCCCTCGCGCGCCTGTGGGAACAGCTGCGCGAACAGCGATGCCAGCACGGCAGGATCAACCTGCCCGGGCGCATGGGTGGCGATGCGCTGCAGGCCGTCGGCCAGGCGGCGCTCGTACTCGCGGTAGCGGCGCAGGTAGAGCAGGCCGTTTTCCAGCACCAGCGGGACCTCGGTTGCCGGGACGCTGTCGGCGTCGGGCACGTCCACCCACGGCGACTCGCGCAGCTGGTCCAGCCAGGTGTCCGCATCGGGCCAGGCGGTGTCCGCCTCGACCAACCGCTGCGGCTGGCGGGGGTCCAGCCCGGCATGCCCCTGCGACACCGCCAGCGAGGCCAGCGCGGCGGCGGCCAGCACCGTATCGGGCGTGTCCGGGCGCAACCGGCGCAGGCTCTGCGCCAGGGCGTGGTCGAGGGTGCGCAGCGCGCCGCCGTTCTTCAGTGCCGCGAGCAGGCTCATGCTTCACCCCGCGCGCGGGCCGCCATGCGCGCCTGGGCGTGCTCGCCGCCGGCGAACAGGGCGTCCAGTGCATCCACCAGGACCGGGTCGAAGCGGTGCGCATACACGCCGGGGCTGTCGGTGCGGGCGGCATCCAGGCCACGGCAGAACAGGTAGCGGATGCCACCCATGTCGCGTGCGTACTCGTATCGTGCGCCGAGGCGGAAGCGCAGCCAGCGGTGCAGTGCCACCGTGTAGATCAACGCCTGCAGGTCGTATTCGCTGTGCTGCATGGCGCTCTGCAGCCGCACCGGGTCGTAGCCGGGCAGCCGGTTGGATTTGTAGTCGAGCACGTACCAGCGATCGCCGCGCACGTAGGTGAGATCGATCTTGCCGGTCATCAGGCCCTCCAGCTTGCGCCGCGTGCCGAAGCCGCGCCGTTCGCGGACCAGCCCATGCGCGTGCAGCAGGTCGAGCAGCAGCGGCACGGCGGTGGGTTGCATGGCGAAGTGGAACTCGATTTCCGCCCGCCGGTCGGTGGCCGGCAGGTCGTGCAGCGCGCCCCCTTCGGGCAGCGCCACGGTCAGGGTCTGGCCGACCAGGGCGGTCAGCACCGCTACGCCATCATCGAGGTCTTCGTCGGCATAGCCTTCCTCGCCCAGCGAGGTGCGCAGCACGTCCGCCTCGTCATCCGGTGCCGGTTGCCCGGCCTGCCAGTGCGCCCAGCGCGCGAAGTCAGTGTTCTCCAGCGCGTCGTGCAGCACGTTGCCAAAGCGGCTGCCCATGAAGCGGGGGTCGACCTCGTCGTCGCGAAGCGGCACGGCCTGCGCGGTGTCCAGGGTGAGATCCTCGCCGCTGGGTTCGTCGGCGGCGGGCGCCGGAACCTCGGTGGCGGCGGCATCGGTGTCGTGGCCGGCGTCGGCATGCGCCAGCTGGGTGAAGCTGTACACCCACCAGTCGTGCGGGATGCGCCGGGTCAGCGCGCGCACCGGCGGCAGGTCGCCGTCGCGCTCGGTGGCCAGCTGCGCCGGACGTGGTTCCAACGGGGCCTGGATCACGGCGATGTCCGGATGCGCGCGCAGCGCATCCAGGTCGGACAGCATCGGCGCCAGCCGGGTTTTCGCGGTGCCGGCCAGGTCGCCCGCGGCGATCCACAGCGCGTGCTCGGCGCGGGTCAGGCCCACGTACAACAGGCGCGCGTCTTCGGCTTCCTGCTCCTGCGCGCTGCGCGCGCTGGCCGCGCTCCAGGCCTCGTCCTTGTCCAGTTTCCAGTGCAGCTCGCGACGGCCGTTGGCATGCACGGTGCACTGGGTGTCGGTGTTGGGTGCACTGCCGCCGATGCCCACGAACGGCAGGAACACCAGCGGATACTCCAGGCCCTTGCTCTTGTGCAGGGTGATGATCTGCACGCGGCGGGCGTCCGACTCCAGCCGCAGCAGCTGCGCCTCGTCGTTCTGGTCGGCGTGGGCCATCTGCACCTGCAGCCAGTCCAGCAGGCCATGCATGCCCAGCGTCTGCGCCGCGGCGTGCTGCAGCAGTTCCCCCAGCTGCAGGTAGTTGGTGAGGCGGCGTTCGCCGTCGATCAGACCCAGCAGGCGCTCGGCGTGCTCGGCGCACAGGTCGGCGATCACCGCGAACGGACCACCGCGCTGCCAGCGTTCGCGCCACAGCAGCAGGCGGACCTGGAAACTGCGCTGTGCGTCGCCCTCGCGCTCCAGCGCGTCGATGGCAGCAGCATCTTCGCCCAGCAGCACGGTGGACAACGCGGCGCGCAGGCGGCCTTCGTCGGCCGGTTGCAGCAGGGCCAGCAACAGCACGCGCAGGTCCTGCGCCTCGGGCGTGGCATACAGGCTCTGCTTGCCGGCGGCGACGGCCGGAATGCCTACCGCGCTCAACGCCTGTTGGATGCGCGTGGCTTCCTTGTGCGAGCGCACCAGCACGGCGATGTCACCGGGCTGCAGCGGTTGCCCGCGCAGCAGCGCGCGGCCTTGGCGGGCCTCGCTGAGCAACTGGTGGATGGCCGCCACGCAGGCATCGCTGGCCTGTTGCCGCGAAGCATCGGCCTTGAGCGCGCCGCCCTCGGGATTGTCCAGCAGGCGCAGGGTCAGGCCGGGCGCGGGTACGCCATCGCGCAGGAAATCGGTGTCCAGGCGGGTGCTGCCCGGGTGCACCGGCTCGAAGCGGATATCCGTCTCCAGGAAAGCCGTGTCGCCGGCGTTGGCATACAACGCCTGGATGGCGTGCAGCACGGCCGGCCGCGAGCGGAAGTTGCGGTCCAGCGGCGGCGCGGGATCGGCCTGGTGCTTGGCATTGAGGTAGGTGTGGATGTCGCCGCCGCGGAAACCGTAGATCGCCTGCTTGGGGTCGCCGATCAGGAACAGCGCCGGGGTCAGGCCCGCCGCGCGGGTTTCCTCCGAATCGCCGAACACGCGCTGGAAGATGCTCCATTGGCGGTCATCGGTGTCCTGGAACTCGTCCACCAGCGCGATCGCGTACTGCGCGCGCAGCTGTTGCACCAGCACGGCGCGATGCGGCCCCTCCAGCGCGTCGGCGACGCCGTCGATCAGGTCGTCATAGGTCTGCACGCGGCCGATCCGCTTGAGCTCGGCCAGGCGTGCGCGGGCCTGGTCGCGCAGCGCATGCAGGAACGCGATGGCCTGGCCACGCTGCCACTGCGCCAACGCATCGGTGGCGGCCAGGTACAGCGCCAGTGCGTGCTGCAGCGGTGAATGCGGCGTCCTGCCGGCGTGCGCCTTGTTGGTGCGCGCGCTGAGCTCTTCGGGGGTCAGCCTGCGCAGCCGCTCCGGATCGGCGTCCAGCGGCGCGTCCGGAGCGTCCGCCCCGGCCCAGCGGTGCAGCTGCACGCTCAGCGGCTCCAGCCAGGCCAGCTTGTAGCTGTTGCCATTGAGCACCTTGGCCTCGACCGCGGCACAGACCTCACCCATGAAGGCATCGCCGTGCTGGCGATAGGCGTCGGCGAACTGGCGTGCGGCCAGTGCATGCGCCGGGCGCGGATCGTCATGCAACCCGGCGGGCACCGGCGGCAGCAACGGCAACGGCTTGATCAGCGTTGCCAGGTCGCCAGCCAGCGCCTCCGGGCTGGACCACAACCGGGTCAGTGCGTCGACAGTGGCCGCATCGTTGGCGTGGACCCGCCACAGGTCGGCGGCCAGTTCGTCGTGCAGGGCGCGTTCGCTGGGCAACAGCGTCGGCGGGTCGAAGGTATGGCCGCTTTCCAGCGCGTGCTCGCGCAGCACCCGCGTGCAGAAGCCATGGATGGTGAAGATGGAGGCCAGGTCGATTTCATCGGCGGCGGTCTGCAGCCGGCGTGCCAGCGTGGCCGGGGTTTCCTCGCCCAGCGCCAGCTGGCGCTGCAGGATCCACCGGGTCAGCACCACCTCGGGGCTGTCCTCGTCGCTGGGCGCGCGTTCCACCAGCTGCGCGGCCAGGGCCAGGCGTTCGCGGATGCGCTTGCGCAGTTCCTGGGTGGCCGCATCGGTGAAGGTCACCGCCAGGATCTGGCCGATGCGCCAGCCTTTTTCCACCACCAGCCGGGTAAACAGGGTGGCCAGGGTGAAGGTCTTGCCGGTGCCGGCACTGGCCTCGATCAGGCGTACGCCGTCCAGCGGCAGCGCCAGGTAGGGGTCATCCAGCAGGTCGGGGGCGGTCATCGCGCAGCACCTTGTTCGTCGAAGCCGGCAAATATCCGGCCTTCGCGCACCGCGGTGAACACCACAAAGCTGTTGTGGAGCAGCTGCCCGTAGCTGTCGGGGCTGGCGAAGAGATCGTGGCCGCGCAGCGCCAGCTGGTAGCCGGCACCGCTGGATTCGGCCCAGCTGCGGTCACTGCCATACCAGCGCGCGCGGCCCTCGGCCTCGCGCTTGGCCGGCAGCGCGGTATACAGCGCCCAGGCGGTGGACGGCGCATACAACAGGGGCGCGCGCAGCCCCTCGTTGCGCAGCTGCAGCAGCCGCCGCAGCACCTGCTGCGCCCGTTCGGGCGGCAGCGGGGGCAGGACATGCGGGCCCAGGCCGTCTTCGCCGCTGTCGTGGAACTGCACCAGGGGCAGCCCGTCGCCGGCGGCGTTGGCCAGCAGCCAGTCCAGGCCGTGGCGGATCGCCGCGCGGCCGTTGAGCGGCCCCGGGCGCAGCCGCACGATCCCCTGCGCATGCACGTCGTTGATGCGCCCGTGCAGGCGCACGCCATCGATGTCCACCTCATGGCGGCGGCTGTCGGCCACGCTGCCGGCCTGCCACTGCGCCAATGCCTGCGCGTAGGGGCGGGTCTGTCCCTGCAGGGCCTCGAACTGGCGCTCACCCAACGCACCGGACGGCAGCAGCGCACGCGCGCGCAGCCGCGGATACAGCGGCGCCTCGTCCTGGCCCAGGGTGGCGTCGATCACCGCCTGCTGCAGCCGCAGGGTGTCGGTGCCGCGCGCGGCCATCACCAGCGGCTCCACGTCGTCGGCGTCGGCCAGGTCTTCGGGCAGGCGCAGCCCCAGCCGTTGCGACAGGAACTGGCTGGCCGGATCGGTCAGGAAGCGGCGCAGCGCATCCAGGCTGAGTTCGCTCTCGCCTGGCAGCGTGTCGGCCGGCGGCAATGGCTGGTCGAACCAGGCCGCCAGCGGGCGCCGCCGCCCGCCCAGCGATCCGGCGGCCGGATGCCACTGCTGGCGATAGCTGAAGCGCCGCGGCTCATCGCCGCCGCCGAACGCGGCCGGGGCGAACGGCTGCAGCGAATGGCGCACGGTGAGCTGGCGGGCAGCGGTGGCCGGCACCTGGTGGTACTCGGCCGCCGCATCGATCAATTCGCTGACCAGCACCGAGGGCTCGCGCACGCTGCCGTCGCGTGGGTCGGCGCCCAGGTAGCTCAGGTAGAACACGTCCTGCGCCGAAGCGAACAGCTGCAGGAACAGGAAGCGGTCGTCCTCGCGCAGCGACCGGTCGCCGTACCGGCGCTTGTCGGTGCCCAGTTCGGCCGTGAGCTGGTTGAGCCCGGCGGCCGGATCGCGACGCGGGAAATCGCCGTCGTTGAGGCCCAGCACGCAGATCACCCGGAACGGCAGCAGGCGCATCGGCACCATGCGGCCGAAGCTGATGCCGCCGGTGAGCAGCGGCGCACGGGTGTCGGCTTCGGCCAGGACGCCGGCGAAATGCGCGCGCACCACCTCCGGGGCCACCTCGCCCTGGTACTGGGCCTGGTGGGCGTCGCGGGCGAACTCGTTGATCAGCTTGCGCAGGCGCTCCAGTGCACGCTGGCTGCTGGCGGCCTGCTGGGGGACCGGCAACAGCGCGTCCAGCAATGCCAGCAGGCGCTGGCGCCAGTGCGACGGCGGCATCGCCTCGCCCAGCGCGCGCTGGTAGCGGGCCAGCACCCGCAGCAGGCCCAGCAGGCGATCCAGCGCGTCGAGCGCGCTGCCTTCCAGTTCCGGCCAGGGCGCCACCCCGGCGATATCGCCGTCACTGCCACTGGCATGACCCAGCAGCAGCCGGTCCAGCGCGAACTGCCAGGTAAAGGCATCGTCGCGCGGCGCCTGGTGCTGGTGGCGGTGCTGGGCATGCAGGCCCCAGCGCGCGCCGGCCGCCTGCAGCCAGTCGTGCAGGCGATCAAAGGCGGCCGCATCCAGCCCGGCGGCCTCGGCCAGCGGCGCGCTGGCCAGCAGGTCCAGCACTTCGTTCAACCCGAAGCGCGACACCGGCAGGCCCAGCAGATGCACGAACACGTCGGCCAGCGGTTCGCCGGCCAGCGGGCTGGTGTCGGCCAGCGCGTAGGGAATATGGTCCTCGCCGCCGCTGCGGCCGCCGAACACCGCTTCCAGGTACGGGACGTAGGGATCGATGTCCGGCGCCAGCACCGCGATGTCGCGGGCCTGCAGCGGCGGATCGAAGCGCGGGTCCTGCAGCAGCGCCCGCAGCTGGTCGTGCAGCACCTGCAGTTCGCGCAGGCGGGTGTGGCAGGCGTGCACCTGCAGGCTCGGGTCATCGTGGCGCAGCGCCTCCCGGCGCGCGCCGGCCGGCTGGCCGCGGCGATGGAACAGGTCGCGCTGCAGCCGGTGCAGCAGGCTGTCGGACAATCCGCCGGCGTCCATGTCCGGGCGCGCGTCCTCTTCGGGATCGTCGTAGGCGGCAATCTCGCCGGACGGGTGCACCACTTCATAACTGCCCAGCACCGCCATGAAGTCGCGGCCTGCCGCGCCCCAGGCCTGCAGCAGGCGGTTCTCGCCGGCCGCTTCGCCAAACGGGTCCGGCGCGCCGCTGCGCAGCTTCTCGCCCAGCGTCTGCAGGTCGCCCCAGTAGGCCTGGGTGGGCGTGGGCAGGTAGAAGTGCATCGTGCCGACCCGGGCCTGGGTGGCCATCACCCGCAGCACGTCGGGGGAGATGTTGAGCGTGGCGAAGGCGAACACCCGCGCCGGCAGGCCCTGCGGCAGCGGACGCCCCGGGCCTTCGAAGCGCGACAGGTAGGCATCGATGCGGCGCGCGCGGTACTGGTGGCCGCTGGCGATGTGCCGCCACAGGATCGCCTGCGGGTCCTGCGCGTCGGCCCCGGCCTCCCAGCGCAACAGCCAGTCGCGACGCCAGGCCTGGTACTTCTCGTACACCGCCGCCAGCTCGCCCGCCAACGCCCACGGCTTGAGTGGATCGGCCGCCGACAGGTAGGCCTGCAGCGCCTGCATCGGCGCCTGCGCCAGCACGGCCGGGTCGGTCAGCGCGGCGTACAGCTTCCAGCGCAGCGCCGCCGCGGTGAGGTCGTCATGCTCGCCGGGCACGTTGGCGTTGAGCGCCCGGGCCACGAATTCACCGGGGGTGAGGAATTCCAGGTTGGCGGCAATGCCATACTCGACCGCCAGGGTGGACTGCAGCCAGCGCCGCATCGCTACCTGCGGGATCAGCACCACCTCGGGCACCAGGACGGACTGGCCCGGCACCGGCTCGCGCACCGCCGTGGCCAGCAGCGCAGCCAGCACGTCGAGTGAATTGGAGTGGTACAGGCGGAAGTCGGATGCAGCATCAGTCATCGCGCCAGTGTGCCGCAGCGGCCGCGCGATCACGAGGGTGGCCGACGTGGGAACCGGCCGAGAAACCGACCATGCCGCGTCCCGGCACGGTGTGTTGCGAGCGGCGTCGCAGGCCGGGCGGCGGGGTCGTGCCACAATACTGCACGGTCCAGTTCGGTTATGTTCAGCCGTTCACCACGATCTTACAACGTTGGAATTTTGTTAATGGCGTCCATGACGGCTTCCGAAGAATCGCTGGTGCAGTTGTCCAACGTGCGTATCGATCGCGGCGGTCGCAGCATCCTGCGCGACGTTTCGCTGCAGGTGCCGCGTGGCAGCATCACCGCCGTGCTGGGCCCGTCGGGCAGCGGCAAGTCCACCCTGCTGGCGGCGCTGACCGGCGAGCTGCGCCCGGTGGCCGGCATGGTCACCCTGTTCGGCCAGCCGATCCCCGAGCGCAGCAGCGCGCTGCGCGAGATGCGCCGCAGCGTGGGCGTGCTCCTGCAGGGCAATGGCCTGCTCACCGACCTGACCGTGGCCGAGAACGTCGCCCTGCCGCTGCGCACCCACACCCGCCTGCCGGCGCCGGTGCTGCGCCGCCTGGTGGACATGAAGCTGCACGCGGTGGGCCTGCTGGCCGCCGCCGATGCCTGGCCGCGCGAGCTGTCCGGCGGCATGGCCCGGCGCGTGGCGCTGGCCCGCGCGCTGGCCCTGGACCCGCCGCTGATGATCTACGACGAGCCGCTGACCGGGCTGGACCCGATCGCCTCGGGCGTGATCATGAGCCTGATCCAGCGCCTCAACCACAGCCTGGGCCTGACCAGCATCATCGTCAGCCACCATGTGCACGAGACCCTGCCGATCTGCGACCAGGTGATCGCCATCGCCAACGGCGGCGTGGTGTTCCAGGGCAGCCCGGCCGACCTGGACGCCAGCCAGGACCCGCTGCTGCGCCAGTTCCTGCACGGCCAGCCGGATGGCCCGATTCCGTTCGATGCCGCGCCGCGCGCGAGGGTTGCCTGATGCCGTTTGTTGACGCCACCCGCTCGCTGGGCCGCGCCGGCCTGTTCTCGCTGACGGTGCTGCGCGGTTCACTGCCCACCGCCGATTTCCTGGCCGAGCTCACCCGCGAGATCTACAAGGTGGGTGCCCGCTCGCTGCCGATCATCGCCGTGGGCGGTGCCTTCGTCGGCCTGGTGCTGACCCTGCAGGGCTACCGCACGCTGACCACCTTCGGCGCCGCCGATGCCCTGTCCACGCTGCTGGGGCTGTCGCTGTACCGCGAACTGGCCCCGGTGCTGACCGCGCTGCTGTTCATCGGCCGGGCCGGCAGCTCGATCGCCGCCGAACTGGGCCTGATGCGCGCCACCGACCAGATCAAGGCGCTGGAACTGATGGCCATCGACCCGATCGCCAAGGTGGTGGCGCCGCGCTTCTGGGCGGCGGTGCTCACCGTGCCCCTGCTCACCGGCATCTTCTGCTCGCTGGCGATCAGCGCCAGCTACTTCGAAGCGGTCCACGTGCTGGGCCTGGACAACGGGGTGTTCTGGTCGGCGCTGAGCAACAGCGTGGACTTCTGGGACGACTTCGGCGTGGCAATGCTGAAGTCGGCGATCTTCGGCGGTACCGCCGCGCTGGTGGCCTCCTACGTGGGCTTCCACGCCGAACCCACCATCGAAGGCACCTCGGTGGCGACTACCCGCGCGGTGGTCAACGCCTCGCTGCTGGTACTGATGTTCAACTTCGTGCTGTCGGCAATGATGTTCCGCTGAACACCGATCCATGAAACCCGCCCGGGCACGCCTGGGCACCTGACAAACGAACAGTGAGACAACCATGGCCATCCGCGGTCCCAGACTTGAATTTTCCGTCGGCGCATTCCTGCTGCTGGCGCTGGCCTCGCTGCTGGTGCTGGCCGTCGCCTCCACCAACCAGCGCTGGGGTTTCGGCAGCGACGGCTACGAACTGAAGGCGCGCTTCACCCAGATCGGGCAGCTGCGCAAGCAGGCCCCGGTCAAGATCGGCGGCGTGACCGTCGGCCAGGTCGGCGCGATCGAGCTGGACCCGCTCAAGTTCGACTCCATCGTCACCCTGAAGCTGGACCCGAAATTCAAGGATCTGCCGGCCGACACCTCGGCAGGCATATTCACCAGCGGTTTGCTCGGCGAGAGCTATATCGGACTGCAGCCGGGCGGTGACCCGGACGTGCTCAAGTCCGGCGACGAGATCGTCTTCACCCAGCCGGCGGTCGACCTGCTGCAGCTGGTTGGCAAGTACATGTTCAGCGGCCCGGCCAACGCCGGCGGTGCTGAGTCCCAGGATGCCCAGGGCGCAGAAGCGCCTGCAACGGAACCGCAAAAATGAACCTCAAACTGATCCCCGCCCTGCTCACCTCGGTCCTGCTCGCCGGCACTCCGTCGCTCAGCTTCGCCCAGGCCGCCCCGGCCCCGGCCGTTGCCGCGCAGAACGATGCCGGCCAGGCCGTGCTGGACGCCAGCACGCGCATCCTGAGCACGCTGCAGCAGCGCCGCAGCGAGTTCCGCGCGAACCCGACGGTGCTGCGCACCTTCATCAACAGCGAGCTCAACAAGACCTTCGACCGTGACTACGCCGCCCGCCTGGTGCTGGGCGTGCACGGCCGCGGCGCCTCCGATGCCGACGTCAAGCTGTTCGCCGATGCCATGGCCGACAACCTGATGCAGCGCTACGGTTCGGCCCTGCTGGAAATCCAGGGCAAGCCGACCTTCCGCCTGAAGGGCCAGTCCCCGCTGCCGGGCAACCGCGGCGTGCGCGTGTCCACCGAACTGATGCGCGCCGGCAACGAGCCGACTCCGGTCGACTACCTGATGCGCAACGTCAACGGCCAGTGGAAGATCTTCGACGTGATGATCGAAGGCATCTCCTACGTGCAGACCTTCAAGACCCAGTTCGATGCACCGCTGCGCCAGAAGTCGATCCAGCAGGTGGCCACCGAACTGCGCAACGGCACCATGCAGGCCGGTCAGGCGCCCCGTGGCAAGTAACCCGGCCAGCGTGCAGCGCAACGGCACGGCGCTGGTCTTCAGCGGCGTGCTCGACCGCACGGCGGTGACCGCCCTGTGGCCGTCGCTGTCGTCGCTGGAGGGCGTGCGCCAGCTCGACCTGACGGCGGTGACGCGGGTGGACAGTGCCGGCCTGGCGCTGCTGGCCGAACTGGCGGCGCGTGCGCGCGCGGCCGGCGGCACCGCGGAGATCATCGGCAGCCCCACCGGTTACAACGAACTCAGTGCCGCCTACCGGCTCGCACCGACCCTGGATTTCCATGCCCTTTCTGCGGCGAGCTGACATGAACGTCATACGCACCCTTCCCCTTCTCGTGTTGGCGCTGGCGCTGACCGCCTGTGCCGGCAAGCCCGCGCGCGACAGTGCACCGGCCAATGTTGCCGTGGACAGCAGCCCCGCTGCAGCCACGACCGACACCGCGGTTGGCGCAACCGACAGCGCCAGCACCGACGTCCCGGCCCCCGTTGCCGAGGTCGCGGCGCCCACCGATGCCGGCACGCCGCCGGCCAGCGGTGACGCTGCGCCGACCAATGCCGAAGACGACTTCGCCGCGTTGTACGGCGGCCCGGCGCCGACGGCGGACGGGGTGGAACCGGAGCGGGCCATCTACGACCCGTGGGAACCGTTCAACCGCCGCGTGCACAGCTTCAACAACGTGGTCGACCGCGCCATCGCCCGGCCGCTGGCCACCGCCTACACCCACGTGGTGCCGCGCTTCGCGCGGACCGGCGTCAGCAATTTCTTCAACAACCTGCGCGCCCCGGTGACCATCACCAACCAGCTGCTGCAGGGCCGTCCGGACGATGCCTGGGACAGCCTGGGCCGGTTCCTGATGAACTCCACGCTGGGCATAGGCGGTCTGTTCGACCCGGCCAGCAAGGCGCTGGTGCCCAGCCGCAAGGAAGATTTCGGCCAGACCCTGGGGGCCTGGGGCTGGCGCCGTTCGCGCTACGTGGAACTGCCGTTCTTCGGCCCGCGTACCGTGCGCGACGTGTTCGGACTGGCCGGCGACATGCCGCTCTCGCCGATCCGCACCATCGAGGAAGACAAGGTGCGCATCGGTCTGCAGGGCCTGCAGCTGGTGGACATGCGGTCGCAGTTGCTGGCCATCGACGACATGCGCAACAACGCCGTGGACGAATACACCCTGGTGCGCGATGCGTGGCTGCAGCGCCGCAACTACCAGATCGAGAACGACCTGCGCGGCAAGCATGCCCGCGGCAAGGACGCCGACGACACCGCCCCGATCCCGGTCGATGCGATGCCGATGCCCAACTGGGGCAACTGACCCAACAAAAAAAACCCCGCCTCGGCGGGGTTTTTTCATGGGTGCTGGCCCACCGCCTCAACCTGATAGTGCCGGGCATGGCCCAGCACCCTTTGGGCTCAGACGGCCAGTGCGGCGTCGATCGCGGCCACCAGGCGGGCATCGTCGGCCGGCACGTCCGGGGCGAAGCGGCCAATGACCTGGCCGTCGCGGCCGATCAGGAACTTCTCGAAGTTCCACAGCACGCCCGGCGCCGGGTTGACCACCAGCTCCGGGTACTTGGCCACGGCGCCCTGCAGCTTCTCGCGCATCGGGCCTTCGCCGGTGGCGGTCGGCTGTGCGTCGGTCAGCGCGCGGTACAGCGGGTGCACGTCATCGCCGGCCACGCTGATCTTGGCGAACAGCGGGAAGGCCACGTTGTATTCCAGCTGGCAGAACTGCTGGATCTCCGACTCGCTGCCCGGCTCCTGGGCCAGGAAGTTGTTGGCCGGGAAACCCAGCACTTCCAGGCCGGCATCGTGCTTGGCCGCGTACAGCTGCTGCAGGCCTTCGTACTGCGGGGTCAGGCCGCACTTGGAGGCCACGTTGACCACCAGCAGCACCTTGCCGCGGTAGTCGGCCAGCGACGACGGCTGGCCTTCGATGGTGGTGACGGGGATGTCGTAGACAGTCTGGCTCACTACAGGTTCCTTGGGTTGGGACAGGAACGCCACGGGCTCGCCCATGGCGGGAAAGATTCAATCAACGCAGATCGTGCCCACCGCCACGCCGCCGTCGATGCGCTGGCGGCAGCCGAAGTTCTGGCTGATGTCGGTCTGGCAGACGCCGCGCGCCTTGGCACCGGGGGCCACCTCGCCCTGGGCCAGGCACTGGCCTGTGCAGTCAGCCTTGGTGCTGCAGGCCTTGCCGGCATCGGCGTAAGGCACCACGCACTGCACGCGTTGCAGCCGGCCCAGCGGCGTGAGCTGGCCACCGGCCTGCCGGCACGCGGCCGCATCCAGGTGTGCCGACGTTGCGGTAGCGGCGCCGTCGGCGGGTCCGGAGGCATCCGGCGTGGAGGTGGTGGCGCAACCGGCGACAGCCAGCAGCAGGGACAACAACACGGTCAGGCGCATGCAGGTTTTCCTTGAACGATCGACAGGTGCACAGCATGCGCGATCACGTGCATGCGGTGCATGTACGCCAGGTGTCAGTCCTGCGCGCTGCTGCCCTCGTCCAGGCCGCCGTCCTCGTCGTCGCCGGTGGCGTCGTCCAGCAGGTCCTGGCTCTGCTCGGCGGTGAGCGATTCCACCCCGCGCAGGCGGCGTTCGATGGTGCGGGTCTTGCGACTGGCTTCGCCCAGGCTGCGGCCGACCGTGCTGATCTGCTTTTCGGCCTTTTCCAGGATGCCGGCGAACTTGCCGAACTCGCTCTTGACCGCGCCCAGCAGGCTCCACACCTCGCTGGAACGCTGCTCGATGGCCAGCGTGCGGAAGCCCATCTGCAAGCTGTTGAGCAGGGCGGTGACGGTGGTCGGGCCGGCCACCACCACGCGATGCTCGCGCTGCAGCAGGTCGACCAGGCCGGGGCGGCGGATCACTTCGGCGTAGAGGCCTTCGGTGGGCAGGAACATCACCGCGAAATCGGTGGTGTGCGGCGGCACGATGTACTTGTCGCAGATCGACTTGGCCTGGATGCGGATGGCGCGTTCAAGCTGCGCGCCCTGCACGCGCACGCCGTCGGCGTCGCCCTGTTCCTGCGCATCGAGCAGGCGCTCGTAATCCTCGCGCGGGAACTTGGAATCGATCGGCAGCCACACCGGGGTGTCCTCGTGGCCACGGCCGGGCAGGCGCACGGCGATGTCGACCATTTCCCCGCTGTCCGGGCGCACCTTCACTCCGCGCGCGTACTGCTCCTGGGTCAGGGTCTGCTCCAGGATGTTGTCCAGCTGCACTTCGCCCCAGCTGCCGCGGTTCTTGACGTTGGTCAGCACGCGCTTGAGGTCGCCTACGCCGGTGGCCAGCTGCTGCATTTCGCCCAGCCCGCGCTGGACCTGCTCCAGGCGGTCGGAGACCAGCTGGAACGAGGCGCCCAGGCGCGCTTCCAACGTGGTTTGCAGCTTCTCGTCAACGGTGACCCGCATCTGGTCGAGCTTTTCGGCGTTGTCGGTCTGCAGGCTCTTGAGCTGCTGCTCCAGCGTGGCGCGCATCTCGCCGATGCGCGCCTCGTTGCGCTGGGTCATCTCCTGCAGGCGCAGGCCCAGCGATTCGGCCAGGCGCTGCTGCGACTGCGCGGTTTCCTCGCGGCCCTTGCGGGCGTCTTCGCCCAAGGCCTGGCGCAGCGCGACCATGTGGCTGTCGGTGCGCGTGGTCAGGTCCACCAGCTGCTGGCCGAAGGCCTCGATGCGGGCCTGCTGCTGCTGGCCGAAAACGTCCAGCTGCGCGCGCATGTCGTGCAGGCGCTGGGCGAGCAGTTCGCCGGTGCGCTGCTGGGCCAGCGCGCTCTCTTCGCGCGCCTTGCGTGCATCTTCGCCCAGCGCATCGCGCAGCAGGTCCAGGCGCTGGTCGGTGCGGGTGGACAGGTCGGTCAGCGCGCGCGCGAACGATTCCAGCCGCGCGTCCTGCTGCCGGCCCAGGCCTTCCAGCTGCTCGCGCAGCTCGCCGCGGCCCACCCGCGCTTCATCGCGCAGGGCCTGCTCAAGGCCGTCGTGCTGGGAACGCCGCAGCAGGACCAGCAGCTGCAGGACGAGGACGACACAGACAAGGCCGCCAAGGATCAGGAATTCGGTTTGCATGCGAGCAAGTGTAGGCTGAGCCGGTCTCATTGGCTGCGTCGGGCGGGTACATGCTGGAGTTGTATGGGAAGTCGACCTCGATCAACGTACGCAAGGTGCTGTGGCTATGCGCCGAGCTGGAGCTCGATTACCGGCACATCGGCGCCGACGCCGCGGCGGCCGACGCGGACCTGGATGCCTGCGTGCGCCGGTTCAATCCCAACGCGCAGGTCCCGGTGCTGCGGGAGGGCGACTTCGTGCTGTGGGAATCCAACAGCATCTGCCGCTACCTGGCGGCACGGGAGAAACGGCATGACCTCCTGCCGCAGGCGCCGCAGCGTCGGGCGCAGGTGGAGCAATGGATGGACTGGCAGGCCACCGATCTCAATACCGCATGGCGCTACGCTTTCATGTCAGTTGTACGCCGGCATCCCGAGTACACCGATGCTGCGGCGGCGGCATCCAGCCTGGCGCACTGGAATCGCCTGATGGGCGTGCTGGACCGGCAGCTGGCGCAGACCGGCGCGCATGTCGTCGGCGACGCCTTCAGCCTGGCCGACATCGTGCTGGGGCTGTCGACCCAGCGCTGGCGCATGACCCCGGGCGAAAAGCCGCTATTGCCGGCGGTGCAGGCGTGGTTCGCGCGGCTGGGTCCACGTGCGGGTTTTGCCCTGCACGTGGACAACGGCGTGCCCTGACGCCGTTCAGAGCTGGGTGAACACCTGCTCACGCGGCAGCCGCGACTTGGGCAGGCCGGCATTGAAGTTGGCCGCGCTGCCGTAGCCCAGCGCCACCAGCACCACGCTGGTGAAGCCGCGCGCGCGCAGGCCCAGTTCGGCGTCCAGCACCTCGGCGTCGAAGCCTTCCATGGGGGTGGCGTCGATGCCGTGCACGCCCGCCGCCAGCAGCAGCGTGCCTACGGCCAGGTAGGTCTGCTTCTGCATCCAGTGCTGCACGTCGCCCAGGGTGTGGCGGTGCAGGTCCACGTAGTGGTGCAGCGCGCCGCGCTGGCCCTCGCGCGCCTCGGGGGTGGGATAGCGGCCGTCGGCGGTTTCCTGGTCGATCACCTGGGCCAGGTACGCGTCATCGATACCGGTGCGGGTGGCAAACACGATCACATGCGAGGCATCGGTGATCTTGGCGGTGTTGTAGGGCTGGTGGGGCTGCGTGGCGCGGGCGATGCGCGCCCGTGCCTCTGGGGTGCCGGCCACGAGGAAGTGCCACGGCTGCGAATTCACCGACGACGGGGCGTTGTGCAGCACCTCGAGCAGGTCCTCCAGCACGGCCGGCGGCAGGGTGCGGGTGGGGTCGTAGGCCTTGGTGGTGTGGCGGCGCAGGGCCACCGGTGCGAGGGTCATGGGAACAGCGTCCATTGCAGGGTCAACAGGGGGTTCAGAAGCCTTCGAGGACCAGCTTGCCGCGCGCGCGGTGGCTCTCGATCAGGGCGTGTGCCTGGCGTAGATTGGCGGCGTTGATGCGGCCGTAGTGCTCACCCAGGGTGGTGCGCAGCACGCCGGCATCGACCAGTGCGGCCACCCGTTCCAGCAGGTCGTGCTGGCGCTGCAGGTCCGGCGTGTTGAAGCTGGAGCGGGTGAACATCGACTCCCAGTGCAGCGACAGGCTCTTGCGCTTGAGCGCCATCACGTCGAGCTGGCCGGGGTCGTCGATCAGGGCCAGCTGGCCCTGCGGGGCGAGCGCGGCCACGATCTGGTCGTAGTGCTGGTCGGTGTGGGTCAGGCTGGCCACGTGGCTGACCGCGGCGATGCCCAGCCGTTGCAGGCCGTCGGTGAGCGGTTGCGCATGGTCGATCACATGGTGCGCGCCCAAGCCATACACCCAGTCCTGGGTATCGGGGCGCGAGGCGGTGCCGATCACCGTCAGCCGGGTCAGCTGGCGCGCCAACTGGACCAGGATCGAGCCCACGCCACCGGCCGCGCCCACCACCAGCAGGGTCTGGTCCTTGCCACCGCCTTCGGGGATGCGCAGGCGGTCGAACAGCAGTTCCCAGGCGGTGATCGCGGTCAGCGGCAGCGCCGCGGCGGCGGCGTCATCCAGGCTGGCAGGCTTGTGCCCGACGATGCGTTCGTCCACCAGCTGGTACTCGGCGTTGCTGCCCGGGCGGCCGATCGCGCCGGCATAGAAGACCGCGTCGCCCGGCTGGAACAGGGCCACCTCATCGCCCACCGCGTCGACGATGCCGACCGCATCCCAGCCCAGCACCCGCGGTTCGGTCACGGCCACGCCGTTGCGCACCTTGGTGTCGACCGGGTTGACCGAGATCGCACGAACCGCCACACGCAGGTCGCGCGGACCCGGCTGCGGGATCGGCAGGGTGATGTCCTGCAGCGCGCGCGGGTCGCTGATCGGCAGGCCATGTTCGGTATAGGCAACAGCTTTCATCGGGGGCAGATCCGTTCGGGAAGACGCACAGCCTGCGCTTCACGGCGCGGGCCGGAAAGGCGCAGAATCGGGCAGCACTTTCTCTGTGGGAATGAAAATGGTCCGCATCGACGATCTCGGCCTGTTCGTGCGTACCGCCGCGCTGGGCAGCTTTTCCAATGCCGCGCGCGAAGCCGACCTGCTGCCCGGGCAGGTGGCCGCGGCGGTGGCCCGGCTGGAGCGTGAGCTGGACCTGCGCCTGTTCGTGCGTTCCACCCGCAGCCTGCGCCTGACCGCCGAAGGCGCGCTGTACCTGCCCTACGCGCAGGAAGTGCTGGCCGCGCTGAGCGAGGGCCAGGCACGGGTGCGGGGCGAGGACGCCGAACTGCGCGGGGTGCTGCAGGTGGCCGCACCGTCGGACCTGGGCCGCAACGTGCTGCTGCCGTGGCTGAGCGAGTTCCGCAGCGCGCACCCCAGGCTGCAGCTGCGCCTGCACCTGTCCGACCAGGTGGCCGACGTGTTCCGCGATCCGGTCGACATCGCCTTCCGCCTGGGCCGGTTCGACAACGCCAGCTACGTGGCGCTGCCGCTGCTGCCGGGCAACCGCCGGGTGCTGGCGGCCTCACCGGACTACCTGGCCCGGCATGGCACGCCCGACAGCCTGGACGCGCTCAAGGACCACCACTGCCTGCTGTACCAGCTGGCCGGGCGCGCCTACGACCGCTGGAACTTCGAGACCGATGGCCGCCGGGTCGTCGTGCCCGTACGCGGCAACATGGTCTGCGACGATGCCGACGTGGTGCGGCGCTGGGCCGTGGCCGGCGAGGGCATCGTGTTCAAGTCGTGGCTGGATGTGTGCGCCGACGTGCGTGCCGGGCGCCTGCAGGTGCTGCTGGGCGGTGCCGGCGACAGCCTGCCGTTGAACCTGGTGTGCCCGCACCGCAAGCAGTTCTCCCCCGCGATCCGCCAGCTGCACGCGATGTTCGAGCAGCGCCTGCAACCACTGCTGAAGGATCTGCCGCGCGTGGCCGGCTGACGCTATCGGGATGCGGGGCGGTGCCGGACAATGGCGCTCCCCCGTAGTCGAGTCGCCGCCATGCCGTGGATGGGCATCCAGGACCTGTGGACCTTCGTTGCCGCCGTGCTGGTGTTCCTGGCCCTGCCCGGCCCGGGCACCTTCACCCTGCTCACCGCCACCGGCCGCGGGGGCGTGCGCGGCGGCTACACGGCGCTGTTCGGGCTGCTGCTGGGCGACCAGATCCTGATGTGGCTGGCGGTGGCCGGCGTGGCCGCGCTGCTCAAGGCCAACCCGCTGGTGTTCCACGCGGTGCAGTACCTGGGCGCGGCCTACCTGGTGTGGGTTGGCATCAGCCTGCTGCGCCGGCCGCGCGGTGGGGGCGAAGAAGGCGGCATCCGCCTGCAGCCCGGCCACTACTTCCGCCAGGCGGTGCTGATCAACCTGCTCAACCCGAAGGCGATCATCTTCTACATGGCCTTCCTGCCGTTGTTCATCGACCCGGCCCGCCACCAGGGCGTGGTCACGTTCGCGACCATGGCGGTGATCATCTTCGTCATGGGGTTGGCGTATTGCTCGGTGCTGATCGGGGTGGGCAACCTGTTGCGGCGTAGGATTCTTCAGCATCCTCGTGTAGGACTTTTCCTGAAGCGCGTCGCGGGTGTTTTCCTGATCGGCTTTGGCGTGCGGCTCGGCGTCAGCGGCTGACGCCCCGCCCTCCGTGCCGATGCGCCGATCGGGCAGGCGTGGGTGCCGCGCGGCGAATAGACAACGCCATCGGAACGCCTGCTTTCGATCAGCAACTTGAGATTCCCCGCGACGCCCGTGCGGTGTCCAATCGGCCCCATCGCCCAACGGTCGCCGTCCACCGCGACCGCGCGCCCCACGCGAGGAACCGATGCCGCCCGTGTATTTCGTCCACCACCTTGCCGGTCACCGCGAGCGCCTGCTCGGCATGGCCACCGACCGTGTCGACCTGGCCCACCCGGCTGTCAGCCGGATCGTCGCCGGGTTGCAGCCACTGGATCGCATCGACCTGCGCGCATGCCGGTTTGACTGCCAGGCCAGCCTGGACCTGGCGTTGCGTCGGCGCATCCGCGAGGCCGAGCAGGCCGCGCAGGGCTGGCGGGTGTTCGACGCGCACGGCGTGCTGCGCTGCAAGCGTTTCCCCTGCGACGACCGGGTGGTGTTTCCCCACGGGCTGCCGGGCGATGCGCTGTGGCTGCGCACGCTGGTGGACGACCGGCCCGACCTGCTCGCCGGGTGACGCGTGCCGCCTCAGCGCGCGTCCAACGCCTGCCGCAGGTGGTCGATGAACACCCGCAGCTTCGGCGCCATCTGCTCGCGCGCCGGGTAGTACAGGTGGAATCCCGCGAACGGCTGCTGCCAGTCCTGCAGCACGCAGCGCAGGCGCCCGGCGGCCACGTCGGCGGCCACCACGGCCTCAAAGGCCTGGCCCATGCCCAACCCGGCCCGCACCGCCGCGTGGATCAGGCCGGTGTCGTTGAACACCAGCGGCCCGCTCACCGCCACGTCGAAATCGCGGCCGTTACGGCTGAACTCCCAGGGCATCAGCCGGCCGGTGCTGAGCCGGTGCACGATGCAGGCGTGGTCGACCAGCGCGGCCGGCGTCTGCGGTTCGCCGTGGCGCGCGAAGTAGTCAGGCGTGGCCACCACCACCTGCCGCTCCAGCGGGCCGATCGGCACGGCGATCATGTCGCGCGCCAGCGATTCGCCCAGCCGGATGCCGGCGTCGAAGCCACCGGCGACCAGATCGGCCAACCCCGGCTCCACGAACAGCTCCACCTCCACCTGCGGATACCGCGCCAGGAAACTGGGCAGGTGCGGCAGCACCAGCAGTTCGGCGGCCACGCGCGGCACGTTGATGCGCAGTTTGCCGGCCGGTACCGCACGCACGCTGTCCAGGTCCACGAACGCGGCCTCGATCTGCGCCAGGCCTTGGCTCACACGCGCCAGGAAGCGCGCGCCGTGTTCGGTCAGGCCCACCCGGCGCGTGGTCCGGTGCAGCAGGCGCACGCCCAGGCTGGCCTCCAGCGCGCGCACGGTCTGCGACAGCGCCGACGGCGAGACGCCCAGGTCATCAGCGGCGCGGGTGAAGCTGGCGCGCTCGGATACCCGGGCGAAGGCAACCACGGCAGACAGCGGGGGCTGGGAGGACATTGTGAAGCCTGCCTTCAAGGTCGATGTGGCGAACACCAGTTTATCCACATGGTGCGGCGGAGGATGCTGTGGGCACCGGCGCTCGACCGCGCCGCCCCTTCCCCGCTTCCGGAGCCTTCCATGCAGACCCGTACCCTTGGCCGCCACGGCCCCACTGTTTCCGCGCTCGGCCTGGGCTGCATGGGCATGAGCGCCTTCTACGGCGGTCGCGGCAGCGATGCCGAGGCCACTGCGGTCATCCACCGCGCGCTGGCGCTGGGCGTCACCCTGCTCGATACCGCCGACATGTACGGCCCGCATACCAATGAAGTGCTGGTCGGCAAGGCCATCGCCGACCGCCGCGACCAGGTGTTCCTGGCCACCAAGTTCGGTATCCGGCAGGAGCCCAGCGACAGCGCCGCACGCAGCGTGGACGGCCGCCCGGAGTACGTGATCGCCGCGTGCGAGGCCAGCCTGCAGCGGCTCGGCGTGGACCACATCGACCTGTACTACCAGCACCGCGTGGATACCCGCGTGCCGATCGAAGACACCGTGGGCGCGATGGCGCGGCTGGTCGAGCAGGGCAAGGTGCGTTTCCTGGGCCTGTCCGAAGCGTCGGCGGCCACCATCCGGCGCGCGCACACGGTGTACCCGATCACCGCGGTGCAGACCGAGTTCTCGCTGTGGTCGCGCGACCCGCAGTCCAACGGCGTGCTCGACACCGTGCGCGAACTCGGCATCGGCTTCGTGCCCTACTCGCCGCTCGGCCGCGGCTTCCTGACCGGCGCCATCCGCAGCCCGGATGATTTCGACGCCGATGACTACCGCCGGCAGTCGCCGCGCTTCCAGGGCGACAACTTCGCCCGCAACCTGGCCCTGGTCGATGCGGTCACCGCCATGGCCCAGGCCAAGGGCATCACGCCCGGGCAACTGGCGCTGGCCTGGGTGCTGGCGCAGGGCGAGGACCTGGTGCCGATTCCCGGCACCAAGCGCCTCGCCTTCCTGGAAGAGAACCTGGGCGCGCTGCAGGTGCAGCTGAGCCCGGACGAGCTGGCCCGCATCGACGCGATCTTCCCGGCCGATGCCGCGGCGGGTCAACGCTACGCCGATGCGGCGATGGCCACGCTGGACCGGTGAGGGAGCGGTCACGACCAACGGTCGTGCCCCGGTCGGTACGAACACGCCGGGTGCGGATCCCCGCCGGTAGGTACCGACCGTTGGTCGGTTTCGACCTTCCGATGGGCCAAAATGGTGGGCCATCGCCTGTGAGTAAACGGATGTCCCCCCCCGATGACCTGCTGGCCCGTGCCTGGGCAGAGCGCGAAGAAGTCCTGTACCCCCGCCTGCTGGGCGCCCTGGGCCCCGGCCTGTATCCCCTGGACGCGGCGGTGTTTTCCACCGTGTTCGGCCAGGACAGCGTGGACCCGCGCTGGCTCACCATCGGCGTGTTCGAGTGCCCGCCCACGCCTGACCGGCCCGGGTGGGCCTATGTGAGTTCTGGCCTCTCCAACCCTTGGGATGACACCGAGGCCGAGCCGGACAGCGTGTCCGGCCTGGGCATGGAGTTCCTTCTGCAGACCACCGAACGCGCACCATGGGCATTGGCCCTGGTGCAGCGGTTCTGCGCCTACCAGTTGCTGCTGGCCGCCGGCCGCATGGGCGACCACGCGCCGCTGGACCTGTGGGACCGCATGCGCATCGGCAGTCCGATCGACAACGCCGACAGCCAGCTGCAGGCGCTGGTGTTCGTCGCCGCCGAGCACCTGGGTGACATCCAGACCCTGGTCAGCGGCCAGTTCCGCTTCCTGCAGATGCTGCCGCTGACGCTGGAAGAACATGCCTTCGGCCAGCAGCACGACTTCGAGACCGTGGTTGAACAGCTGCAGGCCCATAACGCCGCACCGGTGGTGGATACCCGCCGCGGCAGCATTCCGCTGCAGCCGCCGGCCTGATCCAACGGTGGCCCCGCGCGCGGGGCCGCCGCCTGCGCCACACGCCCGACCCCCAAGGACCGCCGATGCGCTGGTTTGCCCTGCTTCTCCTGCTGGCGCTGTCCGCCCCGGGCGCAGCCCAGGCCGATGAGATCCGCTGCCTGACCGGCGGCTCCCGGGCGCAGATCCACCTGTCCTGGAAACTGCCGGCCGAGGGGCAACGCACCAGCTACGTACGGTATGCCGGCAAGACCGCCTGGCTGCGCCTGACCCTGCTGAACGAGCACAGCACCGAAATGGCCGAGGGCCGCCCCTGGCAGTTCGATACGGTGTGGGAGGAGCACCTGGACGGCAAGGTGATCGGCCGCTATGCGATCTCCACCCAGGGCGCGCGCATCTATGGGTTCGACTACACCAACGGCCGCACCGGACGGCAGACGGCCTTCAGCGAAGACATCGGCGCCCTGAGTGATACCGGCTGCCGCTGGGACTGACACCGGCGCGTTTGTGCTGTTTTCGTCATCCACTGGCAGTCAGGGTTTACTTACGCCCTCCTGTGACGCCCAGCAGTAGTAATGCTGCACCGCATTGGGTAAAACTCGCTGACTAGTCAGTAGCCGTCATTTACCGCGAGGTCCCATGTCATCGTTGCTCCGGCGCAAGTCCCTAGACCAAGTCACCGTCCATGAAGCCGGCAGGCGACTGGTCCCGACCCTGAGCTGGCCGCACCTGATCGCACTGGGCATCGGCGCCATCGTCGGCACCGGCATCTACACCCTGATCGGCGTGGGTGCCAACCTGGCCGGCCCGGCGGTGCTGATCTCCTTCGCCATCGCCGGTGCGGTCTGTGCCTGCGCGGCGCTGTCCTATGCAGAGCTGGCCACCATGATGCCGGCCGCCGGCAGCGCCTACACCTACAGCTACGCCGCGCTGGGCGAAATGATCGCCTGGGTAGTGGGCTGGAGCCTGATCCTGGAGTACTCCCTGGTGGTGAGTACGGTGGCGGTCGGGTGGTCCGGCTACGCCGTGGGCTTCCTGCATGGCTGGGGCATCGACCTGCCGCTGGCGCTCACGGCCGGCCCGCACGTGGCCGGTGGCTTCATCAACCTGCCGGCGGTGCTGATCACCTTCGTGGTGGCCGGCATGCTGATGGCGGGCACCAAGGAAAGCGCCACGCTCAACGCCATCCTGGTGGTGGTCAAGATCATCGCGCTGACCCTGTTCGTGGCCATCGCGCTGCCGCACTTCGATACCGCGCACATGGACCCGTTCATGCCGTTCGGCTTCGCCAAGTCGGTGGGCGTCGGCGGTGTCGAGCAGGGCGTGATGGCGGCCGCGGCGATCATCTTCTTCGCCTTCTACGGCTTCGATGCGATCTCCACCGCGGCCGAGGAAACCAAGAAGCCCGACCGTGACCTGGCCATCGGCATCATCGGGTCAATGGTGGGCTGCACCATCATCTACGTGCTGGTGGCGCTGGCCGCCGTGGGCGCGATGAGCTACACCATCTTCGGTCAGAGCGCCGAGCCGCTGGCGCTGATCCTGCGCGAGCTGGGCAGCCCGGGCGCGGCCAAGTGGATCGGTGCGGCAGCGGTGATCGCCCTGCCGACCGTGCTGCTGGCCTTCCTGTACGGGCAGAGCCGCATCTTCTTCGTCATGTCGCGCGATGGCCTGCTGCCGCGCGGGCTGTCCAAGGTCAGCGCGCGTACCGGTACGCCGATTGCCACTACGTTGTTCACCGCGGTGCTGGTTGCCGCGCTGGCCGGCGTGGCCCGCCTGGATGAAATCGCCGCACTGGCCAATGCCGGTACGCTGGCTGCGTTCACCGCGGTAGGCCTGTGCCTGGTGGTGCTGCGCGTGCGCGAGCCGGGCCGCGTGCGCAAGTTCCGCACCCCGCTGGCCTTCATCGTCGGCCCGCTGGCGGTGATCGGGTGCCTGTACCTGTTCTTCAGCCTGCCCAGCAAGACCCAGCTGTATTTCCTGGCGTGGAACGTGGTGGGCCTGATCGCCTACTTCGCCTACGGCCGGCGGAACGCGGTGATCACCAAGGCCTGATCCGGGCAGCCGGCGTCGGCGGGCAGCCGGGTAGAGCCGGGCTCTGCCCGGCTGCCATAACGCCCAACGTCGGTGACAGACATACCGGGCGCCACGCCAAGCACGGCGCCCGCAATCCCCGTCAGTTCTTCGGCGCCGCCACCTGGTCCGCATGGGCCTGCGCCTGGGCCATCACGCGCAGCAGGTTGTCGCCCCAGATGCCGGCGATCTGCTTCTCGCTGTAGCCCTTGCGCAGCAGCCACGCGGTGATCTTCGGCAACTGGCTTACGTCCTGCAGGTCGGTCAAACCGCCGCCGCCATCCCAGTCCAGGCCGATCCCGGCATGCTCGGGGCCGACCACCTTCAGGATGTGCTCGAAATGGGCGAAAAAGTCGTCCAGCGTGGCCTTGCGCAGCGGGTAGCGCGCATCCAGCGCGTCCAGCCCCTGCTTCAGCGCCACGCCCTGGGCGATGGTCAGCCCGTCGTAGTCGCCGCCGAGTTGCTTCATCAGCGCGTCCTCGGCCTGCGCGCGCGCTTCGGTCTTGCCGGTGTCGATCAAGTAGCCGCCATAGGCGTTGACCTGGATCACCCCGCCGGCCTTGGCCAGCTGCTTCAAGCGTGCATCGTCGAGGTTGCGCGGATGGTTGTAGATCGCCTTGGCCGAACTGTGCGACAGCACGAACGGCACCGGCATGCGCTCGAGCAGGTCATCGAACACCGCGTCGGACGCATGCGACTGGTCGATCACGATGCCCAGCCGCACCGCTTCGTCCACCAGCGCTTTCCCGGCGGGGCTGAGGCCCTTCCATTCGGCACCCTTGTTGTCGGTGGCCGAATCGGCGAACTCGTTGTTGGCGAAGTGCACCGTGCTCAGCAGGCGCAGGCCCGCCCGGTGGTAGAAGCTCAGCAGTGAGGGATCGTCCACCAGCGGGCTGGCGTTTTCCATGCTGATGTAGACCACGCGCTTGCCGGCCGCCTTGATCCTGGCCGCGTCGGCGGCGGTGAGCGCCAGCTGGAAGGTGTCCGGGTGCGCGGCGAGCATCTCGCGGATTTCCATCAGCCGCAGCAGCCCCGCATCGCGTTCGTGCACATGCGCCGCTTCGCTGCGGTCGCCCTGGTCGGTGTAGATCGCCCAGAAGCCGCCGTCCAGCGCGCCTTCCACCATGCGCGGGTAATCCACCTGCGAGAGCGCGTTGCGGTCGTGGCGCTGCTGGATATCAAAACCGGCGCGATGGAAGTTGGCCGGCGTGTCCAGATGGCTGTCGAGGGTGAGCAGCGTTTTCTGCAGGGCCGAGGCCCTCGCCAGCTCCTGCGGGGTGAACTCGATGGCGTGGGCGGCCAGCGGCGTGCACAACGCCAGCGATACCAGCAATGACAGACTGCGCAACGTCATGACGCCTCACCTTGGATGGGAAGCGTCAGACCATAGCGCTGTGAGGACAACAAACGGTAGTGCCGGCCGCTGGCCGGCTCCCCGCGACAATCGCAGACCAGGAGGAGCCGGCCAGCGGCCGGCGCTACCCGAAGCCGAACGTGGCCGGGATCCTGCGAATCAGTCCAGCACGCGGCAGAACACCGCCTTGAGGTAGCGCGATTCCTGCACGTGGGCCATGAACGGGTGGTCCGGGCCGGCGCCGGCCACCTTGAGGATCTGGATGGTGCGGCCGGAATAGAACGCCGCGCGGCGCAGCATGTCCAGGAACTGGTCCTCGGCCACCAGGCCGGTGCACGAGAACGTGGCGAACAGGCCACCGGGCTTGACCACGCCCAGCGCCAGCTTGTTCATGTCCAGGTACTTCTTCAGCGCGGTGATCACCTGGTCGCGGTCGCGGGTCATCTTGGCCGGGTCCAGGATCACCACGTCGAACTGCTCACCGCGGTTGGCTGCATCGCGCAGCCACGGGAACACGTCGGACTGGATGAACTTCGGGCGCACGTTGTTGAGGCGCGAGTTGGCCTTGGCAATGGCGATCACGTCTTCATCGATGTCGATGCCGACCACTTCCGACGCACCGCGCGCGGCCGCGTACACCGCAAAGCCGCCGGTGTTGCAGCACAGGTCGAGCACGCTCTTGCCCTCCACCTGCTCGCTCAGCCACTGGCGGTTCTCGCGCTGGTCGGCGAAGAAACCGGTCTTGTGCGCACCGGCCGGGTCGGCGCGGAACTTCACGCCGTACTCGGTGATCACCGACGCTTCGGTGGTGGTGTTGCCGTGGAAGTCGAAGCTCTCCTGCTTCTGCACGTGTTCGTCGGCGAAGCTGTGGAAACGGCAGCCCGGGAACTGCTCACGCAGCGCTTCGTAGATCCACTCGCGGTGGCGGAACATGCCGGCGGCGAAGAACTCCACCACCACCAGGTCGTTGTAGCGGTCCACCACCAGGCCGGACAGGCCGTCGCCTTCGCTGTGCACCACGCGCCAGGCGTCGGACACCGCGTCCAGCTTCAGCACATCACGGCGCAGCGAGACGGCCTGGGCGATCTTGCGCGAGAACCAGCCCGCGTCCACCGGAACGGCCTGATCGGTTTCCAGGATGCGCACGGCAATCCGCGAATGGCCGTTGTAGAAGCCCCGTCCGATCCACTCGCCGTCCACGCCGATGACGTCGACGATGGCACCGGGTTTGGGACGGACGGCCGGCTTTTCGACCAGTTTCTGGAAGATCCACGGGTGGCTGGAGCGCCAGGCGTTCTTGAGGCGGACAACGGGGGCAGGGGTATTCATCTCCGTATTGTATCCGGGAAGCCCCCGCGCCCCGGTAGTGACAGCCGCTGGCCCTCTCCCCATCGCGTCCGGCCCGCACGCGGTTGGCGCCCAACGCCCTTCATTAGCGGGCAATGGGCGCCCAGTTGACGCCGGCCCGGCCACCCCGCAGAATCGGCCCCAGAAGGGGAGTAGCTCCCAGACGTTGTCGCCGTCAATTCGAGCCCGCAGGCTCCGGTGCAACGGCAGTCCCACGCATCGGGACTGCGAGCGAGACCTTCGCCGTATGGCGAAGCTCTGTCCCCGGATCCCCCCGATCCTCCGTTGCAGATCCTCGCCGTCCGGCTTGAGGCATTCATTTTTCCAACGGATAAACCCAATGCAGACGATCGGTAATGTGTGGTTGTGGGGCGGCTTCGGCGCGGTGGTGATCATCGCACTGCTGGTCGACCTCGTATTGATGCGACATGGCGGGCCGCACAAGGTCACCTTCAAGGAGGCCCTGTGGTGGTCGATCGGCTGGGTCGTGCTGGCCCTGGCCTTCAACGGCGGCCTCTGGTACTACCTGAACGAGACCGCGGGCCAGGTAGTGGCCAACAAGGTCGGCCTGGAGTTCCTGACCGGTTACCTGGTCGAAAAAGCCCTGGCCGTGGACAACATCTTCGTGTTCCTGATGATCATGGGCTACTTCGCGGTGCCCGAGGAACAGCGCCAGAAGGTGCTCATCATCGGCATCCTGGGCGCGATCGTGCTGCGTACGATCATGATCTTCGCCGGCAGCGTGCTGCTCACCAAGTTCCACTGGCTGCTCTACGTGTTCGGCGCCTTCCTGCTGTTCACCGGCTGGAAGATGTGGTTCTCGGCCGGTAGCGAGCCGGATCTGGAGACCAACCCTGCCCTGCGCTGGATGCGCAAGCACCTGCGCCTGCTGCCCGACTACGCCGGCAACGCCATGAGCGTCATGCGCGATGGCAAGCGCTGGTTCACCCCGCTGTTCGTGGTGCTGATCCTGATTGCGGTCACCGACGTGATCTTCGCGGTGGACTCCATCCCGGCCATCTTCGCCATCACCACCGACCCGTTCATCGTGCTCACCTCCAACGTGTTCGCGGTGCTGGGCCTGCGCGCGATGTTCTTCCTGCTGGCCGGCATGGCCGATCGCTTCCACCTGCTGCCGTATGGTCTGGCCCTGGTGCTGGCCTTCATCGGCATCAAGATGATGCTGATCGACATCTTCAAGATCCCGACCCCGATCTCGCTGGGCGTGGTGGCCGTGATCATCGCCGCCACCGTGGTGCTGAGCCTGAAGAACCCGCCGAAGACCGGCGACGCGTAACCGACGTGCCACCGGCGGGATTGTCCCGCCGGTGGCACTACTCTCTCCCGTCGCGTTGCCCTTGTGTTCAGCCCGGGCGACGCAATCCCTAAGGGTATGAACGCCAACCTGCCCCTGCCCGCCGTCGAGCCGCCGACCTCTCCCCGCAACGACCGCGGTCGCGTGCTGCGGGCGTTCAACCTGAGCCTGGCCTTCGTGCTGGTGCTGGTGGCCATCTACACCGCGCAGGGTCATTTCGACTGGCGCCCGTGGGCCGTGGCCCCGCTGGACAAGGCCGGCCTGCTCGGCATCCTCGGTGCACCGCTGCTGCACGGTTCGGTGCAGCACCTGGGCGCCAATGCATTCGCCCTGCTGATCCTCGGCACCCTTGCCGGCAGCGTCTATCCCAAGGCCACCGTGCGCGCGCTGCCCCTGCTGTGGGTCGGCTCCGGACTGGGTGCCTGGCTGCTGGGTGACCTGGGCAGCCGCCATCTCGGTGCCAGCGGCATCACCCACGGTCTGATGTTCCTGATCTTCGTGCTGGGCCTGCTGCGCCGCGACCGGCCGGCCATTGCCGCCGGCCTGATCGCCTTCCTGTTCTACGGCAGCATGCTCATCACCATCCTGCCGCACGAACCGGGCGTGTCCTGGCAGTCGCACATGGGCGGTGCCTTCGCCGGCATCATCAGCGCGCTGCTGTTCCGCCTGTCCGACCCGATGGCCCCGCGCAAGCGCTACAGCTGGGAAGAGGAAGAAGACGAGGACGAGGACGACCTGCAGCTGCAGCGTGACAACGACCTCGAACCGCCCTCCCCGCACCGCGTGCCGGTGCTGTGGCAGCCGCGCGAAGGGCAGGACTTCGTGGTCCTCCCGTTCCGTCCGCGCGATCCGGGTGCGCCGCGCGAATAACGGCGGCTCACTTCGGTGGCTTGATCACGCCGGTGGCACTGATGCGCAGGCATTGCCAGGCGATGTAGCCCACGACCAGCACTTCGATCACCCCGAACAGTGTGTGGACCGAGAACGCCATGGGGCGTTCGTCCCAGAGATAGCTGTGCGATCCGGTGCGGAATCCGCTGACCCGCAGGCGTCCGGTGAACAGCGCCGTTCCCACGGCCAGTGCCTGGGACAGCTCCAGTACCGCCAGGAACAGCCCAAACAGCGCGACCACCGCACGGGCAAGGAGGCCGATCCGGTCGTTGGGGTCGGATGCTTTCGGCGCATTGGGAGTGGTTGCTTTCCGCACCACGCGGGGGGGCGGGGCATGCACCGCGTTGAAGGCCGCTGCGCGCCGTCGCCAGGCCGGTAGTGGGGCCACCGGGCGGGCCTCTGCACCGGCAACCTCCCGTTCAACGCGGGTGACCGCCACCTGCAGGTAGCCGGCAACTTCGCCAAGCCACCGCTCTGTCGACGCTCGGCCCGGTAGAAGCGCGACGTTGCCGGGGCTGAGGCAGTGTTCGCGTCCGTCGGGCAGGATCATCCACAGCGTGCCGATGGCTGGCCGGGCATCCTTGCTGACGCGTAACTCCAACGCAGCGGGTCGGCCAAGTGCAAACTGCTCGACCTCCTCACGCAGGCCCAGCAGCATCCGGCGGCGGCGTTCAACCACGTCGTTGCGCCGGGACACGGTGAGGATCTCCCGCGGCGCCGACGACCAGAGCGCCAGCAGGCTCATCGCGGGCGGCAACACCATCGCCAACCCTGCCAGCAGCGTATTCAGCAGTGAGCCGGCCTTCATTCCCGCCATCAGCGCCGCCGCGGGGATGCCGAAGCCGATAGCCAGGAACATCAGCACCATGCCACCGAGCACATGGTTGTGTGAGCGAATGCGTAGATCGCCGTCCGACGTGTGTTCGTAGCGATGCCCGATCAGCATGCGACCTCCTTGTCTGCCGGGCACGGTAACGTGCGCAGCGCGCGGTCGGCAAGCGCGGTTGGGGCATGCCCCGGTAGGCATCGACCGTTGGTCGATGCACGCAGCACCGATCACGGCCGCACCGACCAACGGTCGGTACCTACGGGTTGGCCACCGCCGTGCCATCGCCATCCACCGCGCGCCGGCCCAGCGCCGGGTCATCGGTGAAGAACGCATCGATGCCAGTGGCGAGATAAGCGCGCATTTCAGCCACCGAACCCTCGGCATTGCGCGCGTTGGCTTCGCCCGTGCGGAACTCGGCGGCCTGGAACGGGTTCTCCGGGCGGAACGTGTACGGAATCACCATCAGCCCTGCCGCGTGTGCATCGCGCACCAGCGAAGTGGGCGTACCCAGCTTGCCGGCGGCGTCCAGCGGAATGACCAGACGCAGGCTAGGGCCGATGCCGTCGGCATAGGCGGCCACCTGCTCCAAGCCGGCCGGGGTGATCATGTCGGCATAGCGCTGGCTGCCCTTGGCGGCCAGCACGTCGCCGGGCTGCTGCTTCGGATCACCGATCAACTGCAGCAGGCGGATGTTGGAATCGCGTGCCAGCTTGCTGCGCAGGTAACGCAGGTTGCCCACCTCGAACGACTGGATCGTCACCGGTGCCACGCGGGTATAGGCGTTGCCCTGCAGCGTGGCCAGCACCTTGTCTTCCATCGGCAGGCCGATGCCCTTGAAGTAGGTGCCGTGCTTGATCTCCGGCACCAGCCCGATGCCGCGGTTGGCGCGGCCGGCCTGCTGGACCAGGAAGGCGATGATCTCGTCCAGGGTGGCGATGCGGAACTGGCCGTCGAAGGCGGTGCTGCGCAGCTGCGGCAGGCGCTCGCGGGCGTACAGCGTCTTCAGCTCGGCCAGGGTGAAGTCTTCGGTGAACCAACCCTCCATGCGTTCGCCGTCGATGGTCTTGACCGTCTTGCGGCTGGCGAACTCCGGGCGGGCGGCCACGTCGGTGGTGCCGCCGATCTCGTTCTCGTGCCGGGACACCAGCACGCCGTCCTTGGTCATCACCAGGTCCGGTTCGATGTAGTCGGCGCCATCGGCGATGGCCTGGGCATAGGCGGCCAGGGTGTGCTCGGGCAGCAGCGCACTGGCGCCGCGATGGCCGTACACCGCCACCTTGCGCGGCCCGGGAGGGGAAGATTCAGCGCTCATGGCCACCGATGGTGCCACGGTCAGCGACAACAGCAAGGCACAACCCCACGACAACTTCGACACTGCAAAACCCCTGTTTGATGCGGCCCGCGCCAACGCGGCCGGGCGTGGATGGACCGGCGCATTGTGGTGGTGCGGTGTGACAGGGGGAAGAAAGCCCCCTACTTCCCGATGCAGAAGCTGGAGAAGATCCGCCCCAGCAGATCATCGGCGCTCATCCGCCCGGTGATCTCGCCCAGTGCCTCATGTGCCAGGCGCAGTTCCTCGGCGGCCAGCTCCAGGTGTTCGTGGACCAGCTCGGCGTCGGCGCGCTCGGCGTGGCCGATGGCCAGCAGGATGGCTTCAACATGGCGGGCGCGCGCGGAGAACTCGCCGTCCACGCTGTCGCCGGCGCTGCCGCTGGCCAGTGCGCGCAGGCGGGCGTGCAGACGGTCCAGGCCCTGGCCGGTGGCGGCGGAGACGTGGACGACGTTCGCCTCGCTGTCGGCGGGAAGGTGCTCCAGCAGGTCGCTCTTGTTGTGGATCCACAGCTGCTGCGGCACCCCCGCCAGGGCATCAGCCACCGCCGCGTGCCCGGCCTGCGGGTCGCGGGCGTCCAGCACGATGATGGCCAGGTCGGTGCGCTGCATCTCCACGTGCGCGCGGCGCATGCCTTCGCGCTCGATCGCGTCGCCGCCGTCGCGCAGGCCGGCGGTGTCGACCAGGGTCAGTTCCAGGCCATCAATGCGGATGGTTTCGCGCAGGGTGTCGCGGGTGGTGCCGGCAATGTCGGTGACGATGGCGCGCTCGCTGCCGGCCAGTGCGTTGAGCAGCGAGCTCTTGCCGGCGTTCGGCGGGCCCACCAGCACCGCATGCAGGCCATCGCGCAGCTTGCGGCCGCGCTCGGCATCGTCGCGCAGCTGCTCCAGCGCGCGCAGCGCCTGGCCCAGCCCGGCGTGCACCTGCTCGCCACCCAGGGTGTCCAGCGGCTCGTCGGCGAAGTCGATTGCCGCTTCGACATGGATGCGCAGCAGAACAAGCTGTTCTGCCACCTCGTCCACGCGGCGCGAGAACACCCCGTCCAGCGACCGCCGTGCAGCGCGCGCTGCGCGGGTGTCGCTGGCCGCGATCAGGTCGGCGATGGCTTCGGCCTGGGCCAGGTCGAGCTTGCCGTTGAGGAAGGCACGCTCACTGAATTCACCCGGCCGGGCCTGACGCGCGCCCAGCGCGATGCAGCGCGCGACCAGCTGCTGCAACACCACCGGGCTGCCATGGCCCTGCAGTTCCACCACCGCTTCCCCGGTGAAGCTGTGGGGTGCCGGGAACCACAGCGCGATGCCATCGTCGATCACCTCGCCCTGCGCATCGCGGAAGCGGGCGTAATGCGCCTGGCGCGGCTGCATCGTACGTACGCCGATGGCCTCGGCGATGCCGCGCGCACGCGGGCCGCTCAGGCGCACGATGCCGACGCCGCCGGCACCGGGCGCAGTGGCGATGGCAACAATGGTGTCGATGTTGGACGGGGTGGTCATCGCTCAGAGCTTCTCCAGCTGGGCACGGGCCTGCGCCGCGTTGCTGCCCTGCGGTTGCAGGGCCAGGTAGGTGCGGTAGGCCTGTTTGGCCCGGGCCGTGTCGCCGCCATGGAAGTAGGCGTCCCCCAGGTTGAAGTGGGCCACCGCCCGCGAGGGATCGATCTTCAAGGTGTTCTCCAGCCAGCGGGCTGCTTCGGCATAGCGCTGCTGCCGGTAGTAGACGAAGCCCAGGTTGTTGGCGGCCTGGGCGAAGTCCGGACGCAGCTTCAGGGCCTCGGTGAACTGGGCCACCGCCTCGTCGTAGCGCTTCTCGCGGTACAGCTGCAGGCCGCGGTCGTTGGCCTGCTGCGCGCGCTGACGGTCGGAGGTGGGCGCGGCGGCCGGCACCACCAGCGTGCTCTTGCCGCCCTGCAGGTCGGCCACGGTCACCGGCGCTTCGTCCTTGCCCTTGGCGTCCTGCGCCGCATCGACCTTGTTGTTCAGCGCAATGGCGTCGGCCGACAACTGGCGCGTATCGGCGGTGAGGTACTCCTGGCTGTCGGGCACCTGGAACACGAACTCGCCGCCCTGCGACCCCGGCAGGCTGCCGAAGGCGGGCGTCTGCTGCGACACCGCCGACACGGCCGGGGCCACGTACGCGGCCAGCTCGGTACCGGTGATCAGTCCGTCGCCATTGAGGTCGCCCTTGCCGGCCAATGCCTGCAGCAGCACCCAGGTGAACACCGAATGGCCGTTCGGCCCGGCATCGGCCACCTGCTGGTCGGCCCCACCGGCAGTGAGCATCTGGCGCGCGCTGCGGCGGGCATTCTCGCGCAGGAAGGCAGACGACGAAGGCCCGCCGCGGGTCAGGCCGAGACCGCTGTAGCAGGCATCCATCACGAACATCACATGCTTGGCCTGCATGCTCTCGGCGATGTTCTGGATGTCGGTCATCGCGATGGCATCGGTGGCGAACTCGTCCGGGTTGGAATCCACCGGGATGATGTAGCCAAGGTCGCGGCCCGAGGCCAGGCGGCGGGTGGCACCATGACCGGCGAAGAACACGAACACCCGGTCATCGCGCCCGGTGCGGTCGTCGGCCAGGCGGTCGTGGAAGGCGGCCAGGATGTTGTTGCGGGTGGCCTGCTGGTTCTTCAGCACGATCACCTGCGACGACGGGAAGCCGAACTGGCCGGTCAGGGTGTCGGCGATGGCCTGTGCATCGTGGCTGGCGTACTCCAGCTTTGGCCACTTGGCGTAGTCGTCGATGCCGATCACGATCGCCCAGGACTTCTGGTAACCGGTGGTGACGGTGGGCGCGCTGCCGGCCCCCTTGCGCGGGCGTGCCACGCTGAAGTCGCGGCCGTTCCAGCCGGCGAACTGGTAGCCATCGGCGATCAGCCGGTCCAGGATCTGCGGCAGCGCCTTGACCGCGCGGTCATGGATGTCGTGGAACAGGATGATGCCGCGCTGTTCCTTCTGCACCTGGTCGACCACGCGCTGCACGATCGACTCCGGCACCGGATCGGCCCAGTCCATCGAATCGATGTTCCACATGATCGACTTCAGGCCGGCCTCATTGAGCAGCTGCAGGCCTTCGGCGTTGCGCGCCCCATAGGGGAAGCGGAACAGCGGGGCGCGCTTGTCATCCACGTCCTTGAGCAGCGTGTCGGTGGACAACACCTGTTCGCGCAGTGCATCGCCGGTGGTACGTGACAGCTGCGCGTGGGTCAGGCTGTGGTTGCCCACCGCGTATCCCTGTTCCATCAGGTTGCGGCTGATGCCGGCCAGCGGGCCCAGCGTGACCTTGCCATCGGCCTTCACTTCACCAAGGTTGCGGCCTACTTCGAAGAACACGCCGGGCACGTCGTAGCGCTGCAGGATGGCCACCACTTCGTCGGTGTAGGCCTTGTGCGGGCCATCGTCGAAGGTGAGCACCACGGTCTTGGGCGGCAGGTCGCGGCCGAAGATCTCGCGGTCGCTGTCCTTCATCGACATCGGGTACGGCTCGATCACGCCGTAGTCGCGCAGGATGTCGTCGCGGCGGTACTGCGCGTGCAGGTGGGCGATGTAGCCGTCCCACTTCTCGCGCTTGAGCGCGATTGCCCGGGTGCGGTCGAAGCGGCTGAAAATACGGGTGATTTCCTGGTTGTAGTTGCGCTCGATCTCATCCAGCGCCTCCAGGTCCTCGCCGATCCGCTGGTGCAGTTTCACCGCCAGAAGCGACGAATCCTTGCCCACGCGCTCGTGCAGGTCACGCAGCACTTCGCGGAAGGCGAGGCGATCGGCATCGAACAGCTCCGGCGCCGATTCGATGTAGTCCAGCACCGTGCCCAGCGAGGCGAAGCGTTGCGGGCTGGAGCTGCGCAGCAGCGTGTCGAACTGTGTGGCGATCGCGGCGCGCTGCGCCAGGCCGTCGTGGAACAGCTGTTGGCCGATGCGGCTGGAGGTGGCGCGATCGGCCGGCGACTGTTGCGCCTCGTCGGCCAGCAGCACGACGATGCGGCGGTGGCCGTCGAGCTGCTTCTGCAGCGCGGCCAGCAGTGGCGCTGCGGCCGGGTCTGCCGCAGCGGCGGCCTGCGCGCTGGGCTGGGTCATCGCGCCGCTGTCGGCCGCCTCCTTGTCGCCACAGCCGGCCAACGCCAGGGTGAGCAGCAGCAGGGGCACGGGCAGGCGGAGCAGCGACGACGCAGGGGGCATGGGGTGGCTCGGGCAAACGGGGCAACGGTGGCGGCGATTGTATCGCCGCCAAAGAAAAACCCGCCGGATGGCGGGTTTTCCAGGGGCAACCGACCAAGGGTCGGTGTTATTTCTTCTTGATCGGCGCGGTGGTGGCGGGCACCGGATCGCTGCCGTGGCGCTTGGTCATCCACCACTGCTGCAGCAGGCCCAGGCCACCGTTGACCACCCAGTACAGCACCAGGCCGGACGGCATGAAGGCCATCATGACGCCGAACACCAGCGGCATCATCTGCATCATCTTGGCCTGCATCGGGTCCATGCCCGGCGCCGGGGTCAGCTTCTGCGTGGCCCACATCACCGCCACGTTGATCACCGGCAGGATGAAGTACGGGTCGCGTGCGGTCAGATCCTGGATCCAGCCCAGCCACGGCGCCTGGCGCAGTTCCACCGACTCCACCAGCACCCAGTACAGGGCGAAGAAGATCGGCATCTGGATCAGGATCGGCAGGCAGCCGCCCATCGGGTTGATCTTTTCCTTCTTGTACAGCTCCATCATCGCGGTCTGGAACTTCTGGCGGTCATCGCCATAGCGTTCCTTGAGCTGCGCGATGCGCGGCTGGAAGCGACGCATCTTGGCGCCGCTCTTGTACTGCACCGCCGACAGCGGATACAGCACCAGCTTCAGCAGCACCACCAGGCCGACGATGGCCCAGCCCCAGTTGTTGACCACCTTGTGGACCTGGTTCAACACCCAGAACAGGCCCTGGCCGATGATCGCCATCAGCGAGAAGCGGCTGTAGTCGACCACGCGGTCCAGGCCCTTCACGTCTTCCTTGGCGATCAGGTTGACCAGCTTCGGGCCCACCCACAGGCGCGCTTCGGTGCTGGCCTGCTGGCCGGCGGCAACGGTGAAGGCCGGGCCGGTGGCCTGGATCTGGTCGCGGCCGTCATGCTGGGACAGCACGTAGTTGGCGGCCTGGTCCGGCTGCGGGATCCACGCGGTGAAGAAGTGGTGCTGCAGCATCGCCAGCCAGCCGCCGGTGATGGTGCGGTTGAGGTTGCCGTCGTCCAGGTAATCCTTGAACGCGCGACGCTCATAGCCGTCCTGCGGGCTGAACCAGGTCGCGCCGTTGAAGCTGAACGAGTCTGGGTTGGTCATGCTGCGCGACAGGATGGTCGGGGTGCGGTCCAGCGTGCGGTACACGTAGCCGTTCCACGGCGCGGTGCTGCCGTTGACCACTTCGTCCTTCACCTTGATCGCGTACTCGTTGCGGCCCAGGGTGTAGGTGCGGCGGATGGTCACGCCGTTCGGACCGTTCCACACGAACGGGATCTGCAGTTCCTTCTGGCCCTTGCCCAGCACGAACGCATGGTTGTCGCCGACGAGCTTGAAGCCGTTGGCTTCCGGCACCGGCATGCTCTTGTCCTGACTGGTCCAGCCGCTCACCGCGCGATACGGGTGGGTGCTCTCTTCGGTCAGCAGGCGTACCGGCGGGCTGCCGTCAGCCTTGGTCTGCGGGAACTGCAGCAGCTCGGCGTCCAGCACCGTGCCACCGTCCAGCACCAGGCGCAGGACGTCGGTGGTGACGGTCACGCGGGCGGCGCCGGCCTGGGCCTGGGCGGCCGGCTGGTTGGCCGGTGCGCTGCCCGGGGCCTGCGGCACCGTCGCACCCGGGACCGACCCGGCGGCACCCGGCACGGTCGCCTGGGTCTGGGCTGCCACGGTCGGGGTGGCCGGCGCGGCCTTGTCGCGGCCCCACTCCATCCACAGCAACACGGCCACCATCAGCCAGGCAAAAATCAGGAAAACGCGGGTCTGGTTCATCAGCGGGCAGGCTCGACGGGGCCGGCAGGTGAGGCCGGCTCGGACTGGGAAAGGGGTGCAACGCCCAGGGGCGGCGGCATTGTGCCGTCCGCGCCCGGCATGGGCAATGCGCCAAGGCGGCGCAGCAGGCGTTCAAAGGCCTGACGGATGTCTGCATTGCTGGCGGTACGGGCGGCGCTACGGGCAACGACGACAAAATCGCCGGCACTCATCCACGGCCGTAGGTGGCGTGTGGCATCGCGCAGCACACGCTTCACTCGGTTGCGACCCACGGCTCGGGGATCGACTTTGCGCGACACGGCGAGACCCAGCCTGGCTGGCGTATCGCTCTTCAGCCAGTGCAGGGTCATCAGCGGATCGGACACACGGCGGGCGCCGTTGAAGACCGTTGTATATTCGGCACGCGTACGAACCCGCGCAGAGCGAGGAAATCGCTTGCGCGGGTCGGAACTGCTCACAGTCAGGATTGCGTCTGCCGCAGGAAGCGGCATTGCAATCAAGCGCTCAGGACTTTACGGCCCTTGGCGCGGCGACGCGACAGGATCTTGCGGCCGTCAGCGGTCTTCATACGGGCACGGAAGCCATGGTCGCGCTTACGCTTGAGGTTGCTGGGTTGGAAAGTGCGCTTGGTGGCCATGCGGGCCTCTATATGAAGGGGACGGAAAGAACCGGAAATTCTATAGACCCGACCAAGGTGCCGTCAAGTGTCTGGCACTACGGGATTTCATCGGGCTGTGCAATAGCTGTGGATCATTTTGTGAATAACTTTGGGACAACCATTCCCGCCCCCCCTCGTCGGTGGTAGTCTGCGCCATCCATTCTTCCCTCCTTCCGGCCTGCGGTGCGGCGGTTTCCTACGCCTGTACGCTGGCCCCAGACGATTATTGCCGATGGATGCCTGGTCCCGTTGTCTCGAACGCCTCGAAGCGGAGTTCCCGCCCGAGGATGTTCACACCTGGTTGAAGCCACTGCAGGCCGATCTGCGCGTGGACAGCCTGGTGCTTTATGCGCCAAACGCCTTCATTGTCGACCAGGTGCGCGAGCTGTACCTGCCGCGCATCAAGGAACTGCTGGCGCACTTCGCCGGTTTCGGCGACGTTTTTCTTGAAATCGGCTCGCGTCCGCGGGCCGTAGAGGCGCAGATTGCGCTCAATCCGGGCGTCAGCGCCCCGGCCGTGGCGGCCGAACCGCTGGTGCCGTTCGCCGGCAACCTGGATTCGCACTACACCTTCGCCAACTTCGTGGAGGGCCGCAGCAACCAGCTGGGCCTGGCCGCGGCGTTCCAGGCGGCGCAGAAACCGGGTGACCGGGCGCACAACCCGCTGCTGCTGTACGGCGGCACCGGCCTGGGCAAGACCCACCTGATGTTCGCGGCCGGCAATGCGATGCGCCAGGCCAACCCGGCTGCCAAGGTCCTGTACCTGCGCTCGGAACAGTTCTTCAGCGCGATGATCCGGGCGTTGCAGGAAAAAACCATGGATCAGTTCAAGCGCCAGTTCCAGCAGGTGGACGCGCTGCTGATCGATGACATCCAGTTCTTCGCGGGCAAGGACCGTACCCAGGAAGAGTTCTTCCATACGTTCAATGCCCTGTTCGACGGCAAGCAGCAGATCATCCTGACCTGCGACCGGTACCCGCGCGAAGTCGAGGGCCTGGAAGCTCGGCTCAAGTCGCGCTTGGCCTGGGGCCTGTCGGTGGCCATCGAACCGCCGGACTTCGAGACCCGCGCCGCGATCGTGCTGGCCAAGGCACGTGAGCGTGGCACCGAGATTCCCGACGATGTGGCGTTTCTGATTGCCAAGAAGATGCGCTCCAATGTCCGCGACCTCGAGGGTGCGCTGAATACCCTGGCCGCACGCGCCAACTTCACCGGCCGTGCGATCACCACTGATTTTGCGCAGGAAACCCTGCGCGACCTGCTGCGCGCCCAGCAGCAGGCGATCAGCATTCCCAACATCCAGAAAACCGTGGCCGACTACTACGGGCTGCAGATCAAGGATCTGCTGTCCAAGCGTCGGACCCGGTCGCTGGCCCGTCCGCGCCAGGTAGCCATGGCGCTGACCAAGGAACTGACCGAGCACAGCCTGCCGGAAATCGGCGATGCCTTTGCCGGCCGGGACCACACCACGGTGCTGCATGCCTGCCGTCAGATCCGGACGTTGATGGAAGCCGACGGCAAGTTGCGGGAAGACTGGGACAAGCTGATCCGGAAGTTGAGCGAATGATGCATGCACGCCGCACAGGCGTCATCGCATAAAACGGTGCAGAATCCGGTAGCAAGCAGGGGACAGGGTGTGGATAAGAAATCGGGTAAATTTCCCGGAGGATTTATCCACAGGTTCGCCCTCCCCCCGAGGGTTAGTAGTGCAGAGGGTTTCAATGCCTGAAACCTCTTTGTTTACAAAGACTTAGCTGTGTTTTCCAGCGATTCTGTTCCTACCATCACCACCAAGCTTTTGATTTATTCCATATTTTTTTAAAGCATAGGGGCACGGAACCACATGCGTTTCACACTGCAGCGCGAAGCCTTTCTCAAGCCGTTGGCACAAGTCGTCAACGTGGTCGAACGCCGCCAGACCTTGCCGGTTCTGGCAAATTTCCTGGTCCAGGTGCAGAACGGGCAGCTTTCGCTGACCGGTACGGACCTGGAAGTGGAAATGGTGTCGCGGATCGCGGTGGAAGATGCCCAGGACGGCGAGACCACCATCCCCGCCCGCAAGCTGTTCGAGATCATCCGCGCCCTGCCCGATGGCAGCCGGATCACCGTCTCGCAGACCGGTGACAAGATCACCGTGCAGGCCGGCCGCAGCCGCTTCACCCTGGCAACCCTGCCGGCCAACGACTTCCCGTCGGTTGACGAAGTGGAAGCCACCGAGCGTGTCGCCATCGGCGAAGCCACCCTGAAGGAACTGATCGAACGCACCGCGTTCGCGATGGCCCAGCAGGACGTGCGCTACTACCTCAACGGCCTGCTGTTCGATCTGCGCGGCGATGCCCTGCGCACCGTCGCAACCGACGGCCACCGCTTGGCGCTGTGCGAGACCGAGCTGGAAAAGGCCAGCGGCGCCAAGCGTCAGATCATCGTGCCGCGCAAGGGCGTGACCGAACTGCAGCGTCTGCTGGAAAGCGGCGATCGTGAGATCGAGCTGGAAGTCGGTCGCAGCCACGTGCGGGTCAAGCGCGACGATGTCACTTTCACGTCGAAGCTGATCGATGGCCGCTTCCCGGATTACGAGGCAGTGATCCCGATCGGTGCCGACCGTGAAGTGAAGGTCGACCGCGAAGCACTTCGGGCCTCGCTGCAGCGCGCTGCGATTCTGTCCAACGAGAAATACCGCGGCATCCGCGTGGAAGTCTCGCCGGGCAACCTGAAGATCAGTGCGCACAACCCCGAGCAGGAAGAAGCCCAGGAAGAGATTGAGGCCGACACCACGGTCAGCGATCTGGCTATCGGCTTCAACGTGAACTACCTGCTGGACGCCTTGTCCGCACTGCGCGATGAGCACGTGGTGATCCAGCTGCGTGATTCGAACTCCTCTGCCCTGGTTCGTGAGGCCAGCAGCGAGAAGTCGCGTCATGTGGTGATGCCGCTGCGTCTCTGACCTGACGCGTGGTTCCACGTGGAACCGATGCGTTGAAGAAGCCCGGTCTAGTGCCGGGCTTTTTTTTGTTCCACGTGGAGCATTGCGGTTTCGACGTAACGCGCAGCGGTTTGGATCCTGGTAGGCGGCCGCCGTGGAAGCATTGATCAACGACTCGCGACAGGGTTGTTCGCATCAGGTTTCGACGTAGGCAGATCCGACGGATTGCGCACCCGGTTCCCCCACTCCCAAGCCCTGCTTTCGCGTTCCATGCCGACGGCTCGTTTGGGTGCCCGGATCACTGCTCTATGCTTTAAAAACTGTATATAAATCTAAAGCTAGGTGGTGTTGGTAGGGCCAGATTTGGTTGAAAAGTACCTTATCTATTTGAAATTCAAAGGAATATTAGGTCTGAAACCCCCTACATAAGGCCCCCTGAGGCTGGGGGTGATCCTGTGGATATCTTTCAAGGCGGGTTTTTAGTCTGTTTTTATCCACAGTCCGTACATGGGTTGTGCATAAGTCATACAGAGCCCCTGTGGACAGCGAAATGCAGCCGCACGGTATTTCGCCAGATCTGAATACGCATGCCGGGTCCAGTGCAGCAGATTTCAGAGAATTCACCCACATGAGAAATCGGAGCACGCAGTGGGCGGACAAAAACGCATCAATTTTCTTGAAATCTGCAGGCCTGCCGCCCTGCCCGGCCGTCAGATTTCAAGAAATTCACGGTGCTGCGCGGGCAGGTGGCTGGCGTGGTCGCGCCCTGGCCGGTGGACGGGAGTGGATCCGGCCGCAGGAAGCGCGTTCACCCCGCGGCCCACGTGAAACACACCCGATGCAGTAAGCTGATCGATTACCCCTACCCGACTGCCGCCCTGTGCGGCCGTGATCGACTGCATGCACATCCGCCGCTTGTCCCTGCACCAGGTTCGCCGCTTTGAACGCGTGGAACTGGCCCCCGAGCCGGGCATCAACCTGATCACCGGTGACAACGGTGCCGGCAAGACCAGCGTGCTGGAGGCCCTGCATGTCATGGCGTATGGGCGCAGTTTCCGCGGCCGCGTTCGCGACGGTCTGGTGCGCGAAGGTCAGGATGCGCTGGAAGTGTTCGTGGAATGGGACGAATGCCGTGAAGGCGCGCCAAGTTCCACGCGGCGCAAGGCCGGGCTGCGGCACAGCGGGCAGGAATGGAAAGGCCGGCTGGATGGCGAAGACGTGGCGCAGCTGGGAAACCTGTGCGCAGCGTTGGCGGTTGTGACCTTCGAGCCCGGCAGCCATGCCTTGGTCAGCGGCGGTGGCGAACCGCGCCGTCGCTTCCTCGATTGGGGGTTGTTCCACGTGGAACCAGACTTTCTTGCACTGTGGCGGCGCTACTCGCGGGCGCTGAAGCAGCGCAATGCACTGCTGAAGCAAGGGGGCAACGCCCATGCGCTGGATGCGTGGGACCACGAGCTGGCCGAAGCTGGCGAACCGCTGACCACGCGTCGCCAGCACTACCTGGAGCGGCTGCAGGACCGAGCCATCGCGTTGGCCCAGGTGCTGGCGCCCAATCTGGGGGTACAGTCGATGTCGCTGAGTCCGGGCTGGCGCAAACAGGAGGTGTCCTTGTCGGATGCCCTGTTGCTGGCGCGGGAACGCGACCGCATGGCGGGCTACACCTCCGTCGGCCCGCACCGGGCGGACTGGAGCGTGGGCTTCGCCAGCATTCCGGGCCGCGACGCCCTGTCACGCGGGCAGGCCAAGCTCACCGCATTGACCTGCTTGTTGGCACAGGCCGAGGACTACGCCGAGCAGCGCGGCGAATGGCCGGTGATCGCGCTGGACGATCTGTCCTCCGAGCTGGATCGCAACCACCAGGCCCGGGTGCTGGACCGGCTGAAGTCCGGGCCCGCGCAGATATTCATCACCGCCACCGAGACCCCGGCGGCGCTGCACGACGCCACCGACATCACCCGGTTCCACGTGGAACATGGACAGGTCCAGCCTGTGCCATAGTGGTCGGGAGGGCGCATGCGCCCGGCTGGTATAATTGCTGTTGCAACCCCTTACCCACGGTGCCCCGCGTCAAGCGGCGGCCCGACCTGCGGAGCCTACGGCAAGCGCAATGACTGAAGAACAGAACACCCCGGCAAACAGCGGCAACTACGACGCCAACAGCATCACCGCCCTGGAAGGGCTGGAAGCTGTCCGCAAGCGTCCTGGTATGTACATCGGCGACGTCCATGACGGCACCGGTCTGCACCACATGGTGTTCGAGGTCGTCGACAACTCCATCGATGAAGCCTTGGCCGGCCACGCCGACCACGTGTCTGTGATGATTCACGCCGATGGCTCGGTCTCCGTCTCCGACAACGGTCGCGGCATCCCGACCGGCAAGCACGAGCAGATGAGCAAGAAGCTCGACCGCGACGTGTCTGCCGCCGAAGTGGTCATGACGGTGCTGCACGCCGGCGGCAAGTTCGACGACAACAGCTACAAGGTCTCCGGCGGCCTGCACGGCGTGGGCGTCAGCGTGGTCAACGCGCTGTCGCAGAAGTTGGTCCTGGACATATACCAGGGCGGCTTCCACTACCAGCAGGAATATGCCGACGGTGCAGCACTGCATCCGTTGAAGCAGGTGGCGGCGAGCACCAAGCGCGGCACCACCCTGCGCTTCTGGCCGTCGCTGAAGGCGTTCCACGACAACGTGGAATTCCACTACGACATCCTGGCCCGTCGCCTGCGTGAGCTGTCTTTCCTCAATTCCGGCGTCAAGATCGTGCTGGCGGACGAGCGCGGCGATGGCCGCCGCGACGACTTCCATTACGAAGGCGGCATCCGCAGCTTCGTGGAGCATCTGGCGCAGTTGAAGACGCCGCTGCACCCGAACGTGATCTCGGTAACCGGCGAGTCCAACGGCATCACCGTGGACGTGGCGCTGCAGTGGACCGATTCCTACCAGGAAACGATGTACTGCTTCACCAACAACATTCCGCAGAAGGACGGTGGTACCCATCTCGCCGGCTTCCGCGGTGCGCTGACCCGCGTGCTCAACAACTACATCGAGCAGAACGGCATCGCCAAGCAGGCCAAGATCAACCTGACCGGCGATGACATGCGCGAAGGCATGATCGCCGTGCTGTCGGTCAAGGTGCCGGACCCGAGCTTCTCCAGCCAGACCAAGGAAAAGCTGGTCAGCTCGGACGTGCGCCCGGCGGTGGAAAGTGCCTTCGGCCAGCGCCTGGAAGAATTCCTGCAGGAAAACCCGAACGAAGCCAAGGCGATCGCCGGCAAGATCGTCGACGCTGCGCGTGCCCGTGAAGCGGCCCGCAAGGCGCGCGATCTGACCCGCCGCAAGGGCGCGCTGGATATCGCCGGCCTGCCCGGCAAGCTGGCCGACTGCCAGGAAAAAGATCCGGCGCTGTCCGAACTGTTCATCGTCGAGGGTGACTCGGCAGGTGGCTCGGCCAAGCAGGGGCGCAACCGCAAGAACCAGGCGGTACTGCCGTTGCGCGGCAAGATCCTCAACGTGGAACGTGCCCGCTTCGATCGCATGCTGGCATCGGACCAGGTCGGTACGCTGATCACCGCGCTGGGCACCGGTATTGGTCGGGACGAATACAACCCGGACAAGCTGCGCTACCACCGCATCATCATCATGACCGACGCCGACGTCGACGGCGCGCACATCCGTACGCTGCTGTTGACCTTCTTCTACCGGCAGATGCCGGAGCTGATCGAGCGCGGCCACATCTACATCGGCCTGCCGCCGCTGTACAAGATCAAGCAGGGCAAGCAGGAGCTGTACCTGAAGGACGACCCGGCGCTGGATGCCTACCTGGCCAGCAGCGCGGTGGAAAACGCCTCGCTGATTCCGGCCGATGGCGAACCGGGCATCGAAGGTGTGGCCCTGGAAAAACTGCTGCTGTCCTACGCCTCGGCGCAGGAAGCCATCAGCCGCAACGCCCACCGGTACGACCGCCAGGTCCTTGAGGCCCTGATCGATTTCACCCCGATGGACCTGGAACACCTGCGCAAGGCCGGTGCCGATGAAGGCCTGGCCGCGCTGGCGACGCGTCTCAACCGCAGCAGCCTCGGCTCGCCGCGCTTCAGCCTGGAACTGCAGGAACCCACCGAGGAGCGTCCGGCCGCGCTGCTGGTCACGCGTCGCCACATGGGCGAAGCGTTGATCCAGGTGCTGCCGTTGTCGGCCTTCGAAACCGGTGAACTGCGTGCCCTGCACCAGTCCTCGCTGCTGCTGCACGGCCTGGTCCGCGCCGGTGCGAAGATCAGCCGCGGCGCCAAGTCGGCCGAGATCGAGAGCTTTGCACAGGCACGCGAGTGGCTGCTCGAGGAAGGCAAGAAGGGCCGCCAGATCCAGCGCTTCAAGGGCCTGGGTGAAATGAATCCGGAACAGCTGTGGGATACCACGGTCAACCCGGACACCCGCCGCCTGCTGCAGGTGCGGATCGAAGACGCCGTTGCGGCCGACCAGATCTTCAGCACCTTGATGGGCGATGTGGTGGAGCCCCGCCGTGACTTCATCGAAGACAATGCGTTGAAGGTCGCCAACCTGGATATCTGACACAATCGGGGCACGGCCGGCCGCCTGCGCACTGCAGGCGGGCCGGCCAACGTCTTCTGCTGCCAGGAATCCGATGTCTGCTACCGCACCGGCGTCCACCGCCACGCCCCCGTTGCCCCCTGCCTCGCCGTCGGCCTCCGGCGGCAAGCGCGGTTCCCCTGTTGCCGGCTTCTTCATCGACCTGGGCATCGCCGTGGTCGCGCTGTTCGGGCTCAGCCTGATCAGTGGACTGGCCTGGGGCCTGTATCGCGGTGCCGTCGTAGGTGCACAGGCGGCACGCGATGGCAGCACGCTCGATCCCGGCGCGTTGTCCCAGCAACTGGGCCAGCCCGGCGCCCTGGCGCAGATCCTGATGGCGTTGATCGCCACCGGCGGCGCCGCACTTCTGCTGTATTTCCTGCGACGTCGGGCCGACGCCGCCGAACGGCAGGCCTCGATGCAGGCCGCACGCCGTCCCTCCACCTGGGGTTGGACCCTGCTGGTGGCTACCGCTGTGGTGATCGGCAGCAACCTGATCGCCTATCTCGCCAGGCAGGCCGGCATCGAGCCGGTCCCCACCAACCTTGCCTTGATGGAACAGGCGCTCAGCCGTTTTCCGTGGTTCCTGGCCGTGTTCGCCGTCGTGCTCGCCCCCGCCTACGAAGAGCTGCTGTTCCGCCGCGTGCTGTTCGGGCGCTTGTGGAAAGCCGGGCGGATCTGGCTCGGCGTGCTGCTGAGCAGCTTGGCCTTCGCGCTGGTGCATGAAATTCCCGGCACCAGTGCCAACGGCCCGCTGGAAATCGCGCAGCTCTGGCTGGTGTACGGCGGCATGGGCGCCGCCTTTGCGTGGCTGTACCAGCGCACCGGTACCCTGTGGGCGCCGATCGTGGCGCACGGCCTGAACAACGCCATCGCCCTGGCCGCGCTGGTGTTTTTGGGCCTTCACTGATCCACCGCTTCGCTTGACGAAACTTTACGCCGCGCAGTTCCACACTGGGCACATGAACACGGGGGAGCTTCGATGAAACCAGTGCTGTTCGGGGTCGCGTTGGCGCTGCTGGTCAGCGCATGTGCCACCACCACTTCACCCACCGGCCGCCGGCAGATGGTGGGGGGCGTGTCGCAGGCCGAGCTGGACCAGCTCGGCGCGCAGGCATTCAACGAGACCAAGCAGAAGGAAAAGGTCAGCACCGACGGTCGGCAGAATGGCTACGTGCAGTGCGTGGTCAATGCACTGGTCGCGCAGCTGCCGCCACAGTACCGGGGCGTACGGTGGGAAACCGCCGTCTTCGTGGACGCCGAACCCAATGCATTCGCCCTGCCCGGCGGCAAGGTCGGCGTGAACACCGGCATCTTCACCGTGGCCAAGAACCAGGACCAGCTCGCGGCCGTGATCGGCCACGAGATCGGCCATGTCATCTCGCGACACCACGAAGAGCGCCTGACGCGCCAGATGGGCGCACAGACCGGCCTGGCCGTGCTTGGCGCGCTGGCCGGTGCCGCCTATGGCGATGGCGCGGCCGGCACGGTCAACCAGCTGGGCGGCATGACCGCGCAGACGGCCTTCCTGCTGCCGGGGTCCCGTACCCAGGAAAGCGAGGCCGACGTGGTGGGCCAGCGGCTGATGGCCGAGGCCGGCTTCGATCCGGGCCAGGCGGTCAACCTGTGGCAGAACATGATGGCCGCCAGCGGCGGGCGATCCCCGCAATGGTTGTCCACCCACCCCGATCCGGCCAACCGCATCCGCGAACTGCAGCGTGACGCGCCGGCCCTGAGTGGGGTATACCAACAGGCCCAGGCCGCAGGTCGCAGGCCGAAGTGCGGCTGATGCGACCAAAAGATGCTGTATTGCAGCATCGGAAACGATTTCTCACGCCATGAGTTTCTGATACGTTTGGCGGCTCAGATTTTTCTGACAGTCCGTTTTGATGCCGCTGCGGCGGTTCGATCGAGGTGAAAGATGATTTTCAGCAACTCAAAGCACGCCGTCCTTTCCGTCCTCATCGCGACCGCCATCGGTGGCGTCATGGTCACCGATGCGTTTGCCCAGTCGCGTTCGGCTGAGCGCAACAACGAGCGCCGCGGTGGCAAGAACAAGGCCACCAAGGCCGAGCCGCTGTATCCGCAGGCGACCCGCGTGGAGCCGGATGGCAAGTCCTCGGCCAAGCTTGGCACCAAGCTGCAGAAGCTGATTGACACCTACAACGACCAGAAGTTCCCCGAGACCCGCACGCTGGCCGATGAAATCCTGGCCAACAGCGCCGCCAACGACTATGACAAGTCCCTGGCCGCGCAGCTGGCCTCGCAAGCGGCCTACCAGACCGAAGACAACGTCGCGGCCAAGAAGTACCTGCAGCAGGTGCTGCAGTTCAACGGCCTGGACAACAACGGCCACTACCAGTCGCTGCTGATGCTGGCCCAGCTCCAGCTGCAGGACGACGAGACCGTTGCCGGCCTGGCCACCCTGGACAAGTACTTCGCCGAAACCAAGTCGACCAAGCCTGAAGAGCTGGTGATCAAGGGCCAGGCCCTGTACCAGACCCAGCGTTACGCCGAGGCCATCCCGGTGCTGCAGCAGGCCATCGCCGGCGCCACCGAGCCGAAGGACAGCTGGAACCAGCTGCTGATGGCGGCCATGGCCGAAGCCGGCCAGACCGGTGAAGCGGTCAAGCAGGCCGAAGCCATCGTCGCCCGCAACCCGAACGACAAGAAAGCCCAGCTGAACCTGGCCAGCATGTACATGCAGGCCGATCAGATGGACAAGGCCGCCGCGGTGATGGACAAGCTGCGTGCAGCCGGCCAGCTCACCGAAGAGCGCGAGTACAAGCAGCTGTACTCGATCTACGCCAATACCGAGAACAAGGAAAAGGACGTCATCGCGGTCATCAACGAGGGGTTGCAGAAGGGCATCCTGAAGCCGGATTACCAGGTTTACCTGGCCCTGGCCCAGTCCTACTACTATTCCGACGAGGTGCCGAAGGCGATCGAAGCGTGGCAGAAGGCCGCTCCGCTCTCCAAGGACGGTGAAACCTACTTGAATCTGGCACGCGTTTTGCATGCCGAAGGTCGCATCCCCGAAGCCAAGCAGGCTGCCCAGCAGGCCTTGGCCAAGGGTGTGAAGAATCAGGCCGATGCCAAGAAAATCATCAACCTGAAGTAAGTAGGAATAACGCCTGAACGCCTGCCACAGTGATGCGCAGGCGCTCAGGATTGGTATAAGCTTGGAGGTTCCTGCGGTGTCATGCACCGCTGATCATGGGCTACCTGTCCCCGGGTATCCCGGCCCCACTAATGAGCTCTTGGCGCATGACGGAACAACTAGTCGTTCACAGGTACGAACAACGCGATGACACCGGCTTAAGCTGGCCGCGAATCGTGGGTATCGCTTTTGTAATCGCACTGCATCTCGCCGCCTTCATGATGCTTCTGATCCCGGCTGTGGCTCCCAAGGCCGCTGCGGAGAAAGAACGCAACATCATGGTGACCCTGGTCGACGCTCCGCCGCCGCCCCCACCGCCGCCGCCGCCGCCGCCGCCGACGGAAACTCCGCCGCCGCCGGTGAAGAACCTGTCGCCGCCCAAGCCCTCGCCGGTGCCGCCACCGCCGCAGGCCCCCGTGGTCGACGTGCCGGAACCGCGCGCCAACGACATCGTCACCCCGCCGAGCCCGCCGTCGCCGCCCGCGCCGCCGAGCACGATCGAGGCAAGTGTCGATATCTCCTCGAAGAACATGAACCCCCCGCGTTACCCGCCGGCCGCATTCCGTGCAGGTATCCAGGGTGAAGTCATCCTGATCATTGATGTCGACGCCAATGGCAACGTCACCAATGTGTCGGTCGAACGGTCCAGCCGTAACCGTGACCTCGACCGCGCCGCAATGGAAGCAGCTCGCAAGTGGAGCTTCCGTTCTGCGGAGTCGGGCGGGAAGAAGGTCGCAGGTCGCGTTCGCGTCCCGGTCAACTTTGCGCTGAACTGATGGTCGCCGGTGGCCCGCCGGCCACCGCTCCGTCGGTCGTTTACAGCTACACCATTCATCACCACACACAACAAAGGTAAGCGTCATGCTGCAGGAACTCTTCATCGCCGCTGCTGCCGGGGGCAACCCGTCGAATGCCCTCTCGCAGATGGGCTTCGAGCATCTGATCCACGAAATGACCACCCAGCCGGGTGATTTCGCCGTCTCCTGGGTCGTGCTGCTGACCCTGATCATCATGTCGGCCATGTCCTGGTACTGGACCGTCATCAACATCTTCCGTGCTACCCGCCTGAAGAGCGCTGCCGACAAGGTCGTGAGCCTGTTCTGGGACACCCCGAACGCCCAGGACGCCATCCGTGCGATGGAAGAACAGCCGGCTTCCGAGCCGTTCTCGAAGATCGCTCTGGACGCTGCCCAGGCAGCTGCCCACCACCAGCGTGCCGAAGGCGGCGCAACCGGTGGCCTGGGTGAGAACCTGAGCCGTTCGGAGTTCGTCGATCGCGCCCTGCGTCAGGCCGTGACCCGCGAAAGCAACAACCTGCAGTCGGGCATGACCCTGCTGGCCACCGTCGGTGCAACCGCTCCGTTCGTCGGTCTGCTGGGTACCGTGTGGGGCATCTACGGCGCGCTGATCAAGATCGGTGCCACCGGTTCCGCCTCGATCGACGCCGTTGCAGGCCCGGTGGGTGAAGCACTGATCATGACCGCCATCGGTCTGTTCGTGGCTATCCCGGCCGTGTTCGCCTTCAACTTCTTCAGCAAGATCAACAGCGCCACGATCAGCAAGTTCGATACGTTCGCTCACGACCTGCACGACTTCTTCGCCACCGGTTCGCGCGTTCGCTAATTGCGACGCGCTTTACCTGGCGAGAACGTAGTCAACACGATCTAGACGGAGCCCGTTATGGCTTTCAGTAGTGGTAACAGCGGCGGCCCCATGGCCGACATCAACGTTACGCCCCTCGTGGACGTGATGCTGGTGCTGCTGATCATCTTCATCATCACGGCGCCCCTGATGTCCCACAAGGTCAAGGTGGATCTGCCGGAGGCCAACCTGGTGCAGAACCCGGAAGACGCTGAGAAGCGTTCGGGCCCGATCACCCTGGCAGTCAAGGAAGACGGCTCGATCTACTGGAACGACGAGGAAATCAACAAGCAGACGCTCGAGTCGCGCTTGTCGACCGCCGCCCAGCAGACCCCGCAGCCCCCGCTCAATCTGCGTGGTGACCGCACCACCAAGATGCGTGTCATCAACGAGATGACCAAGATTGCGCAGGAGCAGGGCATGCTCGACGTTGGCTTCGTTGCCACCAAAGAGAAGGGGCAGTAAGCCATGGCGTTCAGTACTGGTGGTAACAAGGGCCCCATGGCCGACATCAACGTCACGCCCCTCGTGGACGTGATGCTGGTGCTGCTGATCATCTTCATCGTCACCGCGCCGATCATGACGTACCCGATCGCCGTGGACCTGCCGCAGCGCGTGCTCAACCCACCGCCGCAGCTGGTCGAGCCGCCGCCGCCGATCGAACTCAAGATCGACGCCAGCAACCAGGTCTCGTGGAACAACAGCCCGGTAGCGACCGGCGAGTTGCAGCAGCGGATGGAACAGGAGGTCCAGAAGGACCCGACGAACCAGCCGGAACTGCGCATCGACGCCAGCCCGGACTCTGAGTACGACGTGATGGCCAAGGTATTGGCCGCTGCGAAGAACGCTCAGATGAAGAAGATCGGCTTCGTACAGCAGTAAATCGCACGACGCAGTCATGACGCGACTGGAAAACGCCCCTGGAGACAGGGGCGTTTTTTTATGGGCGGCTGCCGACCGCCGCGCCGGGTACGCGCGCAACGCACGCGGCCCGCTATCATCCGCGCATGCTCGCCACCTACCCTGCCCTTGCGGCCTGGCTCGACGCCATCCCGCACCTCCGTCCCCTGCTGGTGGCGGCCTACATCCTCTACCTGCTGTGGCTGACCGGCTGGATCATGCTGCAGAAACGCGAGCCGGTGGCCACGCTGAGCTGGATCCTGTCGCTGGCCGCCCTGCCCTACCTGGGGTTGTTCATCTATTACCTGCTGGGCCCGCAGAAGGTGAAGCGGCAGCGCCTGCGCCGCGGTCGCGCGCGCTCGGGCATGGAGCACTACAGCAGCGTGTGCCCGCCCGACGCGGACTGCACCGAGCTGGCCAAGATCGCCCAGGCCACGACCGGCCTGGCGCCCACCTCGGCCACCGAGGTGGAGTGGCTGGTGGATGGCGCGGCTACCTACACCGCACTTTTGGCCGCCATCGCGCAGGCGCGGGACCACGTGCACGTGGAGTACTACATCTTCAACCCCGACCATGCCGGTACCGCGCTGCGCGACGCCCTGGTCGAGCGCGCCCGCGAGGGCGTGCGGGTACGACTGCTGCTGGATGCGGTGGGGTCCTCGGCACTCCGCAGGCGCTTCCTGCAGCCGCTGCTGGATGCCGGTGGCGAAGTGGCGTGGTTCCATCCGCGTCAGCTGCTCAAGCCGTTCAAGCGCCCCGGGTTGAACATGCGCACCCACCGCAAGCTGGTGGTGATCGATGGGCGCACGGCGTTCACCGGCGGGATCAACATCACCGACGAGGAAGACGAACGCCGCCGCCCCGATGCCTACCGCGACCTGCACATGCGCCTGACCGGCCATGTGGTGCGCAGCCTGCAGCTGGTCTTCATCGAAGACTGGATCTACGCCACCGCCCAGCCGCCCGAGCGCTTCGCCATCGCCCAGCTGTGGCCCAACGACATGCCCTGCCGCGCCGACGGCAGCATCGATGCGCAGGTGCTGGTGTCCGGCCCCGACTCGGCCTGGGAAACCATCCACCGCCTGCAGGTGGCCGCCATCTACGAGGCGCGCGAGCGGGTCTGGCTGGTGACACCCTACTTCGTGCCCGGCGAGGCCGCGCGCATGGCGCTGACCTCGGCCGCCCTGGGCGGCCTCGATGTGCGTCTGCTGGTGCCGAAGATGAGCGATTCCTGGTTTGTCACCCAGGCCGCGCGCTCCTACTTCGACGAACTGCTGCAGGCCGGGGTGAAGATCTACGAGTACGGCCCGCGCATGCTGCACACCAAGGCCTTCATCGCCGACCACGACGTCTGCATCGTGGGCAGCGCCAACTTCGACCACCGCAGCTTCCGGCTCAACTTCGAGCTGTCGATGATGCTGGTGGACGCCGACCGCGTGGCAGCGCTGGAGCGCATCCTGGCGGCCGAGTTCGACGCCTCGGTGCGCGTGCACAACGACCGCGGCCGCTCCCTGTGGCGGCACCGGGTACCGGAAGCATTCGCCCGGCTGGCCTCGCCGCTGTTGTGACCGCGCACGTGGAACCACACCGGCCGGCGGCGCTACACTGGCGCGGTCAACGGGGAGAATGACGATGCATTGGCTGTTCCTGCTACTGGCGCTGGGCTGCTTTGCCCTGGCGTTGAAGGTGCCCCAGATGTCGCTGATGATGCTCGCCCTGTTCGGTGCGCTGGTGTTTCTGCTGGCGTGGGTGCGCGGGATGTACGTGGCGCGCTTCGGCACCCTCCAGCGCGACATCTCCAGCGTGATCGATCCCACTGAACTGCGCCGGCTGCGCGAACAGGCCCAGGCCCGTCGCCAGCTCGCCGAAGAAGACTCCGACCCCCTGTAGTGCCATGACCCAGCTCAGCGTCAACGTCAACAAGATCGCCGTCCTGCGCAACTCGCGCGGCGGCACCGACCCGGACGTGCTGCAGGCCGCCCGTGCCTGCCTGGACGCCGGCGCGCATGGCATCACCGTTCACCCGCGCCCGGACCGCCGCCACATCCATGCCGAGGACGTGCTGGCGCTGTCGGCGTTGACCACGGCACGTGGCGTGGAATTCAACATCGAGGGCAACCCGTTCGCGCCGCCGCGCGAGGGCTACCCGGGGTTGCTGCCGCTGTGCGCGCAGACCCGCCCGGCGCAGACCACCCTGGTGCCCGATGGCGACGGGCAGCTTACCTCCGACCACGGATTCGACTTCGGCCGCGATGCGGAGCGGCTGCGGCCGCTGATCGCCGAACTGAAGGCGTATGGCTGCCGGGTCAGCCTGTTCGTGGATGCCGGCAACCCGGACATCGCCCAGGCCGCGGCGATCGGTGCCGATCGCATCGAGCTCTATACCGGCCCCTACGCCGAAGCACATGCGGCAGGCGATGCCGGGGCCATGCTGGCTCTGTTCGCCGACGCTGCCCGCCGTGCCCAGGCCGCCGGCTTGGGCGTGAATGCAGGGCACGACCTGTCACAGGACAACCTGCGCGCCTTCCTGGCGGCGGTGCCGGACGTTCTGGAAGTGTCCATCGGACACGCGCTGATCAGCGAGGCGCTGTACGCCGGGCTGGACGCCACCGTGAAGGGCTACTTGGCGCAATTGGCCTCCTGACGGCCACGCGATGGCCGGTTCCCGGCCAGCGGCGATGTCCGATTCTGGCCTGTGGACAAGTATGGGGACCAATTTCGTCGATTTCGGTCGGAACCCAATGGTGGCAAGCCTTCCCCGGTTGACACAGGTCTGTGGTTAGCAATACTACTAACGCCGGTCGATGGGTTACCGCGCATGCTTCCCCACCCTGCCGTCGCAGCCACTGCGACACCCCGGCGATAGCCTCGACCGATGGGTATCGCGATCAAAGGCCGAGGTTCCACCACGCACCTGGCGGGCCGCTTCGAGGTCACCGTCAGCGAAGCCGTGCACGATGGCTGGGACGCCGGGGAGAGCGAGGAGTTTCTGGCACCGCGCCTGCGCACCGAGGTGCGGGCCGAGACCGCGCGCAGCATCATCAGCCGCAACAAGTCGCCGGACGTGGGTTTCAGCCAATCGGTGAACCCGTACCGCGGCTGCGAGCACGGCTGCTCGTACTGCTTCGCCCGACCGTCGCATGCCTACCTCAACCTGTCGCCCGGGTTGGACTTTGAAACCAAACTGTTCGCCAAGACCAACGCACCGCAGCTGCTGCGCAAGGAGTTCTCGCGCCCCGGCTACGTGCCGCAGCCGATCGCCCTGGGCATCAACACCGACGCCTACCAGCCGATCGAGCGCAAGCTGAAACTCACCCGCCAGCTGATCGAAGTCATGCTGGAAACGCGGCATCCGTTCTCGCTGATCACCAAGAACGCACTGGTCGAACGCGACATCGATCTGTTGGCGCCGCTGGCCGAACAGAACCTGGTGAGCGTGCACTTCTCGGTGACCTCGCTGGACCCGCACCTGTCGGCCAAGCTGGAGCCGCGCGCCTCGGCGCCGCACGCGCGCCTGCGGGCAATGCGCCGCCTGCACGACGCGGGTATCCCGGTCGGCGTGATGGTGGCCCCGGTGATCCCGTGGATCAACGACGCCGAACTGGAAGCGGTGCTGGAAGCCGCGCGTGATGCCGGCGCGTCCACCGCGGGCTACGTGCTGCTGCGCCTGCCGCTGGAAGTGGCCCCGTTGTTCCGCGACTGGCTGGATGCCCATCACCCCGATCGCGCCGCGCACGTGATGAGCACCATCAACCAGCTGCGCGGCGGCAAGGACTACAACAGCGAGTTCGGCAGCCGCATGCGCGGCGAAGGCGTGTACGCCGATCTGCTGTCGAGCCGCTTCAAGCTGGCGCGCAGGCGATTGGGGTTCGACGCGCAGAACAGCCACTGGCCGAAGCTGGACTGCGACAAGTTCGTCCGACCGCTGCCGCCGCGGGTGGATTCGCCGCAGGGGGCGTTGTTCTAGATCGTCACTGGGCGACAGGATGCGTGGGAACCTGTGCTGCAGGTCACGCTGGATCAAGGGCGTGCACAGGGCAGCATCAAGGACAGCGACATCTGCTCTGCTGTCTCGAATGGTGATGCGCTGCGGACGCGTCGCCGTGATGGCGACGGTCTTGCGGTGGGTCTGTCGGGAGCCGGCCAGCGGCCGGCACTACCGGGGCTTGCGTGTGTCGTCGTCAGTTTCCTGCAAACAGCTTCTGCGCGGTCTGGAACAAAATCCAGCTGGTGGCGATGAACTTGTCGCCACCCTGCGGACGATTTCCGCGATGCGTGTGGGTGAACGCCGTCGGGGCGATCAGCAGGCTGCCGGTGCGTGGGGCGATCTTGCGCTGCTGGAACAGGAACTCGGTTTCGCCCTGCTCGAAATCGTCGTTGAGGTAGAGCGTCCATAGCAGGTGGCGGTGCAGTGTTTCACCGGCGGGATCGCGTGGGTACAGCTCGCAATGCCAATAGGGATAGCCACCCTCGCCCGCGGCATACCATTGCAGATTGATGGCACCGGGACGCAGGCACGTACGGGCCAGATCCGACAGCGTGGCATCGTCCATGCCCGAGAAATCGTCGGCCGCCAGGCGCCGCGGTTTACCTTCGCTGTCTTGGATCTGCAACATCAGCGGCGAGATCAGTGCCTGTGGATAACGCCGTAGATAACTCAAAACACCGCGAAACACCGCCTGCTGCAACAGCATGTCCACATCGCGCCACGCCGCGTCGCCGCTGATGCGCAGATCCTTGCTGTGCTTGAGTTCCGGGAACACGCCGCTGCCCACTTCGCCGGGCCGCAACTGCGCACTGGTTCGCATCCTGGCCTGGATGGCGGCACACACATCGGCGGGGATGGCGTTGTGGATTACTTCAATGAAGTCGTGCTGCGTGTCGGCCGTCATGGGGTCATCCGTGGGCATCTGGCCCCGATGGTGACCGCTGCATTGGCCGATGTCACGCCGTTGCCACGTTGGGTTTTTCCATGGCACACACGGGGCCGGCAACGGGCCGGCCCCGTGCGTTGCGATCAGCCCTGCGCGCTGTCGTGCTCGTGGTGATAGCGGGTGGCTTCGGCCACTTCATTGCGCGAGCCGAGGAACACCGGCACGCGCTGGTGCAGCTGGTCGGGCTGGATGTCGAGGATACGCTCGCGCCCGGTGGTGGCCGCGCCGCCGGCCTGCTCGACCAGCAGGCCCATCGGGTTGGCTTCGTACATCAGGCGCAGCTTGCCGGCCTTGGACGGGTCCTTCTTGTCCCACGGGTAGATGAAGATACCGCCGCGGGTGAGGATCCGGTGCACGTCGGCCACCATGCTGGCGATCCAGCGCATGTTGAAGTTCTTGCCGCGCGAACCTTCCTTGCCGGCCAGCAGGTCCTGCACGTAACCCTGCATGGGGGCTTCCCAATGGCGCTGGTTGGACATGTTGATGGCAAATTCCTGGGTGTCGGCGGGAATCTGCATGTCCGGCGTGGTCAGCACGAACTCGCCCTTCTCGCGGTCCAGGGTGAAGGCATGGGTGCCGTGGCCCACGGTGAGCACCATCTGCGTGCTGGGGCCGTAGATGCAGTAACCGGCGGCGACCTGCGCGGTGCCCGGCTGCAGGAAGCTGGCGTCGTTGGGCTGTTCGGTGCCGGGCGGGCAGCGCAGCACCGAGAAGATGGTGCCGACCGAGACATTGACGTCGATGTTGGAGCTGCCATCGAGGGGATCGAACAGCAGCAGGAAGTCACCGCGCGGGTAGGTGTCCGGCACGGGCTGGCAGTGGTCCATTTCCTCCGAGGCGCAGGCGGCCAGGTGGCCGCCCCAGGCGTTGGCCTCGAGCAGGATCTCGTTGCTGATGACGTCCAGCTTCTTCTGCGCTTCGCCCTGCACGTTGCCGGTACCGGCCTCGCCCAGCACGCCACCGAGCGCGCCCTTGCTGACCGCGATGGAGATGCTGGTGCAGGCGCGGGCGACGACGGCGATCAGCTGGCGCAGGTCGGCGTTGATGCGGCCGGCATGCTGCTCTTCGATCAGGTACCGGGTAAGCGACGTACGGGACATGGAATGGCTGCCAAAGACATTTGGGGGCCGTATTGTCGCCCGTTGCCGCGGGCATTACGAGGCAGGCGCAGGACAGCGCGCCAGGTCAGGAAGGCAGGGCCGGGTGATCCGCGGGGATCTGGATACAGGAACGGCCGCACTGGGCGGCCGTTCCTGTGGGTGCTGCAGCGCGCGCCGATCAGCCCTTGGCGACGGTCGCCACGGCCTTGGCCACGTAAGCCAGGTTGCCCTGGTTCAGTGCGGCCACGCAGATGCGGCCAGTGCCGACGGCGTAGATGCCGAACTCGTCGCGCAGGCGGTCCACCTGCGGGCGGGTCAGGCCGGAGTACGAGAACATGCCGGCCTGGTCGTTGATGAAGGCGAACTCCGGCGCGCCGGCGGCGACCAGGTTCTCCACCAGGCCGTGGCGCAGGGCGTGGATGCGCTCGCGCATCTCGGTCAGTTCCGCTTCCCACACCTGGCGCAGCTCGACGCTGTTGAGCACGCCGGCCACCAGCGCAGCACCGTGGTTGGACGGGCTGGAGTAGATGGTGCGGATGATGCGCTTGACCTGCGACTGCACGGCCTTGGCCGAGGCCGCGTCCGGCGCCACCACCGACAGCGCGCCAATGCGTTCGCCATACAGCGAGAACGACTTGGAGTACGAGTTGGCGACCACGAAGCTGTCGATGCCGGCCTCGGCGATGATGCGCACCGCGGCGCCGTCTTCGCTGATGCCCTTGTCGAAGCCCTGGTAGGCCATGTCGATGAACGGGAACAGCTGGCGGTCCTTCAACAGCTCGGCCACCTGCTTCCACTGCGCGACGGTCAGGTCGGCACCGGTCGGGTTGTGGCAGCACGCGTGCAGCAGCACCACGGTGCCCGGCTGCAGCTTGCCCAGGTCGGCCAGCATGGCGTCGAAATCCACGCCGTGGGTGGTCGGGTCGAAGTAGCTGTACTCCACGACCTCGAAACCGGCGGCGCCGAACACCGCGCGGTGGTTTTCCCAGCTGGGGTTGCTGATGGCGATGGTGGCGTGCGGCAGCAGGCGGTGCAGCAGGTCGGCGCCCACGCGCAGCGCACCGCTGCCCCCGATGGTCTGCGAGGTGGCCACGCGGCCGGCGGCCAGCAGCGGCGAGTCCTTGCCGAACACCAGCTCGCGGGTGGCCTGGTTGTAGGCCGGCAGGCCGTCGATCGGCAGGTAGCCGCGCGGCTTGGCTTCATCGGCCAGCTGCTGTTCGATCTGCTTGACGGCGCGGAGCAGCGGAATACGGCCGCTTTCGTCGTAGTAGATGCCCACGCCCAGGTTGACCTTGGTCGAGCGGCTGTCGGCGTTGTAAGCCTCGGTCAGGCCCAGGATCGGGTCGCCTGGGACCAGTTCCACATTTGCAAAGAAGGACACGGCGGTACTCATTCGGATGACGGAAGGGGGAGGTTGGCGCGACGCAGGTTGCGGCAGAATCAGCCAAAACCAAGCCATCCTAACAAAGCCGCGGCGTGGGCGCGGCGGCGGCCGTCACGTGTTCTTCCGTACCATGGCGTGCGGCGTGCCCTGCCGCTGAGGACCCCTGCCCGTATGCTGCGTTTTTCCGCGTTTGTTGTCCCCTCCGCGCTGCTTTCAGCAGCGCTGTTGCCGAACCCGGCACAGGCCGCGCCTGCCCCGGCCGATACCCCGCCGGTCGAGCGCCTGCCCACGGTTCAGGTGCAGGCCGCACGGGTGCAGCAGGTGGACGATGCGGATCTGCCGGCATCTATCAGCACGGTCTGGCTGGATGACGACGCCAATGGAACCCTGGCCCAGATGTCCGAAGCGCTGGGCGGCATCCCGGGCGTGGTGGCGCGCGACCGCCAGAACTATGCGCAGGACACCCAGCTGTCGATCCGGGGCTTCGGCGCACGGTCCACCTTCGGGGTGCGCGGGGTGCGCGTGCTGGTGGACGGCGTGCCGGCCACCATGCCCGACGGCCAGGGCCAGCTGTCCCATGCCAGCCTGCTCTCGGCGCAGCGGGTGGACGTGCTGCGCGGCCCGTTCTCTGCGCTGTACGGCAACTCCTCCGGCGGTGTGGTGCAGGTGTTCAGCGCCGACGGCGCCCCCGGCGACCCGTGGCGGCTGCGGCTGGACACCGGCAGCGACAACAGCCTCAGCGCCGGCGCGCAGCTGCGCGGCCAGCAGGGACCGATCCGCTACAACGTGGCCGCCAATCACTTCCGCACCGATGGTTGGCGCGACCATAGCGCGGCCCGCCGCGAGTCGGTCAATGCGCGGCTGGGCACCGACGTGGGCGGCGGCCAGCTGGACCTGGTGCTGAACTACTTCGATTCCCCCGATGCGCAGGACCCGCTCGGCCTGAGCCGGACCCAGGTCAACGCCGACCCGCGCCAGGCCACCGCCGTGGCCAGCCAGTACAACACCCGTAAATCGGTCCGCCAGGCCCAGGCCGGACTGGTCTTCACCCGCACCGACGGCGCCCACACCTGGCGGGCGATGGGCTATGCCGGGCAACGCAGCGTGGAACAGTACCTGGCCATTCCCCCCGGGCCGCAGGCCAACCCGCTGCATGCCGGCGGGGTGATCGACCTGGACGGCGACTACGGAGGTGTGGACGCGCGCTGGAGCTGGCACGGCGACTGGGCCGGACGACCGCTGGATCTGGTGATCGGCGCCAATGCCGACCGTCAGCTGCAGGATCGCCGCGGTTACGAGAACTTCGGGGGCGATCAGCTGGGCATCAAGGGCCGCCTGCGCCGCGATCAGGGCGACCGCGTCGAGAACATCGACCAGTTCGCCCAGGCGTGGTGGCAATGGGCCCCGCGCTGGTCGCTGTTGCTGGGCCTGCGCCACAGCACCGTGCGGTTCCGCTCCAACGACCACTACGTCACCGCCAGCAACCCCGACGACAGTGGCGCGCGCCGCTACGCGGCCACCACGCCGGTGGCCGGGGTGGTGTTCCGCGCCAGCGACGCCTGGCGGTTGTACGCCTCGGCCGGGCGCGGCTTTGAGACGCCCACCTTCAACGAGCTGGGCTACCGCGCCGATGGCCAGGCCGGGCTGGCGCTGGACCTGTCGGCCGCGCGCAGCCGCAACCTGGAATTGGGCAGCAAATGGCATGCACAGAGCGGGGCGCGGCTGGAGGCGGCCCTGTTCCGGGCGGACACCGATGACGAACTGGCGGTGGCCAGCAACAGCGGCGGGCGTTCCACCTACCGCAACATCGGCCGTACCCGGCGGCAGGGCGCCGAAGCCACCTACGTGCAGCCACTGGGCGCGCAGACCGAGCTGGCGGTGGCCTACACCTGGATCGAAGCGACGGTGCGCGATGCGTACCCGCTGTGCGGTACCGCCGGCTGCAACACGGTGCAGGCCGGCGCGCGCCTGCCCGGCGTGCCCCGGCAGCAGTGGAACGCGCGCGTGCAGTACACGCCCGGACCGTGGCAGTGGGCCGCCGAGCTGGTGGCCTCCAGCGACACGGTGGTGAACGACCTGGCCACCGAGAAAGCGGCCGGCTATGCGCTGCTGAACCTGGAAGCGGCGCGGCGCTGGAAGACTGCGCAGGGCACGCTGCGGGCGTTTGCGCGCATCGACAACGTGCTGGACCAGCGCTACATCGGCTCGGTGATCGTCAACGATGGCAACCAGCGGTACTTCGAGCCCGGCCCGGACCGCCGGGTGGGCGTGGGCCTGCAGTGGCAGTGGGCGCCGTGATCAGCGGGCCGATGGCCGCTTGGCGGTCAGCGGCCACTGCTCGACGCTTACCGCGGGATCTTGGCCGGCACGAACGGCGAGGTTGGGTCGCTGGCCGGGAAGGTCTCGTCCAGGGCCTCATCCTGGTTGTTGCTGGCGTGTTCCTTGCGCGCCTGGCGCTGTTCCTGGTTTTCCCGCCCGCCCGGGTGCGGCACGCCGGTGGGGTCCTTGCGGTCGCGGTAGCCGTGGCTGGGGCCGGAGACCACCGGCAGGTGGTCGGCTTCGGTTGGGGGAGACATCCCGGCGCCGCGGTCTTCGGCGTCCTGGTTGTCATGTTTGGCGTGCTGTTCGCCAGGCACCGGGGTGCTGGCTTCGCGCAGGGGATCGCGTGGCATGGGAATCACTCCGGAACGGGGGAACTCCACTACAGCGCTTGGCAGGTGAAGTCCCTGCGAATCGCCTGCCATGAACAGATCTGTCACGGCTGGCTAACGGCGGCGGGACTATTCCTGCCTGCCCTGTACCGCCGGAGTCGTGCCATGCCCCGCCTGGACCGTCGCGCCGCCCCCGCGCTCTTCAACGCCTACCTGCAGCCTACCCGCAACACGCGCCGCGAGCGCACCGAGGAAGCACAGGCGGTCGCGCAGGACTACCTGCAGTACATGCGCAATGACTACGAGCGCCGCCGCGGGCATGGCCACCGCAGCTGGCGCGACCTGTACCCGGCGTATGCCTTCGCGCTGACCACCCACTATGCGGCCTGGCCGCGCGGCAGCGACGACGACACCGACGGCGAGCTGGCCGAGCACTGGGAACAGATGCGCGGGCAGTCGCGGTTGGGCTGGGGGCAGGCCCGCGGCATCGTCGAGGACGCGTGGCTGGCGCTGGACCACATGCCGCCGGCGGCGGTGCACGGCCTGCTGCAGTAGCCCGTAAAGGGCCCCTGCACGGCGCGGACACGGGCGTTTCACGTGTGTCGCGGTACAGCTGCCCTCCCCCTGTAGCGTTGGAGTGGCCCTGCCATGGCCCGACCGATCTGGACCGGTACCCTCTCGTTCGGCCTGCTCAATGTCCCGGTGTCGCTGATGTCCGGCGAACGCAAGGTCGACCTGCAGTTCCGCATGCTCGATTCACGCGACCGCAAGCCGATCCGCTTCGAGCGGGTCAACGCCGACACCGGCGAAGAAGTGCCGTGGAAGGACATCGTCAAGGCCTACGAGTACGACAAGGGCAGCTACGTGGTGCTGGAGGAGGACGATATCCGCTCGGCGGCGCCGGAAAGCCATGAGGCGGTCGAGGTGGAGACCTTCGTGGATGCCAGCACAATCGACCCGCGCTACTACGAGAAGCCCTACCTGCTGGTACCGGCCAAGAAGGCCGAGAAGGGCTATGTACTGCTGCGCGAAACCCTGCGGAAGACCGACAAGGTGGGCATTGCCCGGGTGGTGGTGCGCACCCGCGAGTACCTGTGCGCGGTGATGCCGCACGGCGACGCGCTGGTGCTGATGATCCTGCGTTATCCACAGGAACTGGTGGACCCGGAAGACTATAAATTGCCTGCCGGGTCACTGGCCGACTACCGGATCAACAGCAAGGAAACGGCCATGGCCGAACAGCTGATCGAGTCGATGTCGGGCGAGTGGAAGCCCGATGATTACCACGACGAATTCCGCGAACGCCTGCAGACGCTGCTGAAGAAGCGGATCAAGGCCAAGGGCGGCACCACCAAGGTGGACGAAGAGCCGGCGCCGCGCGAGGACGACGCCACCAACGTGGTCGACTTCATGTCGCTGCTGCAGAAGAGCCTGGACGCCAAGAAGCGCACACCGCCCAGGAAGACCGCGGTGACCGCCGCACCGAAGAAGGCGACGGCGAAGAAAGCCAAGGCACCGGCCAAGGCACCCGCCAAGGCGGTCAAGGCCGCGAAAAAATCCTCGACCAAGCGCGCCAGCCCTACGCGCAAGGCCGGGTAAACGCCGATGTCGCTGCAGGAATACCGCCGCAAGCGTCGTTTCGACGGCACCCCCGAGCCGGACGCCGACCGCCGCGGTGTGCCGGCGCGACGCCCGATCTTCGTGGTGCAGCTGCACCATGCCAGTTCGCGCCACTACGATTTCCGGCTGGAAGCCGATGGCGTGCTCAAGAGCTGGGCCGTACCCAAAGGGCCGTCGCTGCGCGCGGGCGAGAAGCGCCTGGCGGTGGAGGTGGAGGACCACCCGCTGTCCTATGCGGATTTCGAAGGCGATATTCCCACCGGTCACTACGGCGCTGGGCATGTGGACGTGTACGACCATGGCACCTGGGCCTGCGACGGCGACCCGCTGGAGGCGATTGCTGCCGGCAAGCTCGACTTCGTGCTGCACGGTGAGCGGCTCAAGGGCGGCTGGAAACTGGTACGCACGGCGATGAAGGGCAGGCAGCACCAGTGGCTGCTGATCAAGCGCGACGATGCGCAGGCACGCAACGCAGAGGCCGACGACATGCTGGACACACCGCCGCCACGCGGCACCGCGCGCACGCGCGCGGCAGCGACCAAGCGCGCACCCACCGCCGCTGCAGCCAAGGCCGGCAAACGCGCTGCCACGCCCGCGCGCAAGGCCGACGCGCGCTGGCGCACCCGCGCGTTGGTGCTGGATGGCGCGCGCGACGCCCCCTACCCGCCCGGCTTCAAGCCCCAACTGACCGACCACCGCGCCAGCGCACCGGACGGCGACGGCTGGCTGCACGAGATCAAATGGGACGGGTACCGCCTGCTGGCGGAGGTCCACGACGGGGTGGTCGCGCTGCGCTCGCGTGGCGGCCTGAACTGGACCGACGATTTTCCCGAGGTGGTGCAGGCCATCGCGGCATTGCCGGTGCGCGACCTGCGCCTGGACGGCGAGCTGGTGGTGCTTGATGCGCAGGGTCGCAGCGATTTCACCGCCTTGCAGAAGGTCATCGACGGCACCGCCAAACAGCCGCTTCGCTACGTGGTGTTCGACATGCCCGGCATCGCCGGGGTGGATATCAGCCGCTGCGGGCTGCTGCAGCGCAAGGCGCTGCTCAAGGACCTGATCGGTCCGGGGCCGGGCACGCTGGCCTACAGCGACCACGTGCTTGACCATGGACCGGCGGTGTTTACCGCCAGTGGCGAGGCCGGGTTCGAGGGCATCATCAGCAAGCGCGTGGACGCGCCCTACGTCAACGCGCGCTCGCCGGCGTGGATCAAGATCAAGCACGAGACCACCGACGAATTCCTGATCGTCGGCTACACCGACCCCAAGGGCGCGCGCAGCGGCTTCGGCTCGCTGTTGATGGCCACCCCGGACAAGGGCGGCCTGCGCTACGTGGGGCGGGTCGGCACCGGGTTCGATGATGCGCTCCTGGGGGCGCTCACCCGGCAGCTGAAGCCATTGGCCGTGGCCGACGCGGGGGTGGAACTGCCGGCGCACGTGCCGTTCAAGGCGCGCAGCGTGCATTGGGTGAAACCGGTGCTGGTGGCCGAGGTGGCCTTCCGCGGCTGGGCCAAGGAAGGGCTGCTGCGCCAGGCCAGCTTCAAACGGTTGCGCGAGGACAAGTCTGCCGGCGACCTGGGCGTGGCAGGCCAAGCGACGGAGAAGGCCAAGGGCATGAACAAGACAACGCGAAAGGCCAAGGCCGGTGCCCAGGCGGCAGGCGACGCGTCCGATGGCGTCAGCATCAGCCATCCCGAGCGGGTGGTGTTCGCCAAGGCCAAGATCACCAAGGGCGAGGTGGCCGACTACTACCGGCAGATGGCGCGCTGGGTGTTGCCCGAAGTTGCAGTGCGGCCGCTGTCGGTGCTGCGTTGCCCGGACGGCGTGGACAAGCCCTGCTTCTTCCAGAAACACCACGGCACGGGCCTGGGTGAGGCGGTGCGCGCGATACCGCTGGAACAAAAGAGCGGGCGCGAAGACTACCTGTACATCGAGGACGTGGCCGGGCTGCTGCAACTGGTGCAGATGAACACCCTGGAGCTGCATCCCTGGGGCGCCACCGTGGCCGATCCGGAGCATCCGGACCGGCTGGTGTTCGACCTGGACCCCGGCGACGGGGTGAGCTGGGCGCAGGTGAAAGCGGCCGCACGCGATGTACGCGACCGGCTGCTGGACACCGGCCTGCAGAGCTTCGTGCGGCTGTCCGGGGGCAAGGGCGTGCACGTGGTGGTGCCGTTGCAGCCCAAGGCCGACTGGGCCCAGGCCAAAGACTTCTGCGAGGCGTTCGCGCAGGCCATGGCCGAACATGCGCCGGACCGCTACGTGGCCACGATGAGCAAGGCCAAACGCACCGGGGTGATCTTCATCGACTGGCTGCGCAACGCGCGAGGCGCAACCAGTGTCAGTTCCTGGTCACTGCGCGCGCGGCCCGGAGCAGGCGTGGCGGTGCCGCTGCGCTGGGAAGAGCTGGGCCGCATCACTGCTGCCGATGCCTTCCCCATGGCCAAGGCGCTGCAGCGGGCGCGGCGTCTGAAGCAGGATCCGTGGGAGGGGATCGAGGCGGTGAAGCAGGTGCTGCCGGGGGCGTGACGCCGTAAGGCGTGCGCCACCGGCCCGTCGCCCTACTGTGGGCGATAACGCGCGCCCAGCCAGATGCCGGCGGCCTGCAGCGGCAGCGAGAGCAGCAGCACCAGCACGAACCAGAACGGGAAGTCGCTGCCCAGGTCCCAGGCGGCGTAGGCCGAGGCGGCGGCAATCACCGCCCACACCACTCCGCCGTGAAGGTAAGGCAGTGTCGGCGCGTAGCGCGCGGCGAATGCGGTGGCGGCCAGGCCGCCGAGAATGGTCCAGCCCAGATCCCAGGCCAGGCGCGGCTGCCCGCCGTCGCCCAGGCCGATCCACGGCGCGATCCAGCCGGCCGCGCCGCTGACCATGCCGAGCACGAACAGCGCCACCACCACGCACAGCACGGACAGCACGACAGTCTTGGCAAGCGACAACGCGGACATGGCGATCCAGGGCAACGGGACGGTGCCCATTATGGACGCGTGCGCGGGGTCAGACCTTGCCGGCGTCCTTCAGCTGCGCGAACTCGTCATCGCTGAACAGCCGCGAGCGCACCAGGAAGCGCACGCCCTCGCCGTTTTCCAGCGAGAACATGCCGCCGCGCCCTGGCACCACGTCGATGATCAGCTGGGTGTGTTTCCAATACGCGAACTGCGAGGCGCTGATGTAGAACGGCGCGCCGCCTATCTCGCCCAGCTGCACGTCGCGGTCGCCCACGATGAAATCCCCCTGGGCAAAGCACATCGGCGAGGAGCCATCGCAGCAGCCCCCGGATTGGTGGAACAACAGCGGGCCGTGGCGTGCGTGCAGCGTTTGGATCAGCTGCAGCGCGGCCAGGGTGGCGGTTACCTGGAGCGGTTGGGCGTTCATCGTTGGGAGATCCTGGAAGCCGGCCAGCGGCCGGCACTACCGGCGCGGGTGCGGCCTGCCTTCGTTGGGAGAGGGGGAACGAAGACAGGCCGCAGTGCAACGTGCGTCAGGCATTGAGGTCCAGCACCACGCGGCCTTCGATCTTGCCGGCGTGCATGCGCGCGAAGATGTCGTTGATGTTCTCGAGTGAATCGCTGGTGACCGTTGCGGCGACCTTGCCCTGCTCGGCGAATTCCAGCGATTCCTGCAGGTCCAGGCGGGTGCCGACGATCGAGCCGCGCACGGTGATGCCGTTGAGCACCATGCCGAAGATGTCCAGCGGGAAATCGCCCGGCGGCAGTCCGTTCAACGACACCGTGCCACCGCGGCGGACCATGCCCAGTGCCTGCTCGAAGGCCTTCGGCGATACCGCCGTGACCAGCGCACCGTGTGCGCCGCCGATCTCCTTCTTCAGGAACGCGGCCGGGTCGGTAGTGCGTGCATTGATGGTGATCGTGGCACCCAGCCGCTCGGCCAGGGCGAGCTTGCCGTCGTCGATGTCCACGGCGGCCACGTTCAAGCCCATCGCCTTGGCGTACTGGACCGCCATGTGGCCCAGCCCGCCGATGCCGGAGATCACCACCCATTGGCCGGGCTTGGTATCGGTGACCTTCAGGCCCTTGTACACGGTGACGCCGGCGCACAGGATCGGTGCGACCTCGATGAAGCCGATACCCTTGGGCAGCAGCCCCACATAGTTGGCATTGGCCAACGCGTACTCGGCGAAGCCGCCGTTGACCGAATAGCCGGTATTCTGCTGCGCTTCGCACAGCGTTTCCCAGCCGCCCAGGCAGTGCTCGCAGTGGCCACAGGCCGAATACAGCCACGGGATGCCGACACGGTCGCCCTCGCGGATATGGTTGACGCCTGCGCCCACCGCGACCACGTGGCCCACGCCTTCATGGCCGGGAATGAAGGGCGGGTTGGGCTTGACCGGCCAGTCGCCGTCGACCGCATGCAGGTCGGTGTGGCATACGCCGCACGCTTCGATCTTCACCAGGATGTCGCCCGGGCCGGGGCGCGGCACCTGCACTTCCTCGATGCGCAACGGCTTGCCGAACTCGCGGACGACAGCGGCCTTCATGGTCTTGTTCATGCGTGGATCTCCGTGGATTGCCAATGACAGCACTGTGGCGCCGGCCTCATGCCGGCGCCTTGATCGTGATCAAGCAGGGCGCGGGCTCAGAAGAAGCCCAGTTTCTTCGGCGAGTAGCTGACCAGCAGGTTCTTGGTCTGCTGATAGTGGTCGAGCATCATCTTGTGGTTCTCGCGGCCGATGCCGGACTGCTTGTAGCCGCCGAACGCGGCATGCGCCGGATAGGCGTGATAGCAGTTGGTCCACACGCGGCCGGCCTGGATGCCGCGGCCCATGCGGTACAGACGCGAGGCATCGCGGCTCCATACGCCCGCGCCCAGCCCGTACAGCGTGTCGTTGGCGATCTCCAGCGCCTCTTCCTCGGTCTTGAAGGTTGTCACCGACACTACCGGCCCGAAGATTTCTTCCTGGAACACGCGCATCTTGTTGTGGCCCTTGAACACGGTGGGCTTCACGTAGAAGCCACCGGCCAGGTCGCCGTCGAGGGTGGCCTGTTCGCCGCCGATCAGCACCTGCGCGCCTTCCTGCCTGCCAATATCGAAGTAGGACAGGATTTTCTCCAACTGTTCGGACGACGCCTGCGCGCCGACCATGGTGTTGGGGTCCAGCGGGTTGCCCTGCTTGATCGCGGCCACGCGCTTGAGCGCGCGTTCCATGAACGTGTCGTAGATCGACTCCTGGATCAGCGCGCGCGACGGGCAGGTACACACTTCGCCCTGGTTGAAGGCGAACAGAACGAACCCTTCGATGGCCTTGTCCAGGAAATCGTCGTCCTCGGCCATCACGTCGGCGAAGAAGATGTTGGGTGACTTGCCGCCCAGCTCCAGCGTCACCGGGATCAGGTTCTGGCTGGCGTACTGCATGATCAGCCGGCCAGTGGTGGTTTCACCGGTGAACGCGATCTTGGCGATGCGCGGGTTGGACGCCAGCGGCTTGCCCGCCTCCACGCCGAAACCATTGACCACGTTGAGTACGCCCTTGGGCAGCAGGTCGCCGATCACCTCCATCAGCACCAGGATCGAGGCCGGTGTCTGTTCGGCTGGCTTGAGCACCACGCAGTTGCCGGCGGCCAGTGCTGGCGCCAGCTTCCAGGCGGCCATCAGCATCGGGAAGTTCCACGGGATGATCTGCCCGACCACGCCGAGCGGCTCGTGGAAGTGGTAGGCGATGGTGTCCTTGTCGATCTCCGACAGGCTGCCTTCCTGCGCGCGCACCGCACCGGCGAAGTACCGGAAGTGGTCGGCCATCAGCGGGATGTCGGCGTTGAGCGTTTCGCGGATCGGCTTGCCGTTGTCCCAGGTCTCGGCATGCGCAAGCAGCTCGAGGTTCTCCTCGATGCGGTCGGCGATCTTGTTGAGAAGGTTGGCGCGGTCGGCGATGGAGGTGTCGGCCCAGGCGCGTTTGGCGGCATGCGCCGCATCCAGCGCGGCCTCGATGTCCTCGGCGTTGGAGCGGGCCACCTCGGTGAAGACCTTGCCGGTGACCGGCGTGGTGTTCTCGAAGTACTGGCCGTTGCGCGGTGCCACCCACTCCCCGCCGATGTAGTTGCCGTAGCGCGGCTTGAAGATGGACCGCGGGTCGGTGGCGTGCGGCTTGGCGGACGTGACGGCATTCATGGGTGCATCTCCGGCAGGTAGGGAAAGGCCCGTAAGGGTCCTTCCCTGCCGCAAGGACGGTGCCAACTCTGGCCTGCTGCGCTGCGGCACGCCTTCCGGCCCCGGCCGGCCACGGGACATGCCTGTGATCTGCGGCGGTGCAGCAGCGAAGGTCATTGCGCAGTAACGCTGCCTGTGCTGTTTATCGGAACAGGTCCCGCTACAACTGTCGCAGATTGCGACACTGGAGAAACAGGTGTCCCAGCAGCCGCTCCTGCACCGTGTCGGCAACGCGCGTCGTTCGTTCTTCGAGCGCGGCGCAACGCCGGTTGGCATCGTGCCCGACACCATCCTGCAGTCGTGGCAACGCTGCCTGCGTGGTGGGCTGTCGGTGGATGCGCAGCCGGACGTGGAGCCGTTGCCGGATGCACGCCTGCGCGAACTGCGCGAGCGCCAGCAGAAGCTGTGGCGGTTGGCCCGCCCCGAGCTGGACGGGCTGGCCGCCGACATCGCCGCCGCCGGCAGCATCGTGCTGCTTACCGATGAGGATGGCTGGATCCTGGATGCCGAAGGCAGCCCGGGCTTCCTCGACAAGGCCGGGCGCGTGGCGCTGATGCCGGGCGTGCGCTGGGACGAGACCACGGTGGGCACCAACGCCATTGGCACGGCCATGGTGGAGGGCCGCTCGGTGGAAGTGCGGGGCGGCGAGCACTACTTCGCCCCGCACGGCATCCTGACCTGCTCGGCCACGCCGATCTTCGACCCCTACGGCCAGCGCGTGGGCGTGCTGGACATCTCCGGCGATGCGCGATTGCAGCACCTGCACGCGCGGGTACTGGCGCGGCAGGCCGTGGCGCACATCGAGCACCGTTACTTCGACGCGGGGCTGGCGGACTGCGAGCTGGTGCGGCTGCACCACGACGCCACCCTGCTGGGCACCCCACGCGAGGGCATCCTGGGCTTCCGCGGCGGCCGCCTGGTGGCTGCCAACCGTACCGGCCTTGCCCTGTTCGGGCTGGAGCATGCCGACATCGGCCATGCGCCGTATGCCGCGCTGTTCGATGGGCCGCTATCGCGGCTGCACGACGACGGTGCGCTGATCGACCGCCAGGGCCGCGCGCTGTATGGGCAACTGGGCGAGGGCCAGCGTGCGCCGGTGCGGGGCCGTGCGGATGCGCGGCCGGCGGCGTTGCCGATCGGGTCACGCCGACCGGCGGTCACCGCAGTGGATGCCACCCCGCTGTTCGATGCCGAACAGCAGCGCGCGCTGGACCGCGCCTGCCGCGTGCTGGATGCGCAGTTGCCGGTGCTGCTGCAGGGTGAGACGGGCACGGGCAAGGAGGTCTTCGCCCGCGAACTGCACCGGCGCAGCCTGCGCGCCGACAAACCCTTCGTCGCGGTCAACTGCGCGGCCTTGCCGGAGGGCCTGATCGAGGCCGAACTTTTTGGCTATGAGGAAGGCGCGTTCACCGGTGCGCGCCGCCAGGGCAGCACCGGCCTGCTGCGCCAGGCGCAGGGCGGCGTGCTGTTCCTGGACGAGATCGGCGACATGCCGCTTGCGCTGCAGCCGCGGCTGCTGCGCGTGCTGCAGGAACGCACACTGTCGCCACTGGGCGGCGGCAAGCCGGTGCAGCTGGATTTCACGCTGATCTGCGCCACCCACCGCGACTTGGATCTGGCCATGCAGGCAGGCGATTTCCGCAGCGACCTGTACTACCGCATCGCCGACCACGCGGTAGTGCTGCCACCGCTGCGCGAGCACCCGGATCGCGCGACGCTGGTTGCCGGCCTGTGGGCCCGCCTTGGACAGGGCCGTGAACTGGATACTGCCGCGCGCGCCGCGCTGGCCGCACATGCATGGCCAGGCAACGTACGCCAGCTGTGCGCGTGCCTGCGCACGCTGGTGGCGTTGAGCGATCCGGGCGATGTCATCGGGGTGGACGCGTTGCCGGCGCAGGTCCGTCACCGCGCCCCACCGGCGCCGCTACCGGCGAGCGCAGGCGATGGCCTGGAAGCGATGACCCTGGCGGCCATGCGCGAGGCACTGGCCGTCAGCGGCGGCAACGTGGCCGCCGCCGCACGGGCGCTCGGCATCAGCCGCAGCACCCTCTACCGGCGCCTGGGCGAGGCCGCGCACCGGCACTGAGCCGGCGTGTCGGCTCAGCCGACCAGCGCGGCCGAATCGCGGGCCAGCTGCTCGATCGCGGCCCAGTCGCGGGCCTGCAGCAGCGCGCGCGTGGTCAGCCACGAGCCGCCCACGCACAGCACGTTGGGCAGGTGCAGGAAGTCGCGCGCGGTCTGCGCGCTGATCCCACCGGTCGGGCAGAAGCGCACGTCGCCGAACGGCCCGTTCCACGCCGACAGCATCGCCGCGCCACCGGCCTGCACCGCCGGGAAGAACTTGAAGGTATCCAGGCCGTGCTCCAGGCCCAGCATCAGCTCGGACGAGGTGGCCACGCCGGGCAGGAACGGCAGGTCGGTATCGCGCGCAGCCGCATACAGGCGCGGGGTGGCACCGGGCGATACCGCAAAGCGCCCGCCCACCTGCTTGACCTGCTCCATCTGCGCGGCGGTCAGCACCGTGCCGGCCCCCACCACCGCGTCGGGCACGGCCTCGACCATGGCCTTGATCGCCTCCATCGCAACCGGGGTGCGCAGGGTCACCTCGATCACCGGCAGGCCACCGTTGAACAGGGCGCGCGCCACTTCAACGGCATCGTCGATGTTCTCCGGGGTGAACACCGGAATCACCGGGGCCAGTTTCAGGACTGCACGTACACGTGGATCAGCGCCGGACATCGAATCGCTCCTCGCCCGTCAGGGCCATCACGTCAGCCTCGCTGACAGGGTTGAAGTCGCCCGGGATCGAGTGCTTGAGGCAGGCCGCAGCCAGGCCGAAGCGCACGATCGCCTCCGGTGCGAAGCCGCGCATCATGCCATGCAGGATGCCGGCGGCGAAGGCATCGCCGCCGCCGATGCGGTCCACGATGCCCACCATCTCGCGGGTCGGGGCCACCGCGCGCGTGCCGTCGCGGCCGAGCAGCATCGCGCCCAGTGCGTGGTTATCCACGCTGTGCGGGGTGCGCTGGGTGCAGGCCATCCACTGCAGCCGCGGGAAGGCGGCAAAGGCCTGCGCGGCCGCAGCGTCCACGCGATCGGCGGGGTCCGGGTGCGGAAACTCCCCGCCCAGCACCACGCCGATGTCGCGGTAGTCGGCAAACAGCACGTCGGCGCAGGCGAACAGCGCGCGCAGGATGGCCGGCGCATCGCCCTGCCAGCGCGCCCACAGGGACGGCCGGAAGTTGCCATCGAAGGACACCCGTACGCCACGCGCGCAGGCCGCCTGTGCCGCAGCCAGCGTGGCCTGGGCCATGGCCGGGTTCAGCGCCGGGCTGACCCCGGACAGGTGCAGCCAGTCGGCGCCGTCCAGCAGCGCGTCCCAGTCGTAGTCGGCGGCGGTGCCGCTGGCGAACGCCGAGTCCGCGCGGTCGTAGACCACTTCGCTGGCGCGCTGCACCGCGCCGGTGGTGAGGAAGTACAGGCCCATGCGGCCGGGTCGGACCTGCACGTGGCCGGTGTCCACCCCATGCCGGCGCAGCTCGCCGCTGACGAACCGGCCCAACGGGTTGTCCGGCAGCTTGCTGACCATCGCCACCGCATGGCCCAGGTGGGCCAGCGACACGCCCACGTTGGCCTCCGCGCCGCCGGGATGCACCGCCAGCTGCGCGCTCTGCAGCAGCAGCTCGCGGCCCGGTGCGCTCATGCGCAGCAGCAACTCTCCGAAACAGACAACACGACTCATGGCGGTGGATCCTTGTGAAAGCGAGGGCGCGTGCGGCGGCACACGGATGGAATGGCTAGCGGTGTCATTCTAGCCATGGGCGGCCGTGCGTCTACCGCGCCGAATGTCGAAAGCTTTGTCCCGCAAGCCTCCGGGGGACATTGAAAATCTGTTGCGCTGCAAGATGCTCCTTCTGGAACGGGCTGTTAACGTCCGCCCTGACCAGCGGTGTCATTGCACTGACATGTCGCCGGATAGCTGTTTCATGTAGCACCTTGGGAGAGGGAAAACATGCAATCTCGAAACATCCAGAAAAAGACACCGGTTACCTTGCTTGCCCTGTCGATCGGCCTGGCGCTGAGTGGTACCGCGCTGGCCCAGGAAACGCCTACCGACCTGGACACCGTCACCGTGACCGGCTACCGCGCCAGCGTCGAGAAGGCGCTGGACATCAAGCGCGGCGAAGCCGGCGTGGTCGATGCCATCGTCGCCGAGGATATCGGCAAGTTCCCGGACCTCAACCTGGCCGAGTCGCTGCAGCGCATTCCCGGCGTGGTCATCACCCGTGAAGCCGGCGAAGGCCGCAACATTTCCGTGCGTGGCCTCGGCCCGGACTTCACCCGCGTGCGCATCAACGGGATGGAAGCGCTGACCACCGTCGGCGCCGGCGACCAGAGCGGCGGCACCAACCGCGGCCGCGGTTTCGACTTCAACGTGTTCGCCTCGGACCTGTTCTCGCAGATGCTGGTGCGCAAGACCGCCTCGGCCGACGTCGAGGAAGGGTCGCTGGGCGCCACCGTGGACCTGCGCAGCGCGCGCCCGTTCGACTACGACGGCTTCACCTTCGCCGCCAGCGGCCAGGCGGGCTACAACGCCATGGCCGAAAAGGCCGACCCACGTCTGGCGGCCCTGATCTCCAACACCTTTGCCGATGGTACCTTCGGTGCGTTGCTGTCGGTGGCCTATTCCGAGCGCCAGGCGCTGGAAGAAGGCTCCAACACCGGGCGCTGGGCCAATGGCACCAGCAACGGTAACTTCGCCCTCAGTCCGGCCTTCCCGGCCGCGCGCAGTGCCGGCGTCTACCACCCGCGCTTCCCGCGCTATGTGCAGCTGGAACACCAGCAGGAACGTCTGGGCATCACCGGTTCGCTGCAGTGGAAGCCCAGCGATGCCACCGAGATCTCGCTGGACGCGTTGTATTCCAAGATCGACGCCACCCGCGACGAGCACTACATCGAAGCCATTTCCTTCAGCCGCAACCGCGATACCGGCAATCCGCGGCGCCCCGAGCGCGACGGCAAGCCGACGATGGTGGTGCGCAACGGCGAGATCCGCAACAACGCGCTGGTCTACGGCGAGTTCGACAATGTGGACATCCGCACCGAGAACCGCCACGACGAGTGGAGCACCGAGTTCAAGCAGGCCAGCCTCAACTTCGATCATCGTTTCAGCGACGCGTTCTCGATCAACGGCAAGGTGGGCGCCTCGCGCTCGGCGCACGAAAACCCCGTGCAGACCACCATCATCATGGACAAGTACGACGTTGACGGGTACAGCTACGACTACCGTGGCAACAGCCGTGCGCCCATCCTGAACTACGGTATCGACCCGACCGATCCCAACGGCTGGGAGCTGGCCGAAATCCGCCTGCGTCCGCAGTACGTGGACAACGATTTCGACACCGCCGAAGTCAACTTCAACTGGAACATCAGCCCCGGCTTCCGCCTAAAGGGCGGTGTGCTGGCCAAGAACTACACCTTCAGCACGGTGGAACTGCGTCGCAACAGCGAAGTGGTCGTGCCAACGTTTGCCGACGGCACCCGCATCGTGTCGCCGGACCTGACCAGCCAGGCCGGTCTGAAGGGCATCTCCGGTTCGCCGTCCAACTGGGTGGTGCCCAACCTGGATGCCATTGCAGACGCGCTGGACATCTACAGCAACACCGGCACCTTCGCCGTTGCGCCCCGCGCCAACAACAGCCGCAGCGTGGAAGAGAAGGACCGCGGCATCTGGCTGATGGGTGAGTTCTCCACCGACCTGGGGTCCATTCCGCTGTCGGGCAACTTCGGCGTGCGCTACGTGCAGACCGAGCAGACCTCCAGTGGCGCGGCCACGGTGGCCGGCGCGCTGGTACAGGCCACCACCAACCGCAAGTACAACGACACCCTGCCCTCGTTCAACCTGGTGGCGGAAGTCGCCCCGGACTTCCTGATCCGCCTGGGTGCGGCCAAGGTGATGAGCCGTCCCGGGCTGGGCAACCTGACGCCGGGCGTCACCGTGGCGGTGGCTGGCGGCGCACGGACCGTGGCCGGTGGCAACCCGAACCTGGATCCGTTCCGCGCCACCAACGTGGACATGAGCTTCGAGTGGTACTTCAACGAAGGCGCCATGGCCGGCATCGGCCTGTTCTACAAGGACATCGAATCGTTCGTGCAGACCACCCGCGAAGTGCGTCCGTACTCCAGCAGCGGCCTGCCGGCCAGCCTGCTCGACGGCACCGGCGCGTCGGTCAACGATGACTTCACCTTCACCATTCCGCTCAATACCCCAGGCGGAGAACTGTACGGCGTCGAGGCCAACTACACCCAGCCCTTCACCTTCCTGCCGGGCAAGTGGTCCAACCTGGGCGTGCAGTTGAACTACACCTGGGTGGACACCAGCATCCAGTACGTCAACGGCGCCGGTGCGCCGGTGATGAAGAACCAGCTTACCGGCACCTCGAAGAAGGCCTGGAACGCCACGCTGTTCTACGAAGGTGAGGTGTGGTCGGGCCGTGTATCGGCAACCAACCGCAGCGACTACCTTACCCAGGCCCCGGGTCAGGAAACCGGCTTCAACGAGGACGGTTACCACGGCATGACCGGCACCACCGTGCTGGACGCTTCCCTGCGCTACCGCATCAGCGACCAGCTGGAACTGAGCCTGGAAGGCATCAACCTCACCAACGAGGCGTCCGACGAGTGGGTGTACTCGCCGAGCACCGGCGAGCTGCCGCTGCAGTACACCGAGAGTGGCCGCCAGTTCCTGCTCGGCGTGCGCTACAAGTTCTGATTCACCGGCAGGACCCAGCGGCGGCGTGAGCACTCACGCCGCCGGCTGCGCGCGCCGCCGTCGTTGCCATCCACACCCGTCACTGCATGCACGCTGCTGCGGCGCAAGATGCCGCCGCGTGAGGGGTTTGTTACGTTTCGGATGACCAACGGTGTCACAGCGGCACATGCGCGACAGACGCTCCGGGGAGGCCGGACGTCCATGACTCATCACCATCACGCTCGCATGGCGGCGCACCCTGGAAGGAAACACACGATGGATCGACCGCTCCCACGAAAAAAGACACCGGTTACCTTGCTCGCAGTTGCCATCGCGTTCGCCCTGCAGGGCACCGCCGGCATCGCCGCCGCCCAGCAGACGCCGGAAGCCGCCGCCGCACTCAACGCGGTCGATCTGGACAAGGTCGAGGTCAAGGCAACCTACCGCGAAAGCCTGCAGCAGTCGCTTGATGAAAAGCGCTACAGCGTCGAGCAGGTGGATGCGATCTACGCCGAAGACATCGGCAAATTTCCCGATCTGAACCTGGCCGAGTCGATGCAGCGCATTGCCGGCGTGTCGATCGACCGCGAAGGCGGCGAAGGCCAGCAGATCTCCGTGCGCGGCCTGGGCTCGGACTTCACCCGCGTGCGCATCAACGGCCTGGAAGCACTCTCCACCGCCGGCAGCGGCACCACCGGGGTCAACCGCAGCCGCGGCTTCGACTTCAACACCTTTGCCTCTGAACTCTTCAGCCGGGTCAAGATCAACAAGACCCAGTCCGCGCAGACCGACGAAGGCTCGCTGGGCGCCACGGTCGATCTGCGCGGTTCGCGGCCGTTCGACTTCGAGGGCTTCCAGGCATCGCTTGGCGGCCAGTACGGCTACAACGAGCTGTCCAGGAACAAAGACCCGCGTATCTCCGGGCTGATCAGCAACACCTGGGCCGACGGTCGCTTCGGCGGGCTCATGTCGGTGGCCTACAGCAAGCGCACCATCTTTGAAGAAGGCTACAACCCGGTCCGCTGGGAGCATGGCAACTACCGCAACTCCAACCAGAGCACCGCGGCCAACAACGGCACCTACGGCTTCTGCAGCCCGGTCGGCTACGACCCGCAGACCCCGCGCAATCCGCTGGCCAATGAAACCGCCGCCGGTGTCGGCAGCGCCGCCAACCAGGCGCGCAGCAACGGCTGGGGCAGCTACGGTATCGATGCCACCCACTGCGGCCCCGGCCTGGACCGGCCCGCCGCCACGGCGGAAAACATCGCCGCCTACGAGACCGCGACCAATGCGTGGATCCCGCGCTACCCGCGCTACGTCCGCACCGAACACGAGATCGAGCGCCTGGGCGTCACCGGCGCGCTGCAGTTCAAGGTCAGCGACGACACCCAGCTGAACCTGGACATCCTGTATTCAAAGCTCGACAAGGACGTGCGCGAAGACTCCATCGGCGCCAACCTGCACCGCACCGCGCAGTACGGCGGCAAGACCCAGATCGTGGTGCGCCAGGCGCAGGCCGACGCGCAGAACCGCCTCACCTACGGCGTGTTCGACAACGTAGACTTCCGCACCGAATCCACCGCGATCGAAGAAAGCACCGCGTTCAAGCAGTTCAGCCTGAACCTGGAGCACCGCTTCAACGACGCGGTGCGGCTGGACGCGGTGGTCGGGCATTCCGAGTCGAACTACGAACGGCCGGTGTTCTCGATGGTCAGCTTCGACAACAGCAACCTGGACGGCTTCGTGCTGGACATGCGCAACGGCAAGGTGCCGGCGATGTCGTTCCCGTTCGACCTCAGCGCCGTGGACAACTGGAAGTGGCTGGGCTACGGCAGCACGCCGGTCAATGCCAACGGCACCGCGCGCGGCGGCAACATCAGCGAAGTGCGGCTGAACCCGCAGTACGTCGACAACGCGTTCGACACGGCCAAGGTGGACCTCACCTTCGTCATCACTCCCACCTTCACCCTGCGCGGCGGTCTGGCCTACAAGGACTACGACATGAGCACGCAGGAGTACCGCAACATCAGTTACGGGCGCCTGTCGCAGGCGCTCCCCGACGGGGTCACCGTGGGTGACCTCAGCAGCTCGCTGAGCGGCTTCGGCAAGGGCATGGACGGCAGCCTGCCCAACGCGTGGCTGGTGCCGGACTTCAAGCAGATCGCCAACCTGCTGGACATCTACTGCAACTGCAACACCGGCACCCTGGGCGGTGACTATCGGCTGGCCAGCGTGGGCCACTTTGGCGCGTCCAACAACAATTTCGACGTCAACGAAAAGAGCTACGGCAGCTACCTGCAGCTGGACTTCAACACCGACCTGCTGGGCCGCGCGTTCCGCGGCAACCTGGGCGTGCGCTACGTGCAGACCCGCATCACCGCCGATGGCTATGCGCCGTGCACGGCTACCAACGCGAACGATCTGTCCTCGGCGTGCGAACCGTTCTTCGGCGTGGCCAGCGCCACGGCTGATCCGGGCGAGCGCCTGCAGGTCGGCACGCGGGTCGGCCACAAGTACGACGACTGGCTGCCCTCGTTGAACCTGGCCTGGGACCTGAGCGACACCTTCGTGCTGCGCTTCGGCGCGGCCAAGACCATGGCCCGCCCGACCCTGTCCAACCTGTCGCCGAGCGTCAGCGGTGGTCCCACCGCCTACTTCGATGACGACCGCAGCTACTCGATCAACCTGGGCAATCCCAAGCTGGATCCGTTCCGCTCGACCAACTACGACCTGAGCGCGGAGTGGTACTTCGACGAGGGCGCGCTGCTGTCGGCGGCGGTGTTCTACAAGGACATCGACAGCTACGTGCAGCGCACCCGCCTGATGACCACCTGGGCCGACATGGGCTATTCGCTGGACCTGTTGCCCGCTGGCTTCAGCGCGGACACCGTGTTCAACGTGCAGAGCTACTTCAACACCCCGGGCGGCCCGCTCAAGGGCTACGAAGTCTCCTACCAGCAGCCCTTCAGCTTCCTGCCTGGCTTCTGGCGCAACTTCGGCGTGCAGCTCAACTACACGCACGTCGAGTCGAAGATCAAATACATGTTCAGCTCGGGCACCGGCAGCACCATCGTCACCACCTACACCGAGAACGACCTGCTGAACCTGTCGCCGAACTCATACAACGCCACCCTGTACTACGACGATGGCCGCTTCAGCGCCCGCGTCTCCACCAGCTACCGCGACGCGTACATCAGCACCATCCTCTCGCAGGAAAACGTATGGGACCTGGACGGCAAGCAGCTCGCCACCGCCGATGTGCAGGGCAAGTACAGCGTGGAGAACGTGGACTTCAACATGTCCTACAAGGTCAACAAGAACCTCTCGCTGACCTTCGAAGCGATCAACCTGCTCGACACCGCCGATGAGCGCTACGTCGACTCGGCGCTGTCGCTGCCGGACCGTTACACGCACACCGGCCGCCAGTACTACCTCGGCCTGCGCTACAAGTTCTGACCGTGCTGGGCCTGCCGCCACCTGTACCGCGTCCGTCCCCGTCCTTCTCTCCGGGATGGCGGGCGCGGTGCCGGGGCGGGAGGCCACCGTGAGCGGCTGACGCTACGCCGGTGGTTCCGCTGTACTGTTTCTGCTGTCGAAAGGAAGGTCCCATGCATCGCCCTGTCGCCCCCTCGATCCGTCCCTCCCGCCTGTCGGCCAGCCTGCTGGCCCTTCTGCTTGCGGGCAGTGGCACCGCCTGGGCGCAGACCGCCCCGCAGCTGCTGTTCCACGTCTCGGCCGACCAGGGCCTGCAGGCCGACACCGCCGCGGGCGATCCGGTACCGAACTTCGTGGACAAGGTGAAGCGGGTGCCGAACGGGGCGCGCGGCAGCGCTATCGAATGGGCCGACGACGGCGTACTGTCGTGGAACGCGCCGGGCAACATCCAGGCCCAGCGCGGCACGCTCGGCTTCTTCTGGCGCTCCCGCTACGCGGTGGGTGACGCACCGTTCGTGATCTTCCGGGTCGGCTATGCCGACCACAGCAGCTGGGACATGGCCTGGCTGCGCATCGACTGGAACGGCCACGGCTTCGATGCGTTCGTCACCGATGCCAACCTGGCGCGCACGCGCGTGTCGTTCAAGCTCGACCAGAACCCCTCGCCGCAGCAGTGGCAGCACATCGCCTTCGGCTGGGACGAAAACCACGGCGTGCGCCTGTACGTGGACGGCGAGGAGGTCGCCCGCCAGGAGACCACCGCCGACTACGATGCCGCACTCGATCAGCTGGGCCTGGCCGCGCGCGTGATGGCGCCCTACCAGGTGCAGAGCCGCTACAACTTCCTGCGCGGCAGCGACTTCGACGAGATCCGCGTCTACGACCGCCTGCTCGATCCGGCCGGCATGGCCGCCCTGGCGCGCAACGCCGCCCCCACCACGGCGGTGGCCGCGCCGGACCCGATGCGCGCCTGGCGCCACCGCCATGGCTGGGATGCCAGCCCGCCGCCGGCGCTGACCGCCGCGACCACGACGATCCGCAAGGTCGAGTTCGCCGATACCAAAGACCACAAGCAGTGGATGTGGAAGGCCACCGACGGCATCGCCGAAACCACCTGGCCGGGCGTATACAACCGCTCGCGCCTGCCCGGCCGCAACGACTACTTCCAGCTGCCCGACTGGAACACCTACGTCGAGGGCGGCCAGCAGCTGGACCTGACCCTGCCGGCCGGTGAAACCGTCAACCGCATCGAAGTGCGTGGCGCCGCCTTCGGCGGGCTCAGCCACAGCGCCGATGGCCAGCCGCCGCAGACCCTGTTCCAGCGCCCGCAGGGCGTGGTGCGCAGCGTGAACGCCATTGCCGCACAGACCGGCGGCGTCCTGCACTTCCGCAATACCGAACAGGAAACGCCGATCCAGGAAATCTGGGCCTACCAGGTCAGCGACGCGGCCGAGCCGGAAGGCACGGTCAAGCAGCGCTACCTGGTCGACAGCCAGGCCCTGCCGGACTACACCAACATTGCGGCACTTCGGGACTACATCGACGGCCGCTACCCGGCGGCCGAACGCAGCACGGTGATGGCGCTGCCCAAGGGCGCCGGCGCACGCAGGCGTGCCGCCGACACGCTGCCCGCGCAGCCGCTGCCGATCGTGCACGTGCTGATTCCGTCCGGCGTCAGCGATGCACCGGCCGCGCAGCCGCTGATCCGCAGCTGGGCGCACAGCTGGGAGAACATGCACGATGGCCTGGATGGCGTGGCCATCGACCTGCCCGCGCTGGACCTGCAGGCGACCCACGATGGGCTGATCCCACTCAACATCCGCATCAAGGACCCGATCTGGCCGGCGCGCGACATGATCGACGTGTCGGTGTCGGTCAAACCGGGCCAGAAGCGCACCCTGTGGCTGGACCTGCGTGACCGCATCCTCACCGCCGACAGCCTGTGGATCTCCGTCGCCTCGGCCGCGCCCGGCTTCAACGCCGCGTCGCTGGACGGTGCGGAAATCCGCATGGTCTACAAGGACCGCGAGCAGGCGAAGAAGGAGCACATCGCCGACCGCTTCAACCAGGTGCGTGACAACTGGGGGTTCCTGGTCGAAGAACACACCACGTCCAAGCGGCAGCGCCTGTACGCGCGCGTCTACGCCGACCTCAGCGACCTGTTGCGGGTCGACCCGGACCACATCAACGGCCGCCTGTACTGGAACTACATCAGCTACAACAGCCAGGGAAAACCGCCCTTCACCCAGCCGCAGGCCCCCAAGGGCGTGCCGCAGTGGGCCTTCGCGCAGACCGAAGACCTCAAGTACGTGCGCCGCTTCATCGACTGGTGGATCGACAACCGCCAGATCGCCTACGGTGACTTCGGCGGCGGCATCTCCGACGACTCCGACCTGACCCAGCAGTGGCCCGGCCTTGCGCTGATGGGCGTGCAGCCGGACAAGCTCAACGCCTCGCTGACCGCGCTGTCCGATGCGGTGTACCGCAATGGCATGTTCAGCAACGGCCTGAGCACCATCGAGACCGACGAGCTGCATGCCTACGAGGAAGGCATCAACACCAACAGCGCGATGCTCTACCTCAACTGGGGCGATCCGCTCACCGTCGAGCGCCTGATGAAAACGGTGAAGGCCTTCGACGAACGCATCATCCTGCCCAACCCGCAGGGGCACCTGCTGTTCTCCAGCAACTGGTTCGGCGGCAACAAGGTCTACCGCGAACCGAACTGGCAGTGGCAGAAGCCGTACTCCTTCCCGGTGCTGCACCCGGCCTTCCTGATGGGCCAGTACAACGCCGACCCGACCGGCCGCAAGCTGGTCACCGGGCTGGCCGACAGCTACCTGGCCCACGCCTACACAGACGACAAGGGCCGCTGGGCGCTACCGAACGAGATCCACTGGGCCACCGGCAAGACCCGTGGCGGCGAGCTCAACAACGGCTCGGGCAGCGGCGACATCATGCACACCTTCTGGGCGGCATGGCGCTGGACTGGCGATGACAAGTACCTCAAGGCGCTGGACTATCGCGTTGAGCGCGGTGGCCCGGGGGCGCTGTCCAACCTGGGCGAGAACTATGTCGAAGCACTGGGGCGCGGCGCCGAGTGGAACCCGCGTTTCATCAGCGATGCCGACGGTGGCAGCACCGGCTTCGCCAGCCTGATGGCATGGCAGGCCACCGGCGACAAGAAATACCTCGAAGCGCTGCACGCCGACGGTATCCAGGCCAAGGCGCAGCGCGAATACATGAACACCGAAGGCCACTGGTGGTCCGACCGTGTCGAGGCGCCGAGCGAATTCCTGCAGCGTGCACGCCTGGGCGGCATCGCGCTCAAGCGCAACCAGAGCTGGCCGGGCCACACCGTGAGCTGGCGCTTCGCCCAGCCGCAGGCCGCCGAGCAGGTCGCGCTGCTGGTGCACGCGCCTTCGCCGGACCGCTTCAAGGTGATCGCCTACAACCTGGGCAAGCACGCAGTGGATGCGGAGATGAGCACCTGGAATGTCACCGCTGGCCAATGGCGGATGACCAGCGGCGTGGACCGCGACGGCGATGACGCCATCGACGGCAAGATGACCACGCGGGACCTCACCCTGGAGCGTAGTGCATCAACCACGTTGCGCTTCGCACCGGGCCAGAGCCAGGTGTTCGAGTTCGAGCTGGTGCAGGCCGGCACGCCGGTCGAACAACGCGCCGACCTCGGCATCGGCCGCGGCGATGTGCGCGTGGACGGGCAGCACCTGCACGTGACCGTGCACAGCCTGGGCCACGTGGCCACGGGCGCGGGCGTGGCGGTGCTGGAGGATGCCAGGGGCCGTGAACTGGCACGGGCGGACATTCCCGTGCTGGCTGCACCGACCGACCTGCTCCCGAAGACCGCCACGGTGCGCCTGCCGTTGCCGGCCGGCAACCGCAGCGGCTGGCGGGTGCGCGTGATGCAGGCCGATGGCGCGGTCGAGGTGACCCAGCGCAACAACGTGGTAACGCTCGACCGGTAGCGCCCCTGCCATGCGCGGCTGCCATGGCTTACAGCGTGACCCTGCCCTCGATGCAGGTCACGCAGTCGCCCCCGATCCACAGCGCATCGCCCACCCGCTCCACGCGCAGCCGCCCGGCACGCCCGATCGCCGTGCCCTGGCTGATCACATAGCGGTCCGCCGCTTCACCGGTGGCCAGCAGCCAGCGCGCGATGCCGGCATTGAGGCTGCCGGTGGCCGGGTCCTCCGGTGCGCCATCGCCGGCGATGAAGGCACGGCTCTCGTACTGGGCCTGGCTGCCATCGCTGGCCAGCCACGGCCCGAACACGCCCACCTTCAGGCCCATCAGCTGCGCATAGTCCGGCTGGATCGCCAGCACCGCGGCACGATCGCGCAGCCGCAGCGCGAGCCAGCCGGTGCCGTTGTCGGCCCAGCGTGCGTCCACCACGTCCTCGGCCGCCACCCCCAGGCCACGCCGCACCCGCTCGCGCAGGTCCGCCGCCAACGCCTCACCGCGCAGCAACGGCGGCGCCAGGAAGGCCAGGCCGGCGTCGCTGCGGCGGATCCGCACCAGCCCGATCCCGCACTCCTGCACGATCTCCTCGCTCTTGGGTACGCCGCCGTGGGCCAGCCAGGCATGACAGCTGCCCAGGGTGGGATGCCCGGCGAACGGCAGCTCTTCCAGCGTGGTGAAGATGCGCACGCGGTAGTCCGCCTGCGGATCGGTGGGCGGCACCAGGAAGGTGGTTTCGCTCAGGTTGGTCCAATGCGCGAACGCGGCCATCCGTGCGTCGTCGATGCCTTGGGCATCGAGCACCACGGCCAGCGGATTGCCCCGCAGGGGATCCTGGCTGAACACATTGACCTGCTGGAACGGAAACGTACGCATGGCGGAGCATCGAAAGGCGGGAACCGGATGATGCGCGCGGCGCAGGCCGCGGGTCGAGCGCGGCACTAGGCCGCGTCGGTTTCCATCACCTGCACGCGGCGCTGGTACCAGTCGCCTGCGTCGGGTTCGAAGATCGCGCTGCGGGTCATCTCGCCTTCGTACACATGCACCGAGATGGCCAGGTCTTCATCGCTGGTGTTGCGGATGGTGTGGTACTCGTGCGGCGGGATCAGGCTGCCGGCACTGCCGCAGTCGCCCAGTACCGCCGGTTCGGCGCGGAAGCGGAAGCGCTCGCCGTCGCGTTCGAGCAGCCGGTACTGGGTGATTTCCAGCTGGCCCAGCCACACCCCTTCCACGCACCACAGCCCGCTGTGGTCATGCAGCGGCGTGCCCTGCCCCGGCCCCCAGCTCATCGCCACGATGCTGTAGCCGTGCGCGGCGCTGCGGTACAGCTCGCGGCGGGCGTAGTGGTCTTCGATGGGGTGGTGCACGCAGGCAGGCAGCTGGATGCGGCTGTCGGCGATGGCCTCGCGCAGCGCGCTGCGCAGGGTGGCGGCGATCTGCTGCGGGCTCTCGTGCTGCACCGCGTGGTCGATGGCCGCGATCAGTCGATCACGGCCATGGAACGGCGGAAAGAGATTGCTGTGGTCTTGCATGCCCTGAGTCTAGGCCATCGCGGTGAATGCCGTGTTTGATCTGAATCACATCCAATCGCCTCACGATCACCGAAATACCCATCCATTCTAAGAAAATCGTGGGATATGCCTATCGATCAGGGGATCAGCAGCGGCCGCAAGGACGGCACCTGCCGGGCCAGTTCCTCGGTCACCAGCGTGGCAAACAGCGCCGCGCCCTCCGGGCCCAGGTGGGTGTAATCGAACGCGACCTTGGCCTGGCCCATCGGCTCGGTAACGGCGTTGTCCTGTGCGGCCGGTGCCCCCACAACGGGCGCCGCCCCCACCGTGGTGCCGCCCAGCGCCGCGCTGACCTGCGCCGGGGCAGCCGCCGCCTGCGCCAACGGCATGGCCGCCACCGGGCCCAGCGCCTGCACCACCGCACGGCTGCGGGCGTGCAGGTCGACCAGCGGCACGTCCATCTCGCGCGCTACGCTGCGCACCGCCTCGGCCCAGGGCGCCAGGTCGTCGATCAGCACGCCGTCGGCAAACTGGCGGCGGGTCAATGGGGTCAGCAGCACCGGTTGCGCGCCCGCCGCGCGGATCTCGCGCACGTAGCGGCGCAGGTTGTCCGGGAACTCGCGCCGCAGGTCGGTCGAGCGCCCCGGCTTGCCGGGCTGGTCGTTATGGCCGAACTGCACCAGCACCCAGGTGCGCGCGTAACCGGGCGTGCGCATCTCCGCGTCGGCCAGCACCCAGGAGCCTTCGGCGCGGTAGTTGTACGTGCTGCGCCCGCCCCGGGCCAGGTTGGTGCAGGTCAGGAACGAGGTCACGTGGCGCGCGCAGAAGGCCGGGCCCCAGCCCCCCTGCACGGCGGTGGTGGAATCGCCGACCAGCACGATCTTGCTGGCCCGGATCGGCGTCGGGGGCGGACGATCCAGCACCGCCGGATCCGCGGCGGCGTGCGCCGCGCCCAGTGCACCGAACAGCAGGCTGCCCAGCAGCCAGATCGACGCGCGCATCAGAACGTACCGCGCTGGATGAAGGGCGCCTGCTGATACAGACGACGCTCGCCACCGCGCGGGTCGTTGGTCTGCTGCGGGGTGGCATCGAACAGCATCGTTTCGCGGCGGGCGAGTGAATAGGTCTGCCAGCGTGGCAGTCCGCCATGATTCGGATCGCCATGACGGGCGAAGGCGATCAAGGCCTCGCTCATTGTGGCCGCCACGCGGGTGGCCTCGTCGCTGTCACCGGTGCGTGAGCCGGGGCGATCGGTGGTATCGAACACCAGCGGGATATCCAGCGTGTGGAACGCGCCGAACTTCCCGCCGTCCAGCGGCGAGCCCCAGTCGAGTTGATAGGCCCAGGTGGGGGCGCCCTGGCGCGCACGCGCCTCCAGTTCCTCCACCGCACCCCGCCAGGAGCGGCCGGCGGTGGTGGCCGCGAAGAACACCTCCGAGGGCGTGTAGTGCGGATACAGGCGGCGGTACTCGGCGATCACCACCGAGGGCAGCAGGTCCACGTACTGTTCTTTTTCCAGCTTGGCCGGCAGCGTTTCCCAGGTCAGCGCGAAGTTGGCCGGGTCGTTGCCGAGGAAGGCGCGGGTCTCATCGTGGGTGTTGCCGATCACCATCGGAATCCCGGCGGACTGCGCGGGCGCCTCCGGCCAGAACGGATGCACCGGCAGCGAACGCCCGTCGAGCACTGGCCCGACGTAGAGACTGCTGTTCTCCACGCGCGACGGGTCGCGGGCACGGGTGGCGGCCAGCAGAGCGTCCATCGGCAGCGTGCGCAGCGCGTCGGCATCGGCCGCCCCCACCGCCTGCATCGCGATCTGCGCGCGCTGGGTGGCCGCCCGCGGGCCGGCCGCGGTGACCTGCTGCCCGCTCATGGTCCAGGCGCGCTGGAACAGGCCGCGCGCGGCCGGCATGGCCATCAGCGTAGCGATCTTGGCGCCGCCGCCGGATTGCCCGACCACGGTGATGTTGCCGGCATCGCCCCCGAATTCGGCGGCATGCTGGCGCACCCAGTGCAGCGCCTGCACCAGGTCGAGCTGGCCGACATTGCCCGAGTCGGCAAAGCGCGCATCGCCCAGTTGCGCCAGGTATAGATAACCGAACACATTGAGCCGGTGGTTGACCGTGACCACCACCACGTCGCCGCGCCGGCACAGTGCGCTGCCGTCGTACAGCGGGTCACTGCCGGAGCCGTTGTTGTAGGCGCCGCCGTGGATGTAGAACACGATGGGCCGCTTGCCGCCGTCGCGCAGCGCCGGGGTCCACACGTTGAGGTAGAGGCAGTCTTCGCTGCCCGGCCCTTCCTTGCCGGTCTGCGGGGCGGCGTTGCCGTAGTCCAGCGCATCGCGCACGCCACGCCAGGCCACCTCGGGCAGCGCCGGCTGGAACCGCCGGGGCGCAGTGTCGGCCCCATAGGGGATGCCGCGGAACACATTTACCCCCTGCTCGCGTTGCCCGCGCAACCGGCCACTGCGCACCCGGGCCAGCGGCGCGGCGTCAGGGCGCGGCCCGGGCACCCCGGCGAAGGCCGGCAGCGCGGGCAGGCTGGTGGCACCCAGCATCAGGGCATAGCGCGCGCTGTCGCGCAGGAAACGTCGACGCTGCAGGTCGGCGGGGGACTCACTCATGGCGCGCGGGCTCCGTGTGGCGCGAAGGGATCCAGCGCAGGGCCAGTTCGGGCCACTGCGCAACGGTCAAACCGGGCGGGATGCGCACGCCGAAGCCGTGGCCGCCCTGCGGGAACAGGTGCATTTCGGTGGACACGCCGGCCCGCAGCAGCGCCTGGTAATAGACCAGGCTGTTGTGCACCGACACCACGGTGTCGTCCTGTGCATGCACGAGGAACGTGGGCGGGGTATCGGCGCGGACCTGGTCCTGCATCGAGAACTGCTGCTGCAGCGTGCTGTCCGGATGCGGCCCGAGCAGGCGCGTACGCGAGCCGGTATGGGCATGGCTGCCCATGTCGATCACCGGGTAGATCAGCAGCGCGACATCCGGGCGTGCGCTGAGCGCATCGGTGGCATCGCGATGCGGGTACACCGGCGTATCGAAGCCGTTGCTCAGCCGCGCGGCGACATGCCCGCCGGCCGAAAACCCCATCACCCCGATGCGTGCCGGATCCAGCTGCCAGCGCGCGGCCCCGGCGCGGATCACCCGCATCGCGCGCTGTGCATCGGCCAGCGCCGCCTGCCGATCGCTGCGACCGGCGGGCAGCCGGTAGCGCAGCACGAACAGGGTCACCCCGCCCTGCGCGACGAACGCCGGCACCAGGGCGGTACCTTCCTTGTCCAGCACGATGCGCTGGTACCCGCCACCGGGCACCACCAGCAGCGCGCTGCCATTGGGCCGCGCTGGCCGGTAGACCACCAGGTAGGGCGCGCTGATGGTGTCGATGTAGCGGTCCGGCAGCGCGGGGTCGGTGCTGCGTTCAATCACGTTGGGCGCGCTGGCCGGGCCGGTCTCGCCGGGGACCTGGCCCTGCGGCCACAGATCGATGCGGTCGGGCGCACCGGCCACCGGTTCGGTCGCCGGCACCGGGCGTTCGGCCGCGCGGGTCAGGGCCAGCGGACTGGCAAGCAACAGCAGCATCAACAACGGCAGCAACAGGGGGCGGCGCATCCGCATCGGTCCTTTCCAGTTGGGGTATACCCCGGATCGTGCCTGACGATGGCGCCTCTGATGCGCTGCACATTGCCAATGACACCGGTTTACCATATACAGCTCATCCAGCCACTGTCGATTGGCAGTGCACCATTTCTCCGGGAGACCCGCTTGAGCAACGACAACGGCAAACAGGACCTGCCAGACCACGGTTTGAGTGAGATCGCCCGCCACTTCGTCGGCGCCCGCCAACACGGCCGATCCCTGCCGGATTTTCCGGGCACGATCCCCGCCGACCTGGTGACCGCCTACCAGGTACAGGACCAGGCCATCGCGCTCTGGGATGACCGGGTGGTTGGCTGGAAAGTGGGCTACATCGCCGCCGAACGCCGCGATGCCTCGGGCGATGACCGCCTGCTGGGCCCGATTTTCTCGCGCAATCTGCAAAATGCTACCGGTGGAACAGTGGACATTCCGGTGTTCGTCGGCGGCTTCGGCGCGGTCGAGGCCGAGTACGTGATCCAGCTGCAGGAAGACGCCCCGGCCGACAAGCTGCACTGGACGCCCGAAGAAGCCGAGGCGCTGGCCGCCAGGCTGTTCATCGGCGTGGAAGTGGCCAGCAGCCCGCTGGCCACCATCAACAAACTCGGCCCGCGCGTGGTGGTGTCCGATTTCGGCAACAACAACGGCCTGGTGCTGGGTACCGAGATCGCCGACTGGACCCGCCTGTACGATGCCGACCTGCGTGCGGAAACCCGCATCGACGGCGAGGTGGTCGGTACCGGCGGTGCCACCCTGCTGCCCGGTGGCCTGCGTACCGCCTATGCCTTCGCCCTGGGCCGTTCGGCGCAGCGCGGGCGGCCGTTGAAGGCCGGCGACCTGATCGCCAGCGGCAACGCCACCGGCATCCACGACATTGCCGTAGGCCAACAGGCACTGATCCGTTTCGCCGGTTACGGCGACATTACCTGCAGGGCCATCGCTGCCGGGTAACCGCGCAGCCATGGACAGTCCGCTTGGGAGGGCGCAGATGTTCACTCGCAGAAGTTTCCTTGGCACCGGTCTGGGCGCGCTTGCCGTGCCTGCGCTGGCGGCCTGTTCGCGGTCAACGGTTAGCGCGCCGGCCGGTGCGCAGCTGCTGACCGCCACCGACGTCCATGTGGCCGACTACCCCACCGTCACCGCGGTGAAGTGGATCGGCCAGCAGCTGGAACACAAGACCGGCGGCCGCCTGAAGCTGCGCCAGTACCACTCCGGCCAGCTCGGCCGTGAGTCCGAGGCGATCGACATGGCCCGCTTCGGCGCCATCGACATCACCCGGGTCTACTCCGGTGCACTCAACAACGCCTTTCCGCTGACCCAGGCGCTGTGCCTGCCTTACGTGTTCGAGTCGGTGGCGCACATGCGCCGCGCGCTGGACGGCGGCATCGCCGACGCGGTGCTGAAAGGCTTCGAGACTCGCGACCTGGTCGGCCTGGCCATCTACGATTCCGGCGCGCGCTGCTTCTACAACACCAAGCACCCCATCGTGGAGCCCAAGGACCTGCACGGCCTGAAGCTGCGCGTGGCGTCGTCGGACATCTTCATCCAGCTGATGCGCCTGCTGGGCGCCAACCCGACCCCGATGTCGCTGGGCGACACCTTCTCGGGCATGGAAACGCACATGATCGACGGTGCGGAGAACAACATGCGCAGCTTCCATTCCAGCCGTCATTTCGAGGCCGCGCACTACTGGTCGCAGAGCGACCATTCCTACGCGCCGGACGTGCTGCTGATGTCGCGGCAGAGTCTGGAGGCACTCACCCCGGCCGACCGCGCGCTGGTGATCGAGACCGCGCGTGAATCTGTCACGGTGATGCGCGAGCAGTGGGATGCCTCGGAAAACACTGCCCGGCAGGCCGTGGCCGACTTCGGCGTCACCTTCAACGCCGTGGACATGCCGGCCTTCCGCAAGGCCGCCGACCCGCTGCTGCAGCAGTACCTGCAGCAGCCGGCGCTGGCCGCGCTTACCCGTCGCATCCGCGACTTCGCCTGAGGCCCCGACGCGATGTCCGACCCGACTTCCGAAACCCCCGTCATCGTCAGTGCGCCGCAGCGCGTGCTCAACGTCATCGCCGACGTGGCCATCCATATCGCCGTCATCGCCCTGCTGGGGCTGGTGGTGGTGCAGGGCTGGCAGGTATTCGCACGCTACGTCATCAACGATTCGCCCAGCTGGACCGAGCCGGTCACGCTGCTGCTGCTGGCCACCGCGATGAGCCTGGGCGCGGCCACCGGCGTACATACCCGCCGCCACTTCGGCTTCTTCCTGCTGGCCGCGCACATGCGCCCGGGGCTGCGCCGCGCGGTGGACGTGTTCGCCGCGCTGGTGGTGGCCGTGCTCGGCGTCGTGATTGCCTGGTGGGCCGCGGTGCTGCTGCTGGATGGCCTGGACATCAAGGCGGCCGGTGCCAACCTGCCGCAGAGCATCAACTACCTGCCGCTGTCCATTGGCGGCGCACTGATGGCGATCTTCGCCGTGAACCAGATGGTGCAGGCCGTGCTGCCCGTCGACGCCGACACCGTTGCCGAGGGAGACCGCTGAGCCATGGGTATCACGATCCTGTTTACCGTTTTTGCGGTACTGCTGCTGCTGGGCGTGCCGGTGGCCTATGCGTTGGCCGCGGCCGCCCTGGCCACGTTGTGGTACCTCGACCTGCCTACCCTGGTGCTGGTCCAGCAGATCTCGGCCGGTACCGGTTCGGCCTCGCTGATCGCCATTCCGCTGTTCATCTTCGCCGGCGAAATCATGATGCGCGGCGGTATCTCCGAACGCCTGATTTCGCTGGCCTCGTCGCTGGTGGGGCGCATGCGCGGTGGCCTGGGCCAGGTATCGATCCTGTCTTCGCTGTTCTTCGGTGGCGTGTCCGGTTCGGCAATCGCCGATGTCTCGGCAGTGGGCGGCACGATGATTCCGCAGATGGTCAAGCGTGGCTATGACCGCGACTTCGCGGTCAACGTGAGCATCACCGCCGCACTGGTGGCGCTGCTGGTGCCGCCGTCGCACAACCTGATCCTGTTCTCGGCCGCGGCCGGCGGCGGGCTGTCGATCGCCGACCTGTTCGCGGCCGGTATCGTGCCGGCGCTGTTGATGACCGTGGCGCTGATGATCACAGGTTACGTGGTCGCGCGCCGTCGCGGTTATGGCGTGGAAATCTTCCCCGGCTGGCGTGCGGTGCTGCTGCGGCTGGTGTCGGCCCTGCCCGGCCTGGGCCTGGTGGCGCTGATCTTCATCGGTATCCGCGCCGGTATCTTCACCGCGGTGGAAAGCGCGGCCATCGCAGTGGTCTACGCGCTGCTGGTCACCACCGTGCTGTACCGCCAGCTCAACTGGCGCGAGTTCATGGGCACGGTGACCCATGCGGCGCGCAGCACCGGTGTGATTCTGTTCGTAATCGCCACCGCGGCGGTGTTCGGCTGGCTGCTGGCGTACCTGGAGGTGCCGGCGGCGGCGGTGGATTTCCTGCGGTCCTTCGCGCACAGCCAGTTCATGGTGCTGCTGATGATCGTGGTGATGCTGTTGCTGCTGGGTACCTTCATGGACCTGGCGCCGATGATCCTGATCTGCACGCCGATCTTCCTGCCGGTGGCCAAGGCCTATGGCATCGATCCGATCCACTTCGGCCTGGTGCTGGTGCTGACCGGTGGCCTGGGCCTGGTGACGCCGCCGGTGGGCTCGGTGCTGTTCATCGGTACCGCGATCGGCAAGATCAGCGTGGGCGAGAGCATGCGCTCGATCTGGCCGTTCTGGTTCGCCGCACTCGGCGTGCTGCTGATCGTCACCTTCTTCCCGGAACTGTCGCTGTGGCTGCCCGCCCTGCTGCGCGCGTAAGCGTGCGGCGGCTCGCGGTCCTGCTGTGGATCGCCCTACCCTGCGCCGTGATGGCGCAGGGCCAGGACATCCCGCTGCGCGGCTTCCAGGACGGCATCAACCACTGGCAGAGTGGGCACGGCACGGACTACCCGCGCTATTCCCCCGATCAGTACCGGCAGATCGCCGACAACCTGGTCGCGCTGCAGCGTCGTGGTGGCGGCTGGGCGGTCAACCAGGATCCGCAGCGCATCCTCGATGACACCGCCCGTACGCAGGCGCTGGCCGACCAGGCCACGCCCGGCGGCAGCTTCGACAACCGCAACGTCTACACCCAGGTGGCCTACCTGGGCGAAGCGTTCGCGCGCAGCGGGGACGTACGCTATCGCGACGCGGCCGTGCGCGGGCTGGACTTCATCCTTGCCGAGCAGATCGACAGCTGTGGCGGCTGGCCGCATTCGGTGCCATCGCGCACCGCGTACCACGGCCACATCACCTTCGCCGACGACGTCACCAGCGGGGTGCTGACCACGCTGCGGCGCGTGCTGCGCGAGCCGGTGTTCGGTTTCGTCAGTGCCGGGCAGCGGGCCCGCGTGCAGGCCGCCGTGGCCGCCGGCGATGCCTGCCTGCTGCGCCTGCAGGTGCGCCAGGACGGCGTGCCCACGATCTGGGCCGGGCAGTACGACCGCACCACCCTGCAGCCCGCACAGGGCCGGAAATTCGAGCTGCCGGCCCTGGTCACCGACGAGAGTGTGGGCGTGGTGCGCTACCTGATGTCGATCCCGGATCCGCCGCCGGCGGTGGTCGCCTCGGTCAACGCCGCCATGGCGTGGTTCCAGGCGCATGCGTTGACCGGCTGGCGGCTGGAGACGTTCGAGACGGCCCCGGCGCAGTTCCAGTTCCATCGCACCACCGTCGACCGCCGCCTGGTCGCCGATGCCGGCGCGCCGCTGCTGTGGGGGCGCTTCCACGACCTGCACGACAGTTCGGTGCTGCTGGCCAACCGCGAGGGCGAACGGGTGGCCCGTTTCGACGCGATTCCGCGCGAGCGCCGCACCGGCTACCACTGGTACGGCACCTGGCCGCAGGCCCTGATCACCACCGACTACCCGCGCTGGCAACAGCGCACTGCCGGGACCCGGGCGCGCTGAGCGCGGCCGGCCCACGCTACGTTCAAGGGAGACACACGATGCGTTTGAGGACGACCCTGGCCAGCTTCGCCACCGCCTGCCTGATGCTGGCGGGCGCCGGCCACGCCGCCGAGCCTTCCACCGCCTGGAAGCGCGGGATCGAAAACCAGCGCCAGGCCGACCTCGGCAATGGCACCTTCCTCAACCCGGTGTTCGCCGGTGATCGCCCGGACCCCTCGGTGCTCAAGGATGGGCAGGACTACTACCTCACCCTGTCCTCGTTCGACGCCTACCCCGGCCTGCCGATCTGGCACTCGCGCGACCTGGTCAACTGGCAGCCGCTGGGCCATGCCATCACCAGGAACGTGGGGGCGATCTGGGCGCCGGACATCGTCAAGCACGGCAGCCGCTACTACATCTATTTCCCGGCCCGTACCGGTGAAACCCGCAGCAACTTCGTGGTCTGGGCCGACAGCATCAAGGGCCCCTGGAGCGAGCCGATCGACATCGGGCTGGGGGCGTACATCGACCCGGGCCACGCGGTGGGCGAAGACGGCAAGCGCTACCTGTTCCTCAGCGGCGGCGACTACGTGCAGCTGGCCGACGACGGGTTGAGCGTGGTCGGCACGCCCAGGCACGTATACGACGGCTGGAAGTACCCGGAAAGCTGGGACGTGGAGGCCTACGCGCAGGAAGGCCCGAAGATCAACTTCCGCGATGGCTGGTACTACATGACCACCGCCGTGGGCGGTACCGCCGGCCCGCCCACCGGACACATGGTGATCACCGCCCGCTCGCGCTCGATCCACGGCCCGTGGGTGAACGCGCCCAACAACCCGATCATGCGCACCCGGTCGGCCGCCGAGCCGTGGTGGTCGCGCGGCCATGCCACCGTGATCGAGGGCACCGACGGGCGCTGGTGGATGATGTACCACGGCTACGAGAACGGGTACTGGACGCTGGGCCGCCAGGCCCTGCTGGAGCCGATCGAATGGACCGCCGATGGCTGGTTCGTGGCCAAGGGCGGCGACCTCGGCCAGCCGCTGGCCAAGCCCTCGGGTACCTCGGCGGGCCAGCACGGCATGGCGCTGTCCGATGACTTCCGCGGCACGCGCCTTGGCCCGCAGTGGTCGTTCTTCAACCCGGCCCAGGACGAGTACGCGCGGCTGGACTTCACCGGCACAGGCATGGTGCTGCAGGGCAAGGGCGAGACCCCCCGCGACAGCTCGCCGCTGACCGCCATCGCCGGCGACACGGCCTACCAGTTCGAGGTCGAAATGCACGTCGCCCCGGGCGCGGTGGGCGGTGCCCTGCTCTACTACAGCGACCGCCTGTACGTGGGCGTGGGCAGCAACGGCGGGAAATTCATCATGCACCGCTACGGCGAGGAGCGCCCCACCCGGCTGGCCCCCAGCGCCACCGGCGGCACGCTGTGGCTGCGGGTGACCAACAACCGCCATATCGTCACCTTCCACTCCAGCACCGATGGCAAAACCTGGCAGAAGTACCCGGTTCAGATGGAAGTCTCCGGCTACCATCACAATGTGGCGGGCAAGTTCCTGGCCCTGAAGCCGGCCCTGTACGCCGCCGGCCAGGGCAAGGTGGAGTTCCGCAACTTCCGCTACCGCGCCCTCGATTGAGCTGCCCGCTAGAATCCCCTGACTCATCCCCGGTTTGAACGACATGTCATTGCGCAGCAAAACCGATCCGTCGCCGCACGGATTGACCAAAGGCAAGGCCGCCACGATCAACGACATCGCGCGCCTGTCCGGGGTGTCCAAGAAGACTGTCTCGCGCATCATCAACAACTCGCCGCTGGTGCGCAAAGACACCCGCGACAAGGTGGAAGCACTGATGCGCGAGGTGGGCTACACGCCGGATCCGCTGGCGCGTGGCCTGGCGTTCCGGCGCTCGTTCCTGATCGGCATGGTGTACGACAACCCCACCGCGCAGTACATCGTGGACATGCAGTACGGCGCGCTGGACGCGCTGCGCGGATCCAGTTTTGAACTGGTGGTGCACCCCTGCGATTCGCGCAGCCCCGGCTATATCGAAGGGGTGCGCCGCTTCGTGCAGCAGCAGAAGCTGCACGGCGTGATCCTGGTGCCGCGTGCGTCCGAAGACCAGGCGCTGGTGGACATGCTCGATGAGATCGGCGTCCGCTTCACCCGCATCGCCTCGCTGCCACTGGACGACACCTCGCAGATGGTGGTCACCCACGACCGCGACGGCGCCGCCGAAGCGGCCGACTACCTGCTCTCGCTGGGCCACCGCGACATCGCCCTGGTCACCGGCCCGAGCGCCTACCGTTCGGCGCACGAGCGCACCGCCGGCTTCATCGATGCGCTGGCCAAGCGCGGCATCGAGCTGCCCCCGGCGCGCATCGTCGAGGCCGGCTACACCTTTGAATCGGGCGTGGCCGCCGCCGAAAAGCTGCTGCTGGGCAAGCAGCGCCCCACCGCCATCTTCACCGGCAACGATGAAATGGCCGCCGGCATCTACAAGGTCGCCCTGCGCGCCGGCATCAACATCCCGCGCCAGCTGTCGATCATCGGCTACGACGACAGCCCGCTGGCCTCGCGCCTGTGGCCGTCGCTGACCTCGGTGCGCCGCCACACCCGCGACACCGGGCGTACCGCCGCGGCCATGCTTATCCAGCCCGATGGCCAGGCCGCGCTGCAGATCGCCAGCGTGCGCCCGCACCTGATCGTGCGCGACTCCTGCCAACCGCCCGAGGATTGACCCGCGCCGCGATGGCAACGACGGGCGTTCATGATGAACGCGTCGCCACGCGCCCGTGCAATCGGTTGCCGATCGCACGGCTTTTCTGACATGGACACCACGCCGGGCCCGCCCTGGCCTATCGTGCGCTGCAAAATGACACCGGTTTACCAACTCGCTACACTTTGACCAAATCGCGCCGGGGCCGACCTGTTGCCCCACCCCTGCTCTGGAGACGCCATGTACTGCAAGACCCACTACGCCACCCATCCCGACGCCATCAAGGGCGCCAGCAATGACGACCTGCGCGAGCTGTACCTGCTCGACGGCCTGTTCAACGCCGATGCGGTGACGCTGAAGTACACCCACTACGAGCGCTTCGTGCTCGGCGGCGCTGCCCCGGTCAACGGCCCGCTGTCGCTGCCCACGCAGACCGAGCCGGCCTCGGCCGCCGGCCATCCGTTCCTGGAGCGTCGCGAGCTGGGCATCATCAACGTCGGCGCCGGCAGCGGCACCGTCACCGTGGACGGCACCGTGTTCCAGCTCGGCCCGAAGGACGGCCTGTACGTGGCCATGGGCAGCGTGGACGTGGTGTTCGCCTCCGACGCCGCCGCCACCCCGGCGCAGTTCTACCTGGCCTCCACGCCGGCGCATGCACGCTTTGAAACCAAGCAGCTGTCGATCAAGGACGCCGTGGCGCTGGATCGCGGCGCGCTGGAAACCAGCAACGAACGCACCATCTACCAGTACATCGTGCCGGCCACCTGCCAGTCCTCGCAGCTGCTGCTGGGCCTGACCGTGCTCAAGCCGGGCAGCGTCTGGAACACCATGCCGCCGCACCTGCACGACCGCCGCAGCGAAGTCTATTTCTACTTCGACCTGGGCCAGAACGACCGCGTGTACCACTTCATGGGCGAGCCCGACGCGCAGCGCCACATCGTCATCCAGAACAACGAAGCGGTGGTGTCCCCGCCGTGGTCGATCCACATGGGCGCCGGCACCAGCAACTACGCCTTCATCTGGGCGATGGGCGGCGAAAACCTGGATTACACCGATATGCACGTGCTGGACATCTGCCAGCTCAAGTGACCCTCGCACGCCGCCCGCATCGCGCGGGCGGCGTCTGTGCCGCATTGGAAAAGGACCGCATACGCAATGGCTAATCCGTTCAGTCTGGAAGGCAAGGTCGCCCTGGTCACCGGTGGCAACACCGGCCTGGGGCAGGGTATCGCCGTGGCATTGGCGCAGGCCGGTGCCGACGTCGCCGTGGCCGGCATCCAGCCGCCCACCGAGACCATCGCCGCCATCACTTCGCTGGGCCGTCGCTGCCTGGCCATTGAAGCCAACCTGATCAGCATCGAGCCGGTCGAGCGGGTCATCCGCGAAACCATCGAAGGCCTCGGCGGCCTGGACATCCTGGTCAACAACGCCGGCCTGATCCGCCGCGCCGACGCGGTGGACTTCAGCGAGCAGGACTGGGACGACGTGATGAACGTCAACATCAAGTCCGCGTTCTTCATCTCGCAGGCCGCCGGCCGGCATTTCATCGCCCAGGGCCGCGGCAAGATCATCAACATCGCCTCGATGCTGTCTTTCCAGGGCGGCATCCGCGTGCCGTCGTACACGGCCAGCAAGAGCGGCATCGCCGGCATCACCCGGTTGCTGGCCAACGAGTGGGCCAGCAAGGGCATCAACGTCAACGCGATCGCCCCGGGCTACATGGCCACCGACAACACCGCCGCGCTGCGCGCCGACGAGGACCGCAACAAGTCCATCCTCGACCGCATCCCGGCCGCGCGCTGGGGCACGCCGGAAGACCTGGGCGGCACGGCCGTGTTCCTGGCGTCCAGCGCCTCGGATTACGTCAACGGCGCCGTCCTGCCGGTTGATGGCGGCTGGCTGGCTCGGTAACACCATCGCTACGCGCTGGCGCTCCCACGATCTGCGCTGCAGATCGTGGGCCCCGAGCAATCGTTGCATCCAGACCCCCACCGCTTCGCGGTCGCCCCCTGACTCAGGGGGCTTTCGACCAGATGCACGCCGGTAGTGCCGGCCGCTGGCCGGCTTCTCTTCACCCAGGAGCACGACCATGCTGCGCTTGCTGTTGTCCCTGTCCCTGCTGCTCGCCGCCCCCAGCGCGCTGTGCGCCCCACACCGCATCTTCATCGCCGGGGATTCCACCGCGGCCGCGTACGGCCCGGAGCGTGCGCCACAGGCCGGTTGGGGCCAGGCATTGCAGAGCTATCTCGATCCCACCGTGTGGGAGGTCCGCAACCACGCCAAGGGCGGCCGCAGCACGCGCAGCTTCATCGACGAGAAACGCCTAGACGCCATCGCCGCCGAGCTCCAGCGCGGCGATGTGCTGCTGATCCAGTTCGGCCACAACGACGCCAAGTTCGAAGACCCCACGCGCTACACCGAGCCCGTCAGTGCGTACCCGCAGCACCTCATGCGCTACGTGCAACTGGCCCGCGACAAAGGCGCCACGCCGGTTCTGATCACCCCGGTGGCGCGGCTGCTGTACGACTTCGGCTCACTGCTGGACACCCATGCGCTGTACACCCAGGCCATGAAGCAGCTGGCCACGCGCGAGCAGGTCGCGTTGATCGACCTCAACGACAGTTCCACGCGCTGGATCCGCGGGCTGGGCGAGCAGGGCGCGCGGCCGTACTTCCTGTTCGTGCCCGAACAGAACAAGGCCGATGGCACGCACTTCAGCACCGCCGGCGCAAACGCCGTGGCATGCCTGGTCATGCGCGACTGGGTTGGGTTGCAGCCCACGCTGAAACCCGCGCTGAAACGCGATATCGATTGCGACGTGCGCAGTGCAGGGCAGGGCGCGGAGGCATCCAAACCCTCGCGCGTGGTGCACGAGCGCGACATCGCGATCACCCAGCCTGGTCCGCATGGCGGCGCCGGCCCCACCACCGCGTATCCGTTCTTCGCCGACGACAGCGACCTGCCGTTCGTGCTGCGCAAGCGCGTGCTGCACAAGGGCGCCGGCATCGGCCTGCACCCGCAGCACAAGGACGAGATCTACTACATCGTCAGCGGGCGTGGCAGCTATGTACTGGACGGCAAACAACACGACGTGGCGGCAGGCGACGCGCTGCTGACCCGCACCGGCAGCCTGCACGCGCTGCAGCAGGTGGGCGACGATGATCTGGTGGTGCTGCTGGCCTATCCCCGGTAGGTACCGACCGTTGGTCGGCACCGGCCGTGCTCACGGCTGCGGGCCGGCATCCGGCTCCGGCCCGAAATGCAGCACGCCGAGCCTGGCCAGGTCCTCGGGGCGTGCGTAGTACGCCTCTTCAAACTGCTCCAGCGCGTCCTGCTCCGCAGGCGTCATCGCCGCGTACAGATCGCTCAACTCGGTCACCGCCGGATCATCCTCAAAACGATCCAGCAGCCCGCGCATGCCGGCCAGCGCCGTATGCGTCTGGTCCGCACCCATGGCACGCAGCCCCTGCAGGGCCAGCTGGCAGGTGGGGTCGCCCCAGTTGCACAGGAACTGCATGAAGCCGCCGTTGTTGATGTCCGCTTCCATCCGCCACAACGCGACCAGCAGCTGGTCCTGGGCTGACAGCGCGTCCAGTCTCCAGTCCAGAGCATGCAGCCGCTGCATGGCATGGTCGTAGCGCGCATCCCACAGCAGGTCCAGCACGTAGACCATGCCGGTGGCCGACGCCGGCGACAGCGCCGGCCAGTTCGCGCCAAGGCCGTCGTCGGTCAACACCCACTGCGCACGCTGCTCCGCCGCCGCCTTCTCCAGCCGCGGGTTGCGCGTGAGGAACTCACCCACCTGCGCGCCGTTGGCCAGCAGCATGTGCACGTGGGTGGCGTCGAAGTGAATGGATTGGATGCGGAACGCGGACAGGGCCATGGCGTTGGACAGCGGCACGGGAAGGGCCAAGACCTTAACAGAGCTCAATCCATCCCCCGGTAGAGCCAACCGTTGGTCGGCTGCTCCAGATCCATGCCGCCCGCGGCACTGTCGCGCGAACGGTAGCCGACCAACGGTCGGCTCTACCGACCAGACATCGCCGCCGTCTTCCGGCCTTTGCCGGATTCCTTCTGAAGCAGGCCCCCGCCAGCGGGTAGAGCCGACCGTTGGTCGGCTGCTCCACATCCAACCCGCCCGCGGCAATGGCGCGCGAACGGCAGCCGACCAACGGTCGGCTCTACCGACCAGGCATCGCCGCCGTATTCCAGCCTTCGCCGGTTCCCTTCTGAAGCAGGCCCCACCAGCCGGTAGAGCCGACCGTTGGTCGGCTGCTCCATCTCCACGGCACCCGCCGCGACGCCGCGCGAACGGCAGCCGACCAACTGTCGGCGCTACCGATCAGACGTCGCCGCCGTCTTCCCAGCCTTCGCCGGTGCCCTTCTGGAACACCGTGTCGCCGTCCTGCACGTCACCGGCCGGCAGATGCTCCTTGGCCTCCAGCGCCGCATAGATCGGGGTGAAGTCCGGCGCGGTCGCCTCCATCAACTGCTCGAAGCTGTCGATGACGAAGTAGGTCTTCTGGAAGGTGTCGATGCGGTAGCGGGTACGCATGATCCGCTCCAGGTCGAAGCCGATCCGGTTGGGCGCGGCCGACTCCAGCGAGTACAGCGATTCGCCCTTGGACGACACGATGCCGGCCCCGTAGATGCGCAGGCCTTCGTCGGTGTTGATCAGCCCGAACTCCACCGTGTACCAGTACAGGCGGGTGAGGTGCTGCAGCGCTTCGGGGCCGATCGCATGCGCCTTGACGCCACCGCGGCCGTAAGCGGCCATGTAGTCGGCGAACACCGGGTTCATCAGCAGCGGCACATGCCCGAACAGGTCATGGAACATGTCCGGTTCGGCGATGTAGTCGATCTGGTCGGGGCGGCGGATCCACCAGGTCACCGGAAAGCGGCGGTTGGCCAGGTGGTCGAAGAAATCCAGTTCCGGCAGCAGCCCTTCCACCCCTACCAGCGTCCAGCCGGTGGCGGCCCCCAGCACCTCGTTGAGCTGGTCGAAGCGCGGAATCATGTGCGCGCTCATGCCCATCTCGTCCTGCGCGTGCAGGAACTCCTTGCTGGCACGCCCTTCCAGCAGCGCACGCTGGCGCTGGTACAGCGTGCTCCAGGTGGCGTGGTCGTCGGCGGTGTAGGTGTCCCAGGGCTGTTCCACGATCGCGGTGGTATACACCGGGACGTACCCCTTGTCGGTCTGCTGGTGTTCGACGCGGCGCGGGGCGGTGGCGGTTTCCATCGTGGTGGTCTCCTGGGACGTCATCTGACGATGCTAGGGCAGGGGGCGCGCAAGAGGTTTGCAAAGTTGCGCGGATATGCCCAACTGGCGCAATATCATTGCGTCCACCTCATGTTGCGGAGCAGCAATGGCCGGAGAACCCCAGTTCGACCGCACGGATCTGCGCCTGTTGGCTGAAATCCAGCAGCACGGCCGTGCCACCAACGCCGAACTGGCCGCCCGGGTGAACCTGTCCCCGTCGGCCTGCCTGCGCCGCGTGCAGCGCCTGGAGAACGAGGGCGTGATTGCCGGCTACGGCGCGCGGCTGGAACCCCGGCGCATCGGCCTGGGCCTGCAGGCGTTCGTCCGCGTGCAGCTCGAAAAGCACGACCAGCACGCCATCGGCGTGTTCGCCGACAGCGTGGTGGAGTGGGACGAAGTAGTCGCCTGCCACGCCCTCACCGGCGACATGGACTACCTGCTGCACATCTACGTGCGCGACCTGGAGCACTTCTCCAGTTTCCTGCTGGACAAACTGCTCAACGCCGCTGGCGTGGCCGACGTCAATTCCAGCTTCGTGCTGCGCACGGTGAAAGATTTTCGCGCGCTGCCGCTGTCGCAGCTGGAATAACGCGGATCGCAAACACGATCACGTGGTGGAACCAACCGTGGGTCGCCCACACCACCATTCCATCACGGTAGAGCCGACCGTTGGTCGGCTGCGCGACCCACCCAACGCGGTAGAGTCGACCGTTGGTCGACTGCGCGGAGACCAAAACCAGGAGCAGCCGACCAACGGTCGGCTCCACCGGCGGCGGGGCCTCAGCCCTCGCACTTTTCCTTGCGCCCCATCAGCCGGCCCACGCGCGACGGTTCATCGCACTTGGGCTTCGGCGGCGGCGGCGCAACAGCGGCCGCACGCGCCCGCTGCAGTTGCTGCACCTTCGCGCGGATCTGCGGCATCGCCGCCATTGCGGCCTTCTCGCCTTCCAGGATCGCGTAGCCTCGCTGGCTGAAATCGGCCGCGCCGATCTCCAGCACCTTGGGGCGGATGATGATGTCCGCGCGCGCCAGTTCCTGCTCGCCCAGGCGCTGGCCCATGATCGAGATGGACTGGTTGACGATGCCCAGCATGCCGGTCGGCGACTTGCCGCTGGCCTTGCTGGAAATGTCCACGGCGATGACGAAGTCCGCGCCCAGCTGGCGCGCGGCGTCCACCGGCACCGGGCTGACCACGCCGCCGTCAACGAAGCTGTTCTTGCCGATCTTCACCGGCTCGAACACGCCCGGGATGCTGCTGGAGGCGCGCACCGCCTGGCCCACGTTGCCGCGCACGAACACGGCGCGGTCGCCGGTGTCCAGGTTGGTGGCCACGGCCGCGAACGGCTTCTGCAGTTTTTCGGCAGGGCGGTTGCCCACCTGCGCGTTTACGTAGTCCTGCAGCTTCTGGCCCTGCACCAGGCCGCCGGAGAACAGTCGCACGTCGCGGATGCTGGCTTCGTCCAGGGCCACGGCCTTGGACTGCATCTGGAACGCGTCCATGCCGCTGGCGTACAACGCGCCGACCACGCTGCCGGCGCTGGTGCCGGACACCACCACCGGCTCGAAGCCGTTGGCTTCCAGCATCTTGATCACGCCGATATGCGCAAAGCCCTTGGCCGCGCCGCCGCCCAGGGCGATGCCGATCTTGACCGGCTTGGCCTGCACCACCGGGGTGGCGACCGGCGGCGGGGTCGGGCGCACGGGGTCACCGCCGCAGCCGGCGAGCAGGCCGAGAGCGGCAACAGACAGCGTCAGGCGAATACAGTGCAGTGATTTCATCGGCGTGGCAGAAAGTGAATGGGCATCGAGGGCGTCAGCATACCGGTACTGCCGGCGGTTGGCCGGCAATGACAGGGCGCCGGTTTATATCGGGTTGCCGGCCACGGGCCGGCCCCGTCAGAACCGGTTGTCGCCGTCCAGGATCCGGCCGATGCCGCCCAGCACCGAACCCTCGCCACGGCTCTGCCCGCCGGCCTGGGGCGCGGCCATCCACATGCGCCCGGCCAGGCGCGAGAACGGCAGCGACTGCAGCCACACCTTGCCCGGGCCGGTCAGGGTGGCCAGGAACACGCCTTCGCCGCCGAACACCATGCTCTTGATGCCGGCCACGCGGCGCACGTCCATGTCCACGCTGGCGTGGTAGGCCACGATGCAGCCGGTGTCCACGTCCAGCCGCTCGCCGGCGGCCAGTTCGCGCTCCACCACGCAGCCGCCGGCATGCACGAACACCCAGCCGTCGCCTTCCAGCTTCTGCATGATGAAGCCCTCGCCGCCGAACAGGCCGGTCATGATCTTGCGCTGGAACTGCACGCCGATCTGCACGCCGCGCGCGCCGGCCAGGAAGCTGTCCTTCTGGCAGATCAGGCGGCCGCCGTGCTGGTCCAGCTTCATCGGCAGCACGGTGCCGGGGTAGGGCGCGGCGAAGGCGACCTTGGCCTTGCCGTGGCCGGTATGCGTGTACAGCGTGGCGAACAGGCTTTCACCGGTCAGCACGCGCTTGCCGGCGCTCATCAGCTTGTCCATGAAGCCGCCGCCCTGGCCGCTGTGCGAGCCGTCGCCGAACACGGTGTCCATCTGCACCGCAGCATCCTTGAACATCAGCGCGCCGGCCTCGGCGATGGCGCTTTCGCCCGGGTCCAGCTCGATCTCCACGAACTGCATTTCATGGCCGACGATGCGGAATTCGATGTCGTCGGCGCGCTGGCTGCGGCCGCCCGGGCCGGGCAGCGGCGGCGGCGCGCCCTGCGGGGCAACGCTGCCGGCCAGCAGTTCGGGCACCTCGCTGATCGCCATCCAGCCGCTCATGCCCTCGCACCAGACCAGTGCCCGCGGGTTGAGGTGGGCGTACTGGCGGGCGGCGGCATCGTCGAGGGGACCGGTGCGGTCGGCCTGGCCGGACGTATGGAAATACCACTGGGTCATGGCGGTGTGCCTGGCAGACGGAGGAGGGAGCCAGTCTAGGGCGGTCGACGGAGGGCTGAGTGGGCCGGAAGTCGTGATCGGCGTCGAAAACCGCGACCCGCCTTCACATCCGGGTGGCCGGATCTTGGTAATGAATGACCGGAATTTGCGACGCTGTTGCTGTACTGCAACAATTGTCTGGTAGCGCCGGTCCACCACCCCTCCCAACACAGCCTAAAACGCCATGTTCCCGAACCGCACTGCCCACGGCCGGTTTCCGTCCGTGCACCCGCTCGTCATCGCCCTTGCCGCCCTGCTGCCATTGACGGCCGCAGCCCAGGACGCCCCCGCCACCAAGGATCCGGTCGCCCTGGACACCCTGCAGGTGACGGCCCAGCGCCGTGTGGAAAACGCCAAGGACGTCCCGGTGTCGATCTCGGCCATCCAGGGCGAGAAGCTCGACGTGCTCGGTTCGGCCGGCGACGACATCCGTTTCCTGTCCGCGCGCGTGCCCAGCCTGAACATCGAATCGTCCTACGGGCGTGCCTTCCCGCGCTTCTACATCCGCGGCCTGGGCAATACCGACTTCGATCTCAACGCTTCGCAGCCGGTGTCGCTGGTGTATGACGACGTGGTGCAGGAAAGCCCGCTGCTGAAGGGCTTCCCGCTGTTCGACCTGGCCGGCGTGGAAGTGCTGCGCGGCCCGCAGGGCACCCTGTTCGGCCGCAACACCCCGGCTGGCGTGGTCAAGTTCGATTCGGCACGCCCGTCGCAGGACGCCGATGGGTACGTCAAGGTGGCCTACGGCAGCTACAACACCTGGAACACGCAGGGCGCCTACGGCGGCCCGCTGACCGACCGCTGGTCGGCACGCGTGTCGGCCCTGTACCAGCGCCGCGATGATTGGGTCACCAACACCCGCGCCAATGCACCGGCGCAGGGCTTTGAAGGCTACGACGAAGCCGCCGCCCGCGTGCAGTTCCTGTACGAAGGCGACGATCTCGAAGCGCTGTTCAACGTGCACAAGCGCAAGCTCAACGGCACCGCCCGCCTGTTCCGCGCCAACATCCTCAAGCCGGGCACCAACCAGCTGGTCGAGAACTTCGACCGCGACGAGGTCTCCACCGATGGCCAGAATTTCTCCGAACTGGAAACCTGGGGCGCCAGCGCGCGCCTGAAGTGGGACCTGGGTCGGGTGACGCTGCACTCGATCACCGGTTATGAAACCGCCGAATCGCTCAACCATGGCGACATCGACGGCGGCTACGGCGCCAGCTTCCTGGGCGCGGGCAACTACGGCCCGGGCAACATCCCGTTCGCCTCCGAGTCGGCCGACGGCCTGCCGCACCACCGCCAGTGGACCCAGGAATTCCGCATCGAATCCAACGAATGGGGCCGCTTCGACTGGCAGGCGGGGCTGTTCTACTTCGATGAAGATGTCACCATCGACAGCTTCAACTACGACTCGCTGGCGCCGGGCAATCCGCAGAACGGCCATGCCGTGCAGAGCCAGCGCAACAAGGCCTGGGCGGCGTTCGTGTCCGGCGATTTCGACGTGACCGAGCGCTTCAAGCTGCGCGGTGGCGTGCGTTACACGCAGGACAAGAAGGACTTCAGCGCCAGCGTGCTGCAGGCGGTGCCGTTCGGTACGCCGGTCAGCGGCCCGTACCTGGCCAACACCGACGTCAACGACGTCAGCTGGGACCTGAGCGGCGTCTACCAGATCACCGACAACCTCAACGCCTATGCACGCGTGGCCAAGGGCTTCCGCGCGCCGTCGATCCAGGGCCGGCTGGCCTTCGGTGGCGTCTCCCAGGCCGACTCGGAGAAGGTGATTTCCTATGAAGCCGGCATCAAGGCCGACCTGTTCGACCGTCGCGCCCGCCTCGGCTTCAACGTGTTCCGCTACAACGTCGATGGCCAGCAGCTGATCGCGGTGGGCGGCAGCAACAACACCGCCACCCTGCTCAACGCCGACAAGACCCTGGGCCAGGGCGTGGAACTGGACTTCGAGGCGTACCTCACCGACCACGTGCTGCTCACCCTGGGCAGCAGCTACAACGACACCGAGATCAAGGACCGCGATCTGGCGGTGGCGATCTGCGGTGGTGGCTGCACCATCACCGACCCGACCACGGTCATCGACGGCGCCACCTTTGCCCTGGTCAACGGCAATTCGCTGCCGCAGGCGCCGAAGTGGATCCACAACCTGACCCTGCGCGCCGGTTTCCCCATCAACGACGCCAGCGAGCTGTACGTCTACACCGACTGGGCCTACCGCAGCCCGGTCAACTTCTTCCTGTACGAGTCGCCGGAGTTCCGCAGCCGCTCGTCGCTGGAAGGCGGCCTGCGCCTGGGCTACAACTGGGATTACGGCCAGTACGACGTGGCCGTGTACGGCCGGAACCTGACCGACCAGGTGCGCGTGGTGGGGGCGATCGACTTCAACAACCTCACCGGCTTCCTCAACGAACCGCGCACGTTCGGCGTGGAATTCACCGCGAAGTTCTGATGCACGTCATGCGGTAGGTGCCCACCATTGGTGGGCACGCCCCTGAAAACGAAAACGGCGCGGAGAAATCCGCGCCGTTTTCCGTCATACGCGGTAGAGCCGACCGTTGGTCGGCTGCCCAACGCGCCTACAACGCGCTCTCGGGCCGTACCTTCAACACCGCTTCCTCGGCCGCGCAATCGCGGCTGGAATGCAGCCCGGCCTTGCGCGCGGCAACGATCTCCTTGCGTGCAGCCAGCAGGTCCTTGTTGAACGCGGCGTTGTCATGCAGGCGTGCCACGGCTGCTGCGCCCATGAAGCGGCCTTCCAGGATGTCGCTCTGCCAGTGCACGTTGCACACCAGGCGGCTTTCACCGTAGTTGCGGCCGCGCAGCTGGATCGCATCGGCGCGGTCGGGCGCGATCTCCGACAGGATCAAGGCCCATGCCCAGCCGATGGAGGTGTGGCCTGACGGGTACGACCCGTTGCCGCGCAGGCCTTCTTCATCCTCGGGCGTGCAGGTGGGTTCGCCGTTGACCATGAACGGGCGCGCGCGCTGGTAGTGCTTCTTGGCGGTGCGCGTGGCCGCACTGGCATCGATCCGGCTGCGCTCCAGCAGGCGGTACAGCGCGGGCGTCTTCACCGCGTCCACGTCCATGTCGATGGCGCAGGAGAACTGGTTGGCACCGGCCGGGAAGCCGAGCTCGGCATCGGTGTGGGCCTGGGCGAAGCGCGGACTGCCACGCAGCGCACGCGCCTCACGGCTGACCTGTTCGTCCAGCGCGAAACCTGCAGAGCCGGCGGCCGGCGGCGCCGGTACCAGCGCCAGGCTGGCGGGCACCGCGTCGGCCTGCAGGTAACCAACCGCCTTGGTCGTCACCGAGGCCTCCACGGCCGTGGTGCGCGCACCGGACGTCGTACAGCCCGCCAACGCCACCAGCACGGCAGCGGTCAGGAAGGGGCGCAGGACGGGGGCGGCGGACGACGACATCGGCTGGTCTCGCAAAGAGGGGAGGTGGCATGATCGCAGCTTCACCCGGGCGCGACAGTGGCCGTTGGTCATGCGGCCAGATCCGGCATGGCCGGCCGTTGGATGACGGAAACCCGCTACTGGTTCACGGAATTCGACCGCCGCGCGACATAGCTTCGCCAAAGGCGCCATCACTCGTCATATCTCTATGGATAGATGGACTGCATGGCAACGCGATAGCGCCGGTCATCAGGGGGATCACCTGCAAGGGAGCAAACGGATGCGAAGCAACGCGGGATGGACGGGCGGCGGACTCGCCCTGGGCTTGATGCTGGCGTGCGGCACCACGCACGCGGCCGATGTGGTGGGCGTGGCGTTCGTGCACGGCACCGGCAAGCAGACCGACGCACGCACGGACTACTGGCAGCCGGGCATCATCGACACCGTGCGCCAGGGGCTGCCCAACAGCAGCAACTACACGGTCATCAACTGCGATTTCGAACAGTACATGTGGAAGCCCGAGGCGGCCGGTTGCCTGGCCGGGCAACTGACCACCTTCATCAACACCAAGGGCATCACCAAACTGGTGGTGATCACCCACTCCAACGGCGGCAACGTGGTGCGCTGGATCCTGTCCAACCCCACCTACGACAGCCGCTACCCGAAGATCATCCAGACCATCGGCAAGGTCACCGCGCTGGCACCGTCCTCGGCCGGTACGCCGCTGGCCGATGCCGTGCTCAACGGCAATACCTTCGAGACCTCGGTGGGCTGGCTGCTGGGCTACAAGAGCGATGCCGTGCGCCAGCAGCAGGTGGGCCACATGGCCACCTACAACGCGCAGAACCTGTATGGCACCGCCGGGCGCCCGGCGCTGCCGAAGCCGTTCCGCGCGGTGGTCGGTTCGGATGTGGAGTCGGCGGTGTGGGACAGCAACAGCTACTGCGGCGGGTACGCGCAGAACGTGGGGCTGGAGTTCACCCAGAACTGGTTGAACAGCTGCTCGGACGGGTTCCTGGAGTGCAGCAGCCAGAAGGCCGCCGGCACCCTGTGGTTCACCGACAAGGCGCGCACCCAGGGCGCCGAGCCGCTGAGCCACAACCAGAGCCGCCGCGAGTGCTTCGGCCTGGGCACGATCCTGCGCAACGACCTGACCCTGTGAGGAGCACGCCATGACTTCAAGACTGACGATTGCCGCCGCTGTTGCCGCGGCGCTGGTGGCCCTCCCGCTGCACGCCGCGCAGCCGCTGTTGGCCCGCAGCAGCGACCAGCTGGCGCCGCGCGTGGAGAGCGCACCCCTGCAGGCCGACGGCATCGAGCGGGCCCCGGTGAGTTTTGCCTGGGCACTGGATCCCACCGCTACGCTGACCGCGCCCGCGCCCTTCGTGGCCACCAGCCGCAGCTACTGGGAAATGGTGGACGCGGCCACCCTGCAACGCGGCCTGGACCTGCCGCTGACCGCACCGGATGCGGTGATCCAGGTCAGCCCGGCGCCAGGTGCCCGCGCGCTGGCACCGCAGCAATGGCAGGTGCGCGACCCGGCCGGCGCGCTGGCGGTGGACAAGGTCGTGGATGACCAGCAGCTGCGTGCGGCCGGCATGGCAGTGGGGCAGGGCAGCGCCATGGTGCGCACCGGGCGCAGTGCGGCGGTGGGCACCTACCGCCTGCAGAGTGCCCAGGCGCAGGGCCGCTACGTGGTGCAGGTGCTGGAGCCCAACAGCACGGTGGCATTGCAGCTGCAGGCCAGCCGCCAGCAGGTGCTGGCCGGTGGCAGCGTGGAGCTGAGCGCGCGGTTGGTGGATGACCGTGGCACGGCCACGCTGGCCGGCGCCACGGCGGCGGCGCGCACCCTGCCGGCCGGCGGCGAGGCGTTGCTGGTGGCCCCGGATGGCCGCAGCTGGCCGGTGCCGCTGGTGGCCGGCAAGGAAGGCCTGCGCGCACGCGTGACGATTCCGCAGGACATTGGCCCGGTGCAGGGGCTGTGGGAACTGCAGGCCTTCGTCAGCGCCAACGGGGTGCAGCGCGATGGCAAGGTGGCCTTCGCGGTGGCCCAGCCCACCGCGCGCTTCACCGGCCAGGCCGAGGTGGACCTCGCCCGGCGCACGGTGACGTTGCCGCTGCAGATTGGTGCGCCCGGTCGCTACGAGGCGCGCGGCACGCTGTACGCCACCGGCCCGGACGGCCAGCTGCGGCCGGTGGCGCAGGCGCACAGCGCGGCGTGGTTCGACCGCGCCGGCAGCGGCGCCATCGCGCTGCCCTTCGCCAGCGTGGCGTTGCCGCGCGGGTATGCGGCCCCGTTCGAGCTGCGCGACCTGCAGCTGCAGGACCAGGGCCGGATGGCCCCGATCGAGTCACGCGCGGTGGCGTTGACGTTCTAGGCAAGGCGGGCGGCGGAGGCGATACCCTCCGTCGCCCGGCGGTAGAGCCACCCCATGGGTGGCTGCGCGACCTATCCGGCAAACGCGCTCAGCCGACCCTCATGCTCCACCACTCGGATCGGGCCGCCGAACACGTCCGACAGCGGCGCGTCGCGCAGCAGGTCGTCGCGGGGGCCATCGGCGATGATCCGGCCGCTGCGCAGCAGCACCACCCGCGCGATTTCCGGGATGACCTCCTCGATGTGGTGGGTCACCAGCACCAGGGTGATGCCTTCGGCGGCCAACCTGCGCATGGTGGCGATCAGGTGCTGGCGGGCGATCAGGTCCAGACCGGTGGAGGGTTCGTCCAGCAGCAGCGCCTGCGGCCGGTTGACCAGCGCCCGGGCGATCAGTACGCGCCGGGTTTCACCGGCCGACAGTTCGGCATAGCCCCGCGCCAGCAGCGGCAGCGCGCCGGTCAGGGCCAGGGTTTCACGCACACGCTGCCGCATGTCCTCGGTGACCTCGCGGAAGGCCGGTACCACGAAGCTGGCGAAGAAGCCCGACAGCACCGCTTCCTCCACGGTCAGCCCGGGCATGTCGGCCAGGTTGCTGCTCAGATCGCCGGTGACGATGCCCAACTGCGAGCGCAGCCGGTCCACCTGCCAGCGGTTCTGCCCCAGCACCCGTACCGCCACGCTGCCGTCGGCATGCGCCAGCGGGTACAGCTCGCGGGTGATCAGCTTGATGAAGGACGACTTGCCGCAGCCGTTGGGGCCCAGCAGCGCAGTGTGCTGGCCCTGGGCGATGCGCAGGCTGAGGTCGTGCAGAACCCGGACCTGGCCGCGGATCACGCAGGCGCGGTCCAGCTCGATCAGGGGGACGTTGGCGGCCAGGGGCGCCGAAGAGGCTGCGACTGTCATGAATGCGCGGGCATGCTCACGAAGGAGGAAAACAACTGAATGACTGCGCAAAAATCGCACCAGACGGATGAAGTTTGCAACTGCAGGCCCCATCATGTCCGAAGGTGTACCTGTTCCCTTGCTGGCCGTCCGCGGCCTGGAGTCCTGCGATGCTCGATACGCTCCTCAACTTCCTGACCGGCGGTGTCGTCGGCCTCGGCTGGTGGGGCATGGCACTGGTGCTGCTGGTGTTCACCCAGCTCACCATCTTCGCCGTCACCCTGTACCTGCATCGCAGCCAGGCGCACCGTGGCGTGGATTTCCACCCGGTCATCGCGCATTTCTTCCGCTTCTGGACTTGGCTCACCACCTCCATGATCACCAAGGAGTGGGTGGCCATCCACCGCAAGCACCACGCCAAGGTGGAAACCGACGAAGACCCGCACAGCCCGGTCACCAAGGGCATCGGCATGGTGTTCTGGCGTGGCGTGGAGCTGTACCGCGAAGCCCGCGCGATGCGCGCGGACATCGAGCAGTACGGCCGCGGCGCACCGGACGACTGGATCGAACGCACGCTCTACACCCCGCACGCCAACCTCGGCCCGGTCGCGCTGCTGGCCATCAACAGCCTGCTGTTCGGCCTGCCGGGCGTTGCCCTGTGGGCGATCCAGATGGCGTGGATCCCGTTCTGGGCCGCCGGCGTGGTCAACGGCCTGGGCCACTGGTGGGGCTACCGCAACTTCGAATCTGCCGACACCTCCACCAACCTGACCCCGTGGGCGTTCTGGATCGGCGGTGAAGAGCTGCACAACAACCACCACGCCTTCCCCAGCTCGGCCCGCTTCTCGATGCGCCGCTGGGAGTTCGACATCGGCTGGGCCGCCATCCGCGGCCTGCAGGCCGTGCGCCTGGCCAAGGTGCTGCGCGTGGCGCCGTCCATGGACGTGCGCCCGAACATCGCCGTGCCGGATGCTGAAACCCTCAAGGCGCTGCTGTCGCACCGCTTCCAGGCCATGACCGACTACCAGCGCAACGTGTTCGTGCCGGCCCTGCGCGAAGAGGCGGCGATGGCCGGTGCCAAGCTGCGCAAGCTGCTGCCGCGTCGCATGCGCCGCGGGCTGGTCAACGATGGCCGCTGGCTCAAGCCGGACTGCCGCGCCCAGCTCAGCACCTGGGTGGAACAGCGCCCGCGCATCCGCGTGCTGGTCGAACACCGCGCGCGTCTGGCAGCCTTGCTGGAAGCGCGGGGCAACGATGCCGCCGAGCGCCTGAAGCTGCTTCAGGCGTGGTGCCACGAGGCCGAAGCCAGCGGCATCGCCGCGCTGCAGGCTTACGCCGCCCGCCTGAAGGGCTACGCGCTGACGGCGCACTGACCGGTGCGCCCGGGCGTGATGAAGCGTGAAAAACGCCGCCCTGTGCGGCGTTTTTCCTGCGTGGCCCTGCTGGTGGCCGCCGGCATGGCGCAGGCGCAGGTGGCCGACACCGGCAGCTACCTGCAGCGCATGGATACCGACGGCGATGGCCGGGTCAGCGTCGAGGAATACGTGCAGTGGATGATGTACGCCTTCGAGCGCATGGACCGCAATGCCGATGGCGTGCTCAGTGCCGACGAACTGCCCGGCGGCAAGGGCGCCTCGATCACCCGCGAACAGCAGCGGCGGACCCTGGTGCAGCGTTTCCACAAGCAGGATGCCAACGGCGACGGGTACCTGAGTGCGAAGGAACTGGCCGCGCCGCCGCGGTGAGCGTGACGTTCGGACAGGCAGCGGTTCACCGGGGGACGGCTTAGAATCGCGCCATGCCTGAACTGCCCGAAGTAGAAACCACCCGCCGCGGCCTGTCCCCGCACCTGGAAGGCCGCCGCGTGCATGGCGTGATCCTGCGCCGGCCGGACCTGCGCTGGCCCATTCCCGATGAGATCGGCGCGCTGCTGCCCGGCCAGGCGATCGAGGGCGTGCGCCGCCGCGCCAAGTACCTGCTGTTGGATACCGCCATCGGCAGCGCCCTGCTGCACCTGGGCATGTCCGGCAGCCTGCGCGTGTTGCCCGGCGATACCCCCGTGCGCGCGCACGACCACGTCGACATCAGCCTGGACAATGGCCGCCTGCTGCGCTTCAACGATCCGCGCCGGTTCGGCAGCCTGCTGTGGCAGCCCGCCGGGGAAACCCATGAACTGCTGGCCGGGCTGGGTCCGGAGCCGCTGGAGGAGGCCTTCAACGGCGATTACCTGTTCCAGCGCAGCCGGGGGCGCAAGGCACCGGTGAAGACCTTCCTGATGGACCAGGGCATCGTGGTCGGGGTGGGCAACATCTACGCCGCCGAAAGCCTGTTCATGGCTGGCATCAACCCGCTGCGCGAGGCCGGGAAGATCTCCCGCGCGCGCTACCAGCGCCTGGCCGATGCCGTGAAGCAGATCCTGGCCTACGCCATCACCCGCGGCGGCACCACCCTGCGCGATTTCATCAACCCGGACGGGGCGCCGGGCTATTTCGAGCAGGAACTGCTGGTCTACGGCCGTGAAGGCGAGCCGTGTCGCCAGTGCGGCCGGCTGCTCCGCCACGCCACCATCGGCCAGCGCGCCAGCGTCTGGTGCGGCTACTGCCAGCGCTGACCCCTCGCACGCCCGTCGCCTTGGCGGCGGTATAGTCCGCCCAATGTCACCGGCGGGGGTGTGCGATGGACGAAGCACCGGATATCACCGTATGGCTGGATTCAGCCCGCGCGGGCGACCGCGCTGCCCTGGACCGGGTGCTGACCCTGCTCTACCAGGAGCTGCACAGCATGGCCCGGCGCCAGTTGGCCGGCCAGCAGGGGCGCACGCTGGATGCCACCTCGCTGGTCCACGAGTCCTACCTGAAGCTGCTCGGCGCACGCGGTGCGGCCCGTTTCGAGGACCGCGCGCACTTTTTCGCCTATGCCGCCTCGGCCATGCGCAGCGTGGTCGTGGATTACGCGCGCAACCGGCTGGCGCGCAAACGCGGGGGCGACCTCAAACGGGTGGACCTGCCCGAGAACAGCAGCAGCGGCGTGCGCCTGGATGAAGACCTGCTGGCGCTGGATGTGGCGCTGGCCCGGCTGCAGGCGGTGGATGCCCACCTGGCCAAGGTGGTGGAGCTGCGCTATTTCGCCGGGTTGTCCGAACAGGAGATCGCCGACCTGTGCCAGCGCTCGGAACGCAGCATCCGCCGCGACTGGCAGAAGGCGCGCATGTTCCTGCTGGCCTCGGTGCGCGACGACTGAACACGGCGGGCAATGACGGTCCCGCGTGGCGGCGCGGGCGGTGGTACATCGTTCGGGGAGCAGATCGATGGAAGCGTCGCGCTGGCGGCAGGTGTCTTCGCTGCTGGACCAACTGCTGGAACTTGCCGACGGGCCGCGCGCGCAGCGGCTGGCGCAGCTGCGCCTGACTGATCCGACGCTGGCCGACGACCTGGAGCGCCTGTTGGAACACGAGCGCGCCAGCCACGAGTTCATGGCCCAGCCGTTGTGGACCGCCGCCCCGCAGGACAGCCGTGCCGGCACGCTGATCGGGCCGTATCGGCTGCTGCGCGCGCTTGGCGAGGGCGGCATGGGTGAAGTCTGGCTGGCCGAACGCGCCGATGGCCTGTACCAGCGCCAGGTGGCCCTCAAGCTGCTGCGCAGTGGTTATGCCGACCCGGGCCTGCGCCAGCGCTTCAGCCGCGAGCGCGACATCCTGGCGCGGCTGCAGCATCCCAACCTGGCCGAACTGCTCGATGCCGGCGTCGACCTGCAGGGCCAGCCTTACCTGGCGCTGGCGTACGTGGAAGGCGAACCGATCACCGACTACTGCCAGCGGTTGCAGCTGCCGCTGGAACGCCGGCTACAGCTGATGCTGCAGGTGTGCGCCGTGGTCACCCACGCGCACGCCAACCTGATCGTGCACCGCGACCTGAAGCCCTCCAACATCCTGGTCACCGCCCACGGCGAAGTGAAGCTGCTCGACTTCGGCATCGCCAAGCTGCTTGATGCCCCGGAGAAGCGCGACGACGCCCAGCACCCGGCCACCGAGGCGCGCGCGTTCACCCTCCACTACGCTGCCCCCGAACAGGTACGTGGCGAACCGGTCACCACGCTCACCGATGTGTACTCGCTGGGTGTGGTGCTGTTTGAAGTGATCACCGGGCGCAAGCCCTACCGATTGCGCCGACACAGCGACGCCGAATGGGAGCGCTCGATCCTGGAGGTGACCGCGCCGCGCGCCTCGGTGGTGGTGCTGCGCGGCAGCGGCGGGAGTCCGGCCACGCTGGCCGATCGGCGGCTGGCCCGGCGCCTGCGCGGCGATCTGGACACCCTCCTGCTCAAGGCGCTGCAGAAGGAGCCGGCACAGCGCTATGCCTCGGCCGAAGCGCTGGCGCAGGACCTGCGCCGCTTCCTGGAAGGCCGCCCCATCCACGCGCGACCGCAGCGCACGCTGTACCGCCTGCGCAAGTACATCGGTCGGCACCGCTGGGGCGTGGCGGTGGGCTCGCTGGGGGCCGTGGCGCTGGCCGGCCTGGCGGTGGTGGCGCTGTGGCAGATGCAGCAGGCCCGGCGCGAAATCGCCCGCGCCCAGGCCATGCAGGAGTTCACCGTGGGCCTGTTCGACCGCGCCGCCGGCGCACGCCATGGCAGCTTCGACGTGCGCCAGTTGCTGGCCACCGGGCAGCAGCGCGGCGAGGCCGAACTGGCCGACCAGCCGTTGTCGCTGGCCGATCTGCAGGGCGTGATCGGACGTCTGCGGATCGGCATGGGCGACTATCAACTTGCGCTGCAGACGCTGGATCGCCAGCGCGCACTGCTGGAGCAGGCCGGCGAGGTGCCGCCCACGCTGCAGCTGGAAGCGGTCACCCAGCGCGGACGCGCGCTGCGCATGCTGGGCCGCTCGCGTGAGTGCGTGGCGCACATGACCCCGATGCAGTCGTTGGCCGCGCAACAGCGCAGCGCGCTGCCCGGCCTGGTGGCCGAGTACCACGCCCAGCTGGGCCGCTGCCAGCAGCTGTTGGGCTACCGCGACGAAGCGCGCACGGCTTTCGCGCTGTCGCTGGCGGTGCGCCGCGAGGTGCTGCACGACACCGCCGGCACCGCCGAGAGCCTGTCCGACCTGGCCGCGCTGGACAGCGACGACGGCCGCCCGCAGGCCGCCCTGGCCGGCTACCAGCAGGCGCTGCAGCTGCTGCAGCTGCGGGCCGGTGAGCGCCTGCCGCAGCTGATTGTCGTGCGCCGCCACCTGGGTGAAACCCTCGCCGCGCAGGGTGACCTGGCGGCTGCCGAGCAGACCCTGCGCATCGCCTGGTCTGACGCGGTCAGCCTGTATGGGCCGGACCACCCGGAGACTCTGTCGATCCGGCGCCTGCGTGGCGTGCTGGCCCTGCAGCGCGGCGACCTGCGCCAGGCGGACGCGACCCTGCAGCAGGTCCATCGCCTGACCCGGCTGGCGCTGGGCGAGCAGCACCGCGACACCGGCCTGAGCTGGCACGCGCTGGGCCTGCTGGCGCTGGAGCGCGGTGACAGCAATGAGGCCGTGGTCGATTTCGAGCATGCCGTGGCGATCTGGCGGCAACCGGACTGCGTGCGGTTGCTGCCGCAGGGCCTGTACGACTACGGCAGTGCCCTGGCCCAGGCCGGGCGCTGGCAGGCCGGGTTGGCCGCCCTGCATGAAGGCCGCCAATGGCAGGCCGCGCAACGCGGCGACCAGGATCCGTCGGTGCAGCAGGCCGACCTGCGGATGGCCGAGATCACCAGTGCCTACGGCGACCCGCGCCAGGCCGGCGACCAGCTGGCGCAGTTGATGCTGCGCCACCGCCAGGGCGGTGCCGAGGCCATGGCCGGGCAACACGCCCTGCAGCTGGCCTGGGGCCGCAACCTGGTCCGCATGGGGCAGGACGTGGAGGCCGAGCGCGTGCTGCTGGCGGTGGCCGACAGCCGCGCGCTGGACCCTGCCAGCACCGCCGTGCGCTGGCAGGCGCGCACCCGCCTGGCCGCGCTCCACTGCGCGCAGACGCCGCTGCGTAGCCGCGAGGCGCTGCTGCGGCTGCAGGGCCAGGCCCGGGTGCAGTGGCCGCAGGGCGGCGCCGCGCTGCGCGACATCGACCAGGCACTGCGGGACTGCGCCAGTGCGACGCTGGCCACCGCCCGCTGAGCGGCGGGCTGGCTGAACGCCACGCGCGCGCCACCTCGGCGATTTAACGTTCGCCTGCCTATGATGTCCGGCCCTTTCCTGCCAGTGCTGCCTGCATGCAACGTCGCGACTTCATCCGCAATGCCTCCCTGGCCTTGGCCGCGATCGGCTTTCCGGCGCTGCCGGCCTGCGCCGCGCAGGGCAGCCAGGTGGGCCTGCGCCGGCTCGGCCAGCCGCAGCCGTTCGATTTCGCCACCCTCAAGGGCCAGGCGCGCGCGCTGTCGCAGGCCGCCTACCAGACCCACAAGCGCACGTTGCCCGGGCCGCTGGAAGCGCTGGACTGGGACCAGTACCAGTCCATCAGCTACCGCCAGGACCATGCGCTGTGGGCCGACAAGCCCGGCAAGTACCAGGCCAAGTTCTTCCACCTGGGCCTGTACTTCCATTCCCCGGTGCGCATGTACGACGTGGTGGATGGCAAGGCGCAGGAACTGGCCTACGACCCGGCCGCGTTCGATTACGGCAAGAGCGGGTTGAAGGGCAGCCACCTGCCGGCCGACCTGGGCTTTGCCGGCTTCCGGCTCAATACCCGCCAGGACACCAACCGTGATTTCGCCGCGTTCCTGGGCGCCAGCTACTTCCGTGCCGTGGGCAAGGAAGGCCAGTACGGCCAATCGGCGCGTGGCCTGGCCATCGACACCGGCATGGGCAAGCCCGAGGAATTCCCGGACTTCATCGCCTATTACCTGGAACAGCCGGCCGCCGATTCCAACACCCTGGTGGTGTATGCGCTGCTGGATTCGCCCAGCGTGGCCGGCGCGTACCGCTTTGCGATCACCAACGGCGACACCCTGCTGATGGACATCGACTGCGCCCTGTACCCGCGCAAAGCCATCGAGCGGCTGGGCATCGCCCCGTGCACCAGCATGTACCAGGTGGGCGAGAACGACCGCCGCATGGCCTGGGACTGGCGCCCGGAAATCCACGACACCGATGGCCTGTCGATGTGGACCGGCAGCGGCGAGTGGATCTGGCGCCCGCTGTGCAACCCGCACAACCTGCGCTTCAACATGTTCGTGGACAACAACCCGCGCGGCTTCGGCCTGCTGCAGCGCGACCGCAACTTCGACCACTACCAGGACGACGGGGTGTTCTACGAGAAGCGCCCGTGCCTGTGGGTGGAACCGAAGGGGCAGTGGGGCAAGGGCTCGGTGCAGCTGGTCGAGATCCCCACCGTGGATGAAACCTTCGACAACATCGTGGCGTTCTGGAACCCGGAGGCCAAGCCGCAGCCGGGCCAGGAACTGCTGCTGGGCTACCGCCTGTACTGGGGCGCGCAGCCGCCGGCCCGTACGCCGCTGGCGCATTGCGTGGACAGCCGCACCGGGTTGGGCGGGGTGATCGGCAAGAAGCGGGCGTATTTCTCGTGGCGCTTCGCGGTGGATTTCGAAGGCGGCGAACTGGCCGCGCTGATCGACAAGGGCGAGGTGGAAGCGGTGGTCCAGGCCAGCCGCGGCCGCGTGGAGATCGTCTCGGCGCGCCCGTTGCGCGAGATCAAGGGCTACCGCGCCATGTTCGACCTGGTCCCGCCCGATGATTCCACCGACCAGATCGACATCCGCCTGTACCTGCGCAGCGGCGGCAAGACGCTGACCGAAACCTGGCTGTACCAGTACAGCCCGCCGCCGAAGGGCGCGCCGGAGCGCACGCTGTACTAGGTGGTTTGGGATTGCAGGGCTTGCAGCCCTGCACCTGCTTCAATCAACTTCAACGTCAAAAGCTGGCTTTCCGTGGGATGGCGGGGTGGGTCCGGTTGAGGGGGACGCCGTAAACCCATCCATGGGGGCTTGGTCGCGCCATCCGTGGCGCTCACACCCCCTCAACCGGACCCACCCCGCCTTCGACCGACCTCCGCGATCTGTCGGAGCACGGGGTCGGATCCCGTTGCTGCGCAACGGGCTCTGACCCCAGATGAATTTCGATAGATGAATTTCGATATCTGACAGATGTGCCGACCAACGGTCGGCACCCACCAACAGCCGCGTGAACCTGTCAGAGGTGGGGCGGTCTGGGTGGGCAGGACCGTTGGCGCCATGGATAGCGCCATCGAGCCCCCATGGATGGGTTTACGGCGTGTCCTGACCACCCACACCGCCCCGCCATCCCACGGAATGCCGCTCTTGCTTTGGCCGTTGCCGTCGCATTGAGCAGGCGCAGGGCTGCAAGCCCTGCAAAAGAATCACCACCTACAGAGGCAGGGGCGCCTGCGCCGGATCAATCCGGCCCTCACCGCGGGTGATTTTCTTGAACTCGGCCCGGCTCACCGACACATAGCGCTCGTTGCCGCCAATTTCCACCTGGGGGCCGTCCTGTACCGCATGGCCGTGCTCGTCCACCCGCACGGTCATGGTGGCCTTCTTGCCGCTGTGGCAGATCGTTTTGATCTCCTGCATCTCGTCGGCCCAGGCCAGCAGGTACTGGCTGCCTTCGAACAGCTCGCCGCGGAAATCGGTGCGCAGCCCGTAGCACAGCACCGGAATGCGCAGCTGGTCGACCACCTCGCTGAGCTGCCAGACCTGGCTGCGGCTCAGGAACTGCGCCTCGTCGACCAACACGCAGCCGAGCTTGCCGTGGGTCTCCAGGTCCTGCGCAATCAGCCGCTGCAGGTCGGTATCGCGGTCGAAGGCCACGCCGTCGGCCTTCAGCCCGATCCGTGAGGCCACCACGCCCCGCCCGGCGCGGTCGTCCAGGCGCGGGGTCAGGATGGCCACGCGCATGCCCCGTTCCCGGTAGTTGTGCGCCGACTGCAGCAGCGTGGTGGTCTTGCCGGCGTTCATCGCCGAATAATAGAAATAGAGCTTGGCCATCGGCCAATTCTAGACGCCCGGCCGGCTCCCGTGGCTGCCCGGCGGGGCCGGCGGACGCAATCGTCCGCCGCGGTCCGGCCCTCCGACCTGGCCGGGCGGCCCGGTACAATGCTCCTCCCCCGGAGATGGCATGCACGGTCTCAACCCCCCCCAAAGCGCTGCAGTGCTGCACTGCGAAGGTCCTCTACTGGTGCTCGCCGGCGCCGGTAGCGGCAAGACGCGCGTGATCGTGGAAAAGATCGCCCAGCTGATCGCGACCAAGCGCTACCCCGCGCGGCGCATCGCGGCGATCACCTTCACCAACAAGTCGGCCAAGGAAATGCGCGAGCGCGTGGCCAAGCGCCTGCACGGCGGGGATGCCGAGGACGTCACCATCTGCACCTTCCATGCGCTGGGGCTGAAGTTCCTGCAGATCGAGCACGCCGCGGTGGGGCTCAAGCGCGGCTTCTCGATCTTCGATGCGGACGACGCCACCTCGCAGGTCAAGGACCTGATGTACGGCGCCAAGCCCGACGACATCGAGGACGTGAAGAACCTGATCTCGCGCGCCAAGAACGCCGGGCTGTCCCCCGAGCAGGCCATGGCGGCGGCGCGCAGCACCCGCGAGAAGGAAGCGGCCAGCGTCTACGAGCGGTACCAGCTGCGCCTGACCGCGTTCAACGCGGTCGACTTCGACGACCTGATCCGGCTGCCGGTGCAGGTGCTGGAAGAGAACCCCGAGATCGCCGTGGCCTGGCGCGAGCGCATCGGCTACCTGCTGGTCGACGAATGCCAGGACACCAACGATGCGCAGTACCGGCTGCTCAAGCAGCTGGCCGGCAGCAAGGGCAACTTCACCTGCGTGGGCGACGATGACCAGTCGATCTATGCCTGGCGTGGCGCGAACCCGGAAAACCTGCAGCAGATGGCGCGCGACTACCCGGCGCTGGAAATCATCAAGCTGGAGCAGAACTACCGCTGCTCCAACCGCGTGCTGCGCGCGGCCAACGCGCTGATCGCCAACAACCCGCACGAACACTTGAAGAAGCTGTGGAGCGACCAGGCCGACGGCGAGCGCATCCGCGTATGGGAGTGCCGCAACAGCGAACACGAAGCCGAAAAAGTGGCGGCCGAGATCTCCTTCCTGGCGACGTCGAAGAAGATTCCGTGGAGCGATTTCTGCATCCTGTTCCGCGGCAACTTCCAGTCGCGGCCACTGGAAAAAGCGCTGCAGCTGGTGCGCGTGCCGTACCACATCACCGGCGGCACCGCGTTCCTGGAGCGCCAGGAGGTCAAGGACACGCTGTCATGGCTGCGCCTGCTGGTGAACCCCGACGACGATACGGCGTTCATGCGTGCGGTGCAGTCGCCCAAGCGCGAAGTGGGCGCCGGCACCCTGGCCAAGCTGGCTGAACTTGCGTCGGAGAAAGAGCTGCCGATGGCGTACGCGGCCGAGGCCATTGGCGCGTTGTCGCAGCTGCCACCGCGCGCGGCCAACGGCCTGAGCCGCTTCACCGACATCCTGCGCGACCTGCGCGCGGAAATGCCCAAGCTCAGTTCCGGCGACCTGGTCCGCAAGCTGGTGAAGGAGTCCGGGCTGGTCTCCGAACTGCGCAGCGCGTGCAAGGAAGAATCGGTCTACCAGCGCCGGCTGGGCAACCTGGAGGAGCTGGCGCAGTGGTTCGAAGGCGGCCCGCGTGGCGCCACCACCGCCGACCTGGCCGCGCAGCTGGCGCTGTTGTCGCGCAACGACAAGGATGACGGCGGCAACCAGGTGCGGATGATGACCATGCACGCGTCCAAGGGCCTGGAATTCCCGTATGTGTTCATCATCGGCTGCGAGGACGGCGTGCTGCCGCACCAGGTCAGCCTGGACGAAGGCAACCTGCAGGAAGAACGGCGCCTGCTGTACGTGGGCATCACCCGTGCCAAGGTGCAGCTGTGGATGAGCTACAGCAAGCTCACCCGCAAGTTCGGCGAGCACGTGCGGCTCAAGCCCAGCCGGTTCTTCGATGAAATTCCGGCCGAGGAAATGCAGCGCGACGGCGCCGACCCCGTCGCCGACGCCGCGCGCAAGAAAGAGCGCGCCAGCGCGGGCCTTGCCGCGATCCAGGCACTGTTCGACTGACCCACCGCACGGGTAGAGCCGACCGTTGGTCGGCTGCCCGAAGCGCGTCGGTTGCCCTATCCCGGCTCGAAGAGCAGCCGACCAACGGTCGGCTCTACCGTGTTTCGGCAGCCGACCAACGGTTGGCTCTACCGTGTTCCGGCAGCTGACCAACGGTTGGCTCTACCGTGTTCGGGGCGCCCATTGCACAATCGGTGTATCGCTTTCTACCGGTACCCGCATGTCCGCCGTGATCCAGACCGAACGCCTGCACCTGCGCCTGATCGATCCCGATCACGATGCGGCCGACATGCTGGCCTTGCTCAACGAGCCGGGCTTCATCCGCAACATCGCCGACCGTGGCGTGCGCACCCTGGCGCAGGCGCGCGACTACACCGCCGAGCGCGTGCTGGGCAGTTACACCCTCAATGGCTTTGGCATGTACGCGATCATCCGCCGCAGCGACGGCGCGTGGCTGGGCAATGCCGGGCTGGTACGCCGCGATGGATTGCCGGCACCGGACATCGGCTACGCGTTGCTGGCCCAGTACGAAGGCAACGGGTACGCATTCGAAGCCGCGCGCGGGGTGATGCACTACGCGCGCGACGTGCTGGGGTACACCGACCTGTACGGCATCGTCTCGCCGGACAACCTGCGTTCGGCCGCGCTGCTGCGCAAACTGGGCATGGAAGACCGCGGCGACCTGCTGCTGCCGCCGCCGCATGGCGGTGACGTGGTGCTGCTGTTCGCCACCCCGGGCGCCCCGGCCCCCTGACGCCGACAACCGGGCACGCACCAAGGGGGTAGAGCCGACCGTTGGTCGGCTGCCTTTCAGTCCCCCAACTGCGCGCGCAACGCCGCCAACTGTTCCTGCAATTCGGCCACGGTGGCCTCCAGCTGCTGCACGCGCGCTTCCAACGCCGGGCTGCCACCGCCACCGCTCGACGAAGACCCCTTGTAGCTCTCCGCCAACGCCTGCACGTCCACCGGGCCACCCAGCAGGTGCATGTAGCGGTCCTCGCGCTGGCCACTGGCGCGCGGCAGCTGCACCGCCAGCCCGCGCTGGATCATGCGCTCGATGTGGTGGCGCACTTCCTCGGCGTCCTGGAACTGGAACAGGCGCTCGCTGCGGGTCAGCAGCTCGTTCACCGTCTGCGGGCCGCGCAGCAGCAGCAGGCCCACGATGGCCAGCTGTTGCCGGGTCAGGTCCAGCGCACTACCGGCGCGGTGCTCGTAGCGTTCGGCCCGCGAGGAGAACTGCTGGCGGGCCAGGCCCATGCTTTCCAGCTGGCGCAGCGCGTGGTGCACATCGCCGGCCGACAGTGCCATCACCGGCTCGCGGGCGGTCTTCTGGTTGGCGGCCACCTGGGCGGCGTTGACCGTCAGCGGGTAGGCGTCCGGTGTGGTTGCCTCCTTCTCGATCAGGCAACCCAGGGCGCGGGCCTGGGCCGCGCTCAGCACGGGCAGGGCGGGGGTCTGGGTGTCGTCGGTCATGGCGCGCTCCGGGGTGTTTCAGGGGCGTGCAGCATAGCCGAGCCCCGCGGGCGGCATGAACCGGGGCGGACAAGCCGGTAAACTGGCGCGACTTTGTTGCTGGTGATCCCGATGCGCCGTACTGCTGCTGTTTCCCTGTCCGTGCTTGCCTGCGCCGTGATGGCGTTGAGTGCCTGCAAGCGCACCGAAGCCCCGGCCGATGCCGCCCCGCCGGCCGCCGCCGCAGCGCCCGCAGGCGCGCCCGCTGCCAGTGGCGATGCCGCCGTGTCGGCCAACGACAACCTCAACGCGGTGCTGTGGATGCAGCGTGCGCAGGAGTACCGGGCCATCACCGAGCAGACCTACCGCGCCGCCGCCGACCACCTGGACAAGGCGCTGAAGGAACCCAACTGGGACGCGCTGGTGTCCGAAGAGCGCGGCAACGCCGCCAAGGGCCTGAAGCCGGCCGTGGTGCTGGACGTGGATGAAACCGTGCTGGACAACTCGCCCTACCAGGCGCGCCTGGTGCGCGACGGCAAGGAATACGACGAGATGACCTGGGACCAGTGGGTGGCCGAAAAGAAGGCCAAGGCGATCCCCGGCGTGGTCGATTTCGCCAAGGCCGCCAATGCCAAGGGCGTGACCCTGCTGTACATCTCCAACCGCGCCGTGCACCTCAAGGAGGCCACCCTGGCCAACCTGCGCGCCGAAGGCCTGCCGGTGGCCGACGACAGCGTGTTCCTGGGCCTGGGCACCGTGGTGGAAGGCTGCGAGCAGGCCGGCAGCGAGAAGAACTGCCGCCGTCGCCTGGCCGGCCAGAAGTACCGCGTGCTGATGCAGTTCGGCGACCAGCTGGGCGACTTCGTGGAAGTCACCGCCAACACCAACGACGGTCGCGACGCACTGCTGCAGCAGTACCACGACTGGTTCGGCGAGCGCTGGTGGATGCTGCCCAACCCGACCTACGGTGGCTTCGAGCCGGCTCAGTTCAACAACGACTACAGCCAGTCGCGCCAGGCCCGCCACGACGCCAAGCGCGCCGCGCTGGACTACGCCCCGTGAGCCGCGCCCCGCTGCCGCTGCGCGATGACGAGCGCCTGATCTTCGCGCTCGATGTGCCGGGCCGCGACGAAGCGCTGGCGTGGGTGGACCGGCTGGGTGACAGCGTGTCGTTCTACAAGATCGGCATGGAACTGCTGGCCTCCGGCGAGTACTTCCAGGTGCTCGAGACGCTGGCCGCGCGCAACAAGCGCGTGTTCGTCGACCTGAAGTTCTTCGATATCCCAGCCACCGCCGCGGCGGTGATCAAGCGCCTGTCGCAGTGGCCGGTGAGCTACGCCACCATCCACGGCTGGCACCCGGCCATGATGGAGGCCTGTGCGGCCGCCAACGGCAGCGACATGCGCCTGCTCGCGGTCACCGTGCTGACCTCGATGGGCCATGAGGATCTGCGCGGCATGGGCATCGACCGCGAACCGGTGGACGTGGTGGTCGAGCGTGCACTGGCCGCCCAGGCCGCCGGCATCGACGGCGTCATCGCCTCCGGGCAGGAAGCCGGGCCGATCCGCGCCGCCACCGGTGCCGGTTTCTCCATCGTGTGCCCGGGCATCCGCCCCGGCGGCCCGGTGGGCGACGACCAGAAGCGCACGGTGGGCGTGGCCCAGGCGTTCGCCGACGGCGCCGATGCCATCGTGGTGGGCCGCCCGATCCGCCTGGCCGGCGACCCGCGTGCCGCCGCCGACGCCATCCAGCTGGAAATCGCCACCGCCTGGCGCGCCCGCCAGGCCTGAGCCCACGGGCCGCCGACCCGTCGCCGCGCGTTGTGCGGCGGGTGGCGGCCACCCGCCGGGCACGCCCCACGTGCGATGGCGGCATGACCCCTGAACAACACCGACGGCCTTCCCGGACGCCGCGCCCACGCATCAGGAAACGCCGCACTCCTGGTGAACTGGGATTACGCACCCGTTCCGCTGCCCCTGCCTGCGATGGAATCGATCCTGCCGGTGCATTCCTGCCCGGCCTGTTTCCATCAACGCAATGGAGGTGCCGCATGCATGTCTTACCCCGACTGGCCCTGGCCGCCGGTTTCCTTGCCCTGTCCCTGGCCGCACACGCAGCCCCTGCGCTGCCCGGTAGCGTGCCCGCACGCCCGCTGATCATCGGCGGCGAAGACGCACTGCCCGGGCAATACCCGTTCATGGTCAGCCTGCAGCGGCTGGACGTCGGCAACTCCGACCACACACGGCACTGGTGCGGCGGCACGCTGATTTCCCCCTCCTGGGTACTCACCGCCGCCCACTGCGTCGAGCGTGCCCAGCCCGGCGGGTATGCGGTGCTGGGCGGCGCCACGACGCTGGACACCGCGATCGGCAACCGGGCATCGAACATCCGCGCCATCCATGTGCATCCGGCGTTCGACCGCAACACCCTGGTCAACGATGTGGCCCTGATCCAGTTGCGCGAACCCCTGGCCGGCGTCACCCCGGCGCAGTTGCTGGAGGGCAGCGACGCCGGCTACCTCCGAACCGGACGCCGGTTCGATGTGATCGGCTGGGGCGACACCGGCCTGGAGGGTGACGCTGCCTCGCCCACGGTGCTGCAGACCGTCAAGACGCCGTTCGTGCCGTTCCGCACCTGCCAGCAGGCCTATCCCGAGCTGCAGGCGGGTGCGGTCATCTGCGCCGGGGAGGAAGGCATCGACAGCTGCCAGGGCGACTCGGGCGGGCCGTTGCTGGCGCAGCGGCGCGGCGCCTGGACGGTGCTGGGCGTGGTCAGCTGGGGGCAGGGCTGCGCCCAGGCCGGCTACCCTGGCGTGTACGCGCGGCTGGGCGACGGCTACATCAAGGACTTCATCGCCGCGACCTGGCTGGGGGACTGACACCGGCGGGAAACACGCGGCGCGGTACTGTGGGCCGATGTACCGTGGCAGTGAGAGGGCGACGCAGCGGCGTCGCCCTCCCCCGTGTTCCGGCACGAAGAGCGCCTGATCGCCACGAATCGCCACTGATCGGGCCCCGTTCGGTTCCATTTCAGGGGGCTGGGCCGGGTTGGCGGGTGGGTGGCTTGCCGCCTCAGGGGCGTAGGCCGCAAGATGCGATCCGGTCCGGGGAGTCCGAATTCATGTCCATGTCGTCCAAGTCGTGGCAGTACCGGGGGCAGGCAATGGCCCTGGTCCTGTGTGGGGCGCTGTTGGTGGGGGCCTGCAAGCGGGACCGGATCGATCCGGATGCGCCGGCCGCCGAACCGGTGGCCGCACTGCAACAACTGGCCCGGCATGTGGCCGACAACGACCTGCTCGGCTACGCCCGCGCCTCGGTACCGCCGGCCCACTACACGCGCCTGCAGGCCGCCTGGGCGCAGGGGCACAGCCGTTGGCCGCTCACAGAGCTGCCGCTGGATGGCCAGCTGTTGCCGATGCTGGCCTCGCTGTCGCGGCCGGACGCACCGCAGCGCCTGCAGCGCTCGTTCGATACCCAGATTGCCGGCCAGGCCACCGGCGTGCGCCAGGCGGCGCATTCGATGGGCCTGTTCGGCGTGCAGTACCTGCGCAACCAGAGCGACTACACCGATGCCCAGCGCGCCCATTACAGCCAGGTGGTGGACGCCCTGAGCAAATGGGCGGCGGCCGCGCCGTTGACCGACAAGCAGCGCGCCCGCACCACCATCACCCTGCTCACCGCCACCGCGCGTACCGCCGGGCTGTCCACCGATGCGCAGCTGCAGGCCGCCGGCATGGAGGAGTCGCTGCGCCGCCTGGCGCCGTTCTTCAAGGCGTTCAAGACCGCGCTGGCCAGCTACGGCCTGGCGCTGGATGAGGCCTTGACCGGCCTGCGCGGGGAGCTGGTGTCCGAACTGGGCAACGACGCGGTAGTGCGGGTGCAGTACCCGCTGGCAGGCGAACAGATCGAGGCGCAGGTGCGCATGACGCGCCGTGATGGCCACTGGTACGTGGCCCGCACGCTGGAACAGGCCGACGCGCTGCTGCAGGCCGCCGACGCTGCGCAGGCGGCGCAAGCTGAACATGACGCCGCCGAGGCGGCCAAAGCAGAGGCCGCCGCGCAGGTCAAGGACGGTGCTTCTGCACCGGCTAAGCCATAATGAAGCCGATGCCGAACCAGAATCCCCTGCCTTTCCCCGGCGAAGAGCCGCCCAAGACGCCGGACGCTTCGTCCGCGTCGCCCGACAGCGTGGCCGCCACCGGCGCCCCGGCCGATCCCGGCCAGGCGACGGCTGCCTCCTCTGCCGAGGTCGACCCGGCCAGCGTGGCGCCGGCCGCGATCGTGCCCGGCACCCGCGCGCCGGTTGGCCGCCGCCCGTGGTGGGCGCGCCTGCTGGGCCGCCTGGTCGAGCCGTGGCTGTCGCTGAAGATCGAACCCGAACACCCGGGCCAGTACAACGACGGCCGCCCGGTGGTCTACGTGCTGGAAGACTACGGGTTGTCCAACGCGCTGATCCTGGACAAGGCCTGCCGCGAGGCCGGGCTGCCCTCACCGCTGGTGCCCATCGCCGGCGACCCCACCGGGCGCAGGCGCGCCTACGTGGCGCTGTCGCGGCGGAGCAGCAGCAACTCGCTGATTCCCGAGCAGCGTGGTGCCAAGACCCATTCCGACTCGCTGGCCAAGGTGCTGCAGGCCCATCGTGCGCGCGATGAGCTGGACGTGCACCTGGTGCCGGTGTCGATCTTCGTCGGCCGCGCCCCGGACAAGCAGAGCGGCTGGTTCGCGGTGCTGTTCTCGGAAAACTGGGCACTGGTGGGCCGCTTCCGCCGCCTGCTGGCGGTGCTGCTGAACGGCCGCAGCACCATCGTGCGGTTCGCCCCGCCGATCTCGCTGCGCAGCACGATCGACGAGGGGCTGGACCCCGAGCGCACCGTGCGCAAGCTGCAGCGCGTGCTGCGCACCCATTTCCGTCGCATCCGCGAGTCGGTGATCGGGCCGGACCTGTCCACCCGCCGCCTGCTGGTGGACAAGGTGCTGGACGCGGACACCGTGCGCGAGGCCATCGCCTCGCAGGCCAAGCGCGACAACTCCAAGCCGGCCGATGCCTGGAAGAAGGCGCATGCGTACGCCTGGGAAATCGCCGCGGACTATTCCAGTCCGGTGGTGCGCTCGGCCAGCTTCATGCTCAGCCATGTCTGGAACCGCATCTACGCCGGCGTGCTGGTCCATCACCTGGACAAGTTCAAGGCCGCCGCGCCGGGGCACGAAGTGGTCTACGTGCCCAGCCACCGCAGCCACATGGACTACCTGCTGCTGTCCTACCTGCTGTACGACCGCGGGATCGTGCCGCCGCACATCGTGGCCGGCATCAACCTGAACCTGCCGGTGGTCGGCACGCTGCTGCGCAAGGGCGGCGCATTCTTCATCCGCCGCTCGATCCGTGGCAACGCGCTGTACTCGGCGGTGCTCAGCGAATACGTGGCCCAGCTGGTGGCCGGCGGCTATTCGATCGAGTACTTCGTCGAAGGCGGTCGCTCGCGCACCGGGCGCCTGCTGCAGCCCAAGGGCGGCATGATCTCGATGACGCTGCGCGCGTTCCTGCGCCAGCCGCGCAAGCCGGTGCTGTTCCAGCCTGTCTACATCGGCTATGAAAAGCTGATGGAAGGCGGCAGCTACCTGGACGAACTGTCCGGCCGGCCGAAGGAAAAGGAATCGATCTGGCAGCTGCTGTGGTCCATTCCTAAGGTGCTCAAGCAGAACTACGGGCAGGTGGTGGTCAACTTCGGCGAGCCGATCGCGCTCAACGACGTGCTGGCCCAGCAGGCGCCGGACTGGAACGGGCAGCCGGTCAGCGAAGACGAGAAACCGTCGTGGCTGTCGGGCACCGTCGACCACCTGGCCGAACGCATCCAGGTGCACATCAACGGTGCCGCCGACGTCAATCCGATCAACCTGCTGGCGCTGGCGCTGCTGTCCACGCCCAAGCACGCGATGGGCGAGGCCGACCTGATCGCGCAGATCGAGCTGTGCAAGACCCTGCTGGTTGAAATGCCGTATTCGGACCGGGTGACGGTGACCCCGCACTCGCCGGACCGCATCATCGCCCATGCCGAGGAAATCAACGTCCTCACCCGCATCAAGCACCCGCTCGGCGACGTGCTCAGCGTCAGCGGCGACACCGCGGTGCTGCTCAGCTACTTCCGCAACAACGTCATCCACCTGTTCACCGCATCGTCGTGGGTGGCGTGTTGCTTCCAGAACAACCGCCGCATGAGCCGCACCGGCCTGGTCCAGCTGGGCCGCACGGTGTACCCGTTCCTGCAGGCCGAGCTGTTCCTGCCGTGGACCGAGGACGAGTTCGCCCAGCGCATCGAGCAGACCATCAACGTGTTCGTGCGCGAAGGGCTGCTGCAGAACGTCAACGAAGACGACGGCGGCATCCTGGCGCGCAACACCGGGCAGACCGACGAGGTATTCCGTCTGCGTGCGATCGGCCACTCGCTGCAGCAGGCATTCGAGCGCTATTACATCGCCATCTCGGTGCTGGTGAAGAACGGCCCGGGCACGCTGGGTGCGGCCGAGCTGGAAAGCCTGTGCCAGCAGGCTGCCCAGCGCCTGAGCCTGCTCTATGCGCCGGCCGCGCCGGAGTTCTTCGACCGCACCCTGTTCCGCGGCTTCATCCAGAAGCTGCGCGAACTGCGCCTGGTGTGGCCGGACGAGAACAGCAAGCTGCTGTTCGACGACCGCCTGGACGCATGGGCCAAGGACGCCAAGTTCATCCTGGGCCGCGAGCTGCGCCACACCATCGAACGGGTGAGCCCGGAAGCGGCCAAGCCGGAAGAGCCGGTCAGCACGGATTGACGGAAGCGGATGCGCCCAGGCGCATCCGGACGTGTCCCCACGTATCCGGATCTTATTGCGTTCGCCAGCAATTCGTAGGTACCGACCGTTGGTCGGTACCCGCGCGCAAGCGCGGCACAAGCGTCCGGAGACCAAGCAACACGGCGTGCACCGGTTGACCGGCGCTGACCACCGTCCGAAGCCGCATGACAGGGTTCATGCCGCAGGGACGAACGGCAGCCGACCAACGGTCGGCTCTACGCCCGGAACACGCGCGGTGATCGTGACGAACGGCAGCCGACCAACGGTCGGCTCTACGCGGGTTCGTCCGGAATCAGCATGTCCGCCAGCTTGGCGATGCAGTCCTTCAACTGCAGCTTGCGCCGCTTCAGGCGCTTGGCCTCCAGTTCGTCTTCGCCGTTGGCGGCCATGCGCTGGATCTGCTCGTCCAGCACGCGGTGTTCCTGCCGGAGTTCGGCAAGGCGGACGCTGATCTGCTCGGGTGTGAGGGTATCCACAGCTGTCGAGCATACACATCTGCGATGACGCCCGGGAGTGAACGCAGTCACGTCGGGGTCCCTGTGAGGGTGCCCCCCAGCCGGTAGAATGACACCATGAATTCCGCCGTCATCCGCCTGCCCGATCCCGTCCCGCGCGCCCGCGATCCGCGCGCGGCCGACGCCGCGCAGGACAAGCTGGCGCGGCGCCTGCGCCGCCAGGTGGGCCAGGCCATCGCCGACTTCGGCATGATCGCCGACGGCGACAAGGTGATGGTGTGCCTGTCCGGCGGCAAGGACAGCTACACCCTGCTGGACGTGCTGCTGCAGCTGCAGAAGAAGGCGCCGGTGCGCTTCGAGCTGGTGGCGGTGAACCTGGACCAGAAGCAGCCGGGCTTCCCCGCGCACGTGCTGCCGCAGTACCTGGAATCGATCGGCGTGGCGTACCAGATCATCGAGCAGGACACCTATTCGGTGGTCAGCCGGGTGATTCCGGAAGGACGCACAATGTGTTCGCTGTGCTCGCGGCTGCGGCGCGGCGCGCTGTACCGCCACGCGGCGGAAAACGGCTTCAGCAAGATCGCCCTGGGCCACCACCGCGATGACAGCGTGGCCACCTTTTTCCTCAACCTGTTCCACCACGCCAAACTGTCGGCCATGCCGCCCAAGCTGCGCAGCGACGACGGCCAGCACGTGGTGATCCGCCCGCTGGCCTACGTGGCCGAGGACGACATCCGCGCGTATGCGCAGGCCCGCGCGTTCCCGATCATTCCGTGCAACCTGTGTGGCAGCCAGGACAACCTGCAACGCCGCCAGGTGAGCCAGATGCTGCAGCAGTGGGAGCAGCAGCACCCCGGTCGCATCGACCAGATCGCCCGCGCGCTGGGCACCGTCGAGCCGTCGCAGCTGGCCGACCCGGCGCTGTTCGATTTCATGGCGCTGGCCCGAAGCCCGGCCACCGCCGTGCCGTCCCCGCCGTCGGCCTGGGCCGACGCCACCCCCGACATCGGCGGCGCGCCCGGGCCGGCCTGAGCCGCCCGACGCCCCGCCTTCCCTTCACGACCTACTTCGGACTTCCATGTTCTTTCGCAACCTGACGCTGTTCCGCTTCCCGACCGCCACCGATTTTTCCGAAGTAGACACCCTGCTGCCGCAGGTGCTGCTCAAGCCGGTGGGTCCGCTTGAAATGAATTCGCGTGGTTTCATCTCGCCGTTCGGCCGCGAGGAAAAAGCCGTGTTCTCGCACCGCATCGGCGACGCGCTGTGGCTCACCGTGGGCGGCGAGGACAAGATCCTGCCGGGCGCGGTGGTCAACGACCTGCTGGCGCGCAAGCTCGAGGAGATCGAGGAGAAGGAAGGGCGCAAGCCCGGCGGCCGCGAGCGCAAGCGCCTCAAGGACGACCTGCTGCACGAACTGATGCCGCGCGCCTTCGTGAAGAGCTCGCGCACCGACGCGCTGATCGACCTGACCCACGGCTACGTGGCGGTGGACAGCTCCAGCCGCAAGACCGGCGAGAACGTGATGTCCGACATCCGTGGCCTGCTCGGGAGCTTCCCGGCGATGCCGCTCAACGCCGAAGTGGCGCCGCGCTCGATCCTGACCGGCTGGATTGCCGGCGAGGAACTCCCGACCGGGCTGAGCCTGGGCGAAGAATGCGAGATGAAGGACCCGGCCGAGGGCGGTGCGGTGGTCAAGTGCCAGCACCAGGAGCTGCGCTGCGACGAGATCGACAAGCACCTGGATGCCGGCAAGCAGGTGACCAAGCTGGCGCTGGTATTCGAGGACAACCTGTCCTTCGTGCTGGGCGACGACCTGATCGTGCGCAAGCTGAAGTTCCTGGACGGCGCGCTGGACCAGCTTGAACACGCCGACGATGACGGCCGCCGCGCCGAACTGGACGCCCGTTTCGCCCTGCAGAGCGGCGAAGTACGGCGCCTGTTCCTGCTGCTGGAAGAGGCCTTCAAGCTCAGCAAGGCTGACTGAGCCAGCGCCGCCATCGTGTACAGCGGGGCTCTGCCCCGCTGGTTCACGTACGTGGCATCGCACCGGGAAGGCAGCGGGGCAGAGCCCGGCTCTACGTGCACGTTGCCCGACCGGTAGGCAGCGGGGCAGAGCCCCGCTCTACGTGCTGGCCTGAACAGCGCGCAGTCATGCGCCGGTCACTGCCGGCGCTATGCTGTACCCATGTCCGGATTCCTCCGCCGCCTCATTTCGCCGGCTGCCCCCACCCTGCAGCGCGACACGGTTCGACTACGGCTGGAAGATGCCGAGATCGACGTGCTGCGCGTGCGCGATCCGCGTGCGCGGCGGATCAAGCTCAGCGTCGACGAGCGGGGCGTGCGCCTGACGCTGCCGCCGCGGGCCAGCCTGGTGATGGGCGAACGCTTCCTGGAGCTGCACCGCGACTGGTTGTCCACGCAGCTGCGCAGCTACCAGGCGCAGAACCTGCCGCCACCGCTGGTGATCGGCGAGCCGGGCGTGCTGCCGTTGCGCGGTGCGCTGTTGCCGTTGCGGTGGGAAAGCGGCCGCTTCGCGACCATGCGCATCGACAGCGAGGGCGCCTGCCTGCACTGGCCGGCGCGCGGTACCGATGCCACGCTACGCCGCACCCTGCGCGAGTTCTACGAGGCACAGACCCGTGCCGATGTGGGCCAGTGGCTGCCGCGCTACCTGCCCGGCCTGCCGCGTGCACCGGCGCGGTTGCGCCTGAAGGTGATGTCCTCGCAATGGGGCTCGCTGGCACCCGACGGCAGCATGGCGCTGGACCTGGCGCTGGTGCTGGGCCGGCCATCGGCCTTCGAGTACGTGCTGGTGCACGAGCTCTGCCATTTGATCCAGGCCAACCATTCGCCGGCCTTCTGGGCCGAGGTGGAGCAGCGTTTTCCGGCGTGGCGGCAGGAGCGCGATTATTTCCAGGCCGAAGGACGGCGGTTGAAGGCCATGCTGCGGCAGCTGCTGACCCCCACCCCGTAGAGCCGACCGTGGGTCGGCTGCGCAGCCTGGTGTGTAGAGCCGACCGTTGGTCGGCTGCCCATGACATCCAGGCCCGCGAGGTTGCCGGCCAGCGGCCGGCACTACCGGTATCTTCCGTACCGACCAACGGTGGGTACCTACCGGTGTTTGGCGCATCGGCCGACCGGCGGTTCACCGGTGTTTGGCGTACCGACCAACGGACGGTACCTACCCGGTGGCGCGGGCGGTGGCGGCCTGTGCCCAGCGGGTCGCCACGCGCGGGGCGGTGATGCACACGGCCTGGTCGGTCACGGTGGTGACGGCGCGTTCCAGCAGCTGGATGTCGGCCTCGTGCTGGCGGGCCACGTGCGGGTCCTCGAAGAAGATCGCGCGCTGGCAGTCGCCTTCCAGCACGCGGTCGGCGATCTGCGCGTCGCCGCCCATCGGGCCGCTCTGGTAGCGCTGCACCCACGCCTGGTCCTGCGGCCAGCCGCGGCTCCAGGCCAGCTCGTTGAGGCGCTGGCCGGTGGTGCCGGTGCCCACGCGATGGGCGAAGCGTGAAAGCAGGTCGAAGTGCTCGTCGGCAAAGGCCAGGATCGCCGGCTTCATGGCGTCGTGCGCAATCAGGGCCAGGGTCTGCCGTTCGAACGCATACAGGTCGTCAGCGCCCGGATCGGCGGGCAGCCCGGCGTGCAAGCGCTCCACTTCAACCCAGTCGCGCGCGGTGGCCACTGTGGAAATGAACGGCTTGCCGTGGATCACGCACTGGCGCTTGAGCGCGGTGGCCTCGGGGAAGATCGACGACGGGTCCACCGGATCCATCAGGTAGATCGCCCCGTCCAGGGTGCGCTCAGGCGAGCCCATCCCAACCACTTCGGCCACCAGCTTCATCAGGCCGCCCTCGCGCCCGTTGGGATAGCGCTTGAGCGGGGCGAAATCGGGCAGGAAGCCCAACCGCTGGATCGCATCGAAGGTGCGCCCGACCGCATGCAGCTCCACCCCCAGCTCGCGCAGGCCACCGTCGCAGGCGCGCAGCCAGCGGAACAGGGCGGCGTGCTTGTCGTGGTGGTGCAGGCGGTTGGCGGCCAGGCCGATGCGCATGGGGATCATCCGGTAGGGAGGTGAGCAACCGGCATTCTATGTCGCTTCCCGGGCTCCGGAACTGCGAACTCGGGCACGCGTCTTCACGCATTTTCGTATTAGTTGCATAGCCTGGAAGTGGGCCATAACCGACAGTGGGTGCCATCAGTCAATCAGGAAAAACCGCCATGGCGCTCTCCCAGGTTCCCAAGGACATGTCGGTCCAGTCCCTTGCTGCCGACCGCAGTGCCCGTATCCGCGCGCTGGGCCGGCTGCTGCGGCATGCCGCCAGCGGCGACGCCGACGTGCTGCTGGTCGGGCTGGCACGCATGCTCGACGCACATATCGACAACGATCATGCCGATGACGCCAGCAACGGGCGCATCCGCGATCAGCTGGACGAGATTGAGCTGTTGCTGGCGCTGGAGATCGAGCGGGCCGGGGTGCGGGCCGCCCCAGTGTTGTCGAACGCGGCGTAAGGGCAGCCGGGCAGAGCCCGGCTCTACGGCGCCGCGCGTTTCGTGGCCTGCCGGGCCACGTTCGGCAACCGCGCGCGGCGCGGCCGCCCCATCCCGCCGACGTCAGACCGCCAGCAGCTGCGCGATGCTGGCCGCCGCATCGCGGCCTTCGGCCACGGCGGTGACCACCAGGTCGGCACCGCGCACGGCGTCGCCGCCGGCGAACAGGCGCGGGTGCGCGGTCTGGAACGGCAGGCGGTCCTTGCCACCGGCGATGATGCGGCCGTTGTGGCCGGCTTCCACGCCGCGCTCGGTCAGCCAGGCCGGGGTGCTGGGCGAGAAGCCGAAGGCGATGATCACTACGTCTGCTTCCAACAGCGATTCGCTGCCTTCGACCGGCACCGCGTTGCGGCGTCCCTGCGCGTCGGGTTCGTCCAGGCGGGTTTCCACCACCATCACCCCGATCACCTCGTCGTCCGCGCCGGCTTCAATGGACAGCGGCTGGCGGTTGAACAGGAAGCGCACGCCTTCCTCGCGCGCGTTGGCCACTTCGCGTGCCGAGCCGGGCATGTTGGCTTCGTCGCGGCGGTAGGCGCAGGTCACCTTGGCCGCGCCCAGGCGCACCGCGCTGCGCACGCAGTCCATGCCGGTGTCGCCACCGCCCAGCACGACCACGCGCTTGCCCTCCAGGTCGGGCAGGGCGATCTGGTCTTCCCAGCCGGCAATGGGCCGGCCATGCGCGTCGCTGCCGCCGACGATGCGGCTGTTCTGCACCAGGAACGGCAGCGCCGGCAGCACGCCCTTCAGGTCCTGGCCGAGCAGGCCGCCATCGGTGTAGCGGTAAGCGCCGGTGCCGACGAACACCGCGTCGTACTCGGCCAGCAGCTGGTCCACGCTGACGTCGCGACCGATCTCCACGCCCAGCCGGAACTGCACGCCCATGCCTTCGAGCACGTTGCGGCGGCGGCTGATCACCGCCTTGTCGAGCTTGAAGCTGGGGATGCCGAACTGCAGCAGCCCGCCGATCTGTTCGTAGCGGTCATACACCACCGCCTGGATGCCGGCATGCGCCAGCTTGTCGGCGCAGGCCAGGCCGGCCGGGCCGGCACCGATCACCGCCACGCGCTTGCCGGTGGGTTCCACGGCGGTCATGTCCGGGCGCCAGCCGGTGGCCAGCGCGGTGTCCACGATGTACTTCTCGACCGCGCCGATGGTGACCGCGCCGAACTCTTCCAGCGTGCAGCTGCCTTCGCACAGGCGGTCCTGCGGACACACCCGGCCACACACTTCCGGCAGCGGGTTGGTGGAGTGGCACAGCGTGGCTGCTTCGTGGATGCGGTTTTCCTGCACCAGCTGCAGCCATTGCGGGATGGCGTTGTGCACCGGGCACTTCCAGCTGCAGTACGGGTTGCCGCAGTCCAGGCAGCGGCCGGCCTGGAACTGGGCGTCTTCCTTGCCGAACTTGCCGTACAGCTCGCCCCAGTCGCCGGACGTGCGCAGTTCGACGGGAATGCGCTGCGGCATGGTCCGGGGCAGGTCGAGGAACTGGAAGGCTTGCTTGCGGCTCATGGGTGGGCCCTGCGTTGTTCGGTCGCCGGGCAGAGCCCGGCGCTACGGAATGTTCGGGTTGCCGGGCAGAGCCCGGCACTACGGAATGTTCGGGTTGCCGGGCAGAGCCCGGCACTACGATTTTTGGGTTGCCGGCCAGCGGCCGGCACTACGTGGACGGTCAGGCGGCGCGGCGCAGCGAGTCGGTAAGCGATTCGATGCTGGCGGCCTTGGGTTTGACCAGCCAGAACTTGCCCACGTAATCGCGGAATTCGTCGAGGATCTGCTGCGCCCAGATACTGCCGGTCAGTTCGCGGTGGCGGCTGATCAGCGTGTGCAGGTGCTGGCGATGGTTCTCGAAGCCTTCGGCGGAAATGCGGTGGATGTCGATGAGCTCGTGGTTGTAACGGTCCACGAAGTCACGGTCGATATCCAGCACGTAGGCCAGGCCGCCGGTGAAGCCGGCACCGAAGTTCAGGCCCACCTTGCCCAGCACCAGCACGATGCCGTCGGTCATGTATTCGCAGCAGTGGTCACCGGCGCCCTCGATCACCGCCAGCGCGCCGGAGTTGCGCACGCCGAAGCGCTCGCCGGCCCGTCCGGCCGCAAACAGCTCGCCGCCGGTGGCACCGTACAGGCAGGTGTTGCCGATGATCGCGGTGTTGCGCGCCTCGAAGCGCGCGCCACGCGGCGGGCGCACCACCAGCCGGCCACCGGCCATGCCCTTGCCGACGTAGTCGTTGGCTTCGCCTTCGACCTCCAGCTGCAGGCCGCCCACGTTGAACGCCCCGAAGCTCTGCCCGGCGGTGCCGCGGAAACGCAGGGTCAACGGCGCATCGCTCATGCCCTGGTTGCCGTGCACGCGGGCGATCGCACCGGACAGGCGGGTGCCGATCGAGCGGTCGGTGTTGTGGATCAGGAAGCGGTGTTCGCCGCCGAGCTTGCCGGCAATGGCCGGGGCCAGCAGGCCGTCCATCTGCGTGGCCAGGCTGTCCGGCGATTCGTACAGGCGCTGCGCGGCGCAGTGGCTGCCTTCGTACGTGGCTGGGTTGAGCAGGCGCGACAGGTCGACCTTGACCCCCGGGCGCGGGGAAACGTCCAGCTGCTGCAGCAGGTCGGTGCGGCCCACGATCTCGTCCAGCGAACGCACGCCCAGGTAGGACAGCCAGCCACGCACTTCCTCGGCCAGCAGGCGGAAGAAGTTCTCCACGCGCTCGGGCAGGCCGGTGAAGTACTGTGCGCGCAGGCGCTCGTCCTGGGTGGCCACGCCGGTGGCGCAGTTGTTGAGGTGGCAGATGCGCAGGTACTTGCAGCCCAGCACGATCATCGGCGCAGTGCCGAAACCGAAGCTGTCCGCGCCCAGCAGCGCGGCCTTGATCACGTCCAGGCCGGTCTTCAGGCCACCATCGGTCTGCAGCAGGGTGCGCCCGCGCAGGTCGTTGGCCACCAGCGCCTGGTGCGACTCGGCAACGCCCAGTTCCCACGGCACGCCGGCATAGCGGATCGAACTGACCGGGCTGGCACCGGTGCCGCCGTCGTGGCCGGATACGGTGATCAGGTCGGCGCCGGCCTTGACCACGCCAGCAGCAATGGTGCCCACGCCGGCATGGCTGACCAGCTTCACCGACACCAGCGCGTCGGGGTTGACCTGCTTGAGGTCGTAGATCAGCTGGGCCAGGTCTTCGATGGAGTAGATGTCGTGGTGCGGCGGCGGCGAGATCAGGCCGATGCCCGGCTTGGCATAGCGCAGCCGCGCGATCAGCTCGTTGACCTTGTGGCCGGGCAGCTGGCCGCCTTCACCGGGCTTGGCGCCCTGCGCGACCTTGATCTGCAGCACTTCGGCGTTGACCAGGTACTCGGCGGTGACGCCGAAGCGGCCCGAGGCCACCTGCTTGATCTTGCTGCGCTTCTCGGTCCCGTAGCGCACCGGGTCTTCGCCACCTTCGCCGGAGTTGCTGCGCCCACCGAGCCGGTTCATGGCAATCGCCAGCGCTTCATGTGCTTCCGGCGACAACGCACCCAGGCTGATCGCGGCGGTATCGAAGCGGCGGAACAGGTCTTCGGCCGGAGCCACCTGGTCCAGCGGCGTGGGCGTGGGCGCGGCCTTGAGCTGCAGCAGGTCGCGCAGCGCCGACACCGGGCGACCGTGCACGGCCTCGCAGTAGCGCTGCCAGTCCGCGGCATCGCCACTGCGCGCGGCGCGCTGCAGGGTCATGACCACGTCCGGGTTGTACATGTGGTATTCGCCGCCGTGCACGTACTTGAGCACGCCGCCCACGTCCGGGCGCAGCAGGTCGTTCCAGGCACGCACGGTGAGTTCGCGGGCTTCGTCGTCCAGGCGCGCAAAGCCCACGCCGGCCACGCGCGAGGCGGTGTCGGGGAAGCACAGGCCGACCACGTCGTCATCCAGCCCGACGATCTCGAACAGCTGCGCGCCGCGGTAACTGGCCACGGTGCAGATGCCCATCTTGGAGATGATCTTGGACAGGCCCTTGTAGATGCCCTTGCGGTAACGGCGGCCGATCTGCGACTGCTCGCCGCCCTTGCTCAGCTGCAGGATGCCGCGCCGGCCCAGGTCGAACAGCGTCTGGTAGGCCAGGTACGGGTACACCGCGGTGGCACCGAAGCCGAGCAGGCACGCCATGTGGTGCGCATCGCGTGCGGTGCCGGTTTCCAGGATCAGGTTGACGTCGCAGCGCAGCCCGGCGTTGGACAGGTGGTGGTGCACCGCGCTGGTGGCCAGCAGCGCATGCACCATCGGCCGGTCGGCGACCGGGTAACGGTCGCTCAGCAGCAGCATCACGATGCCCTCGCGGGCGGCCGCCTCGGCCTCGGCGCAGATGCGCTCGATGCCCGCCTTCAGGCCTTCGTCCAGGCTGTAGGACAGGTCGATCAGGCGGTTCTTCTCGACGTACTGCTCCATCTTGATCAGCTGGCGCAGCTTGCGCTGGCTGAGCACCGGCGAATTGAGGATGACGTGGTTCACCGTCTCCGCGCCGGCATGGAAGATGTTGGTCTCCTTGCCGAGCTGGGTGGTCAGCGACATGACGCAGTCTTCGCGCAGCGGGTCGATCGGCGGGTTGGTGACCTGCGCGAACGCCTGGCGGAAATAGTCGTACAGCGGGCGACTGTGCTGGCTGAGCACGGCCATGGGCGTGTCGTCGCCCATCGAACCGGTGGCTTCCTGCTCGGTCTCGGCCAGCGGCCGCAGGATCTGCTCGACCTCTTCGGTGCTCAGCTGGAACAGCTTGTGGTAGCTGCGCAGGGTGCGCTCGTCGAACGGTTCCTCGACCAGCGACGGATCGATCAGCTCGGTCTGCAGGTAGGTTACGCCCTGCTGCAGCCACTGCTTGTACGGCGCGCGGCCGCGGTTGATGCGGTCGATGGCATCGGAGTCGAGCAGGTCACCGCGCTTGAGGTCGATGGCCATCATCTCGCCCGGTCCCAGCTTGCCCTTGCGCACCACGCGCTCGGCCGGCACTTCCCACACGCCCGCTTCGGAAGCCACCAGGAAATGGCGGTCGGAGGTGAGCATCCAGCGCGCGGGGCGCAGCCCGTTGCGGTCCAGCGTGCAGGCCGCATAGCGACCGTCGCAGGCCACGATGCCGGCCGGGCCGTCCCACGGCTCGCTGTTGAGCCCGTAGAACTCGTAGAACGCGGCCAGATCGGGGTCCTTGAACTCCAGCGACTGGGTCGCCGGCGGCACCAGGATGCGCAGCGCCTGGATCAGGTCCATGCCGGCGCTGACCATCAGCTCGAGCATGTTGTCCAGGCTCTGCGAATCCGAGCCGTGCATGGAGATCACCGGGTCGAACTGGCCGATGTCGAAGCGCGGCGTCTTCCACACCTTGCTGCGCGCCTGCGCCCAGCGGCGGTTGCCCTCGATGGTGTTGATCTCGCCGTTGTGGGCGAGCATCCGGAACGGGTGCGCCAGCGGCCAGCGCGGCAGGGTGTTGGTGGAGAAGCGCTGGTGGAACACGATGGCGCTGGAGGCCAGGTCGTTGCGCTGCAGATCCACGTAGAAGCGGCTCAGCTTGTCCGGCAGCACCATGCCCTTGTAGCTGATCGCATTCGGGCTGAGCGTGGTGACGTAGTAGTCGGCGTGCTCGCGCAGCTGCTGTTCGCTGCGGCGGCGGGCCAGGAACAGGGCCAGGGTGAAGGTGGCCTCGTCCTGCTCGGCGCCGGCATCGACGAACACCTGTTCGATGCGCGGCAGGGTGTCACGGGCCAGTTGTCCGCATACGCTGGGGTCGGTGGGTACCAGGCGCCAGCCGACCGGTCGACAGCCGGCATCGCGCAGCTGCTGTTCCAGGATGTCGCGGCAGGTCTGGGCGGCCGCATCGTCGTGCGGCAGGAACACCACGCCGGCGGCGAATCGCGCCCCCAGGCTGAGCCCGGCTTCGGCGGCAAGCGCCTTGAGGAACACGTCGGGGCGGCGCAGCAGCAGGCCGCAGCCGTCGCCGGTGATGCCATCGGCGGCCACGCCACCGCGGTGGGTCATGCGCGAAAGCGCTGCAATGGCGGTATCCACCAGCAGTCGGGACGGTTGGTCGTCGAGCTGGGCAACCATGCCGAAACCACAGGCATCGCGCTCATCTTGCGGGTCGTAAAGCCCTTGGCGGTTGCGGGGGGCCATCTCTGCCTCAATGTCGGGTGAGCGGCGACACTCGTCCCCGCTCAATCCGTTGAGCGCATCTGGAGGCACCGGATGACTCGACTAGATCACAGTTGCTGCAACGCCGCAATACACGGTTGCAGCCGCAACCAAACCCCTTCAAAAACCGCCTGGAACCGCGGTTCCAGGCGTCCCTGTTCAGCCGCAGCGCAGGCCGCTGATCGCGCCCTTTTCGTCCACTTCGATGTTCAGTCGTTCACCGACGAACTCCATCGTGGTCATGTCGTTGGGCTTGAGCACCCGCAGCTGCTTGGCGCTGGCGTCCTGCTGGGCCTGGCTGCCGATCTTGTCGCTGTAGGCCTGGCCGACCAGGCTCTGCACCTGGGTGGCATCGCAGGTGCCAACCGGCGGCGCTTCCAGCGCCTTGCCCGCTTCATCGGTCGGGGCGGCGGCGGCTTCGGCGGCCTTCTGGGCATGGGTGCCCACGGCTTCCTGCTCGTCCATGGGCGGCGCCTGGCAGGCGGCCAGTACGAGCAGGGCGGGAATGACGGCCACAAGGCCAATGGAACGCCGCAGGCGGCGGAACGACAAGGATGGCATCGAAACTCCAGACATCGAACCAGGAAACCCTGGAGGATATCGCCAAGCGGGGTGTGAGGTGTTCGTGTTGTGTTATTGACGCGCCCTCGCACCCGCACCGGGTATCACTGCAGGCCCTTACCGCCGCGTCCTCCGATGAGCCCCAGTCGTCGCGTTACCCCCGAAGTCGCCGCCGCCCGCGAGGCCGGCCTGCGTTACGTCAGCGATGAAATGCCGGGCCTGCAGCGGCGGCGCGCCGGCAAGGGCTTCAGCTACCGGGACGCCGACGGCGCGGCGGTGCGCGATGCCGCCACCTTGGCCCGGATCCGCGCGCTGGCCATTCCCCCGGCCTACACCGATGTGTGGATCTGCGCGCTGCCCAATGGCCACCTGCAGGCCACCGGGCGCGACGCCCGCGGCCGCAAGCAGTACCGCTACCACGCCGACTGGGCGCGGGTGCGCGGGGACGGCAAGTTCGACCGCATCATCGCCTTCGGTACCGCACTGCCCGTGCTGCGCCGCCGCCTGCGGCGCGACCTCAAGCTGGCCGGCTTCCCGCGCGACAAGGTCCTGGCCATCGTGGTCGCGCTGCTGGCGCAGACGCTGGTGCGCGTGGGCAATGAGGTATACGCCCGCGACAACCGCTCCTACGGCTTGACCACGCTGCGCAACCGGCACCTGGCGCTGGTCAAGGGCGGGCGTGCGCAGATGCGCTTCCGCGGCAAGTCCGGACAGGCGCATGAGGTGGACGTGGATGATCGCCGCCTGGTGACGCTGATCCGCGGCTGCCAGCAGCTGCCCGGGCAGGCGCTGTTCCAGTACCGCGATGATGAAGGTGCGGTGCAGCCGGTGGATTCGGGCATGGTCAACGACTACCTGCACGACGCCATGGGCGAGGATTTCAGTGCCAAGGACTTCCGGACCTGGGGCGGAACGCTGGAAGCCATCCGTCAGTTGGCCATCACCGAACTGCCCGAACCTTCGAGCGAACGTGCGCTGGCGGCGTTGCAGAAGCAGGTGGTGTGCGAGGTGGCGACCCTGCTGGGCAATACGCCGTCGGTGTGCAGGAAGTCCTACATCGATCCGTGCGTGTTCGATGGCTGGCGCGCCGGCTCGCTGAAGGCGCTGGCAGGCCTGCGCGGCGAGCGGCAATGGGAGCAGGCGACATTGAAGGTGCTCAAGGCCGCACGGCGCACGGTCAAGCGCGCGCGGGCGGCCTGAGCGGGTCGATCAGCCGCAGTAGAGCGCGGTGATGTTGTTGGTGCGGCCGGTTTCGATGGTCAACCGCTCGCCGCCGGTTTCCGCGCCCGGGGTCGGGTTGGCCGCGCCACTGGCGGTGGGGCCGCTCTCGGCGTGCTGCCCACGCACCACGTTCACCTGCAGGCTGTCGCTGTCCACGCGGGCGCGCTCGACGGTCGCCGCCGATGCGGCCAGGCCGACCGCACCGCGCACCTTGTCCACGTGGCACTGCCCGGAGATCACCCCGTCGATGGGCTGCACCTGCGCCACCGGGGTGCTGCTGCAGGCAGAAAGGGTGGCCAGGGCGGCCGCGGCGAAAAGGGTGCGGTACATGGGGTGACTCCAGCAGGTTTTCCGGCCTGCAGCGTGCCCCGGCGCGCGTATGCGGCGGATGAAGCCTGCACGGTTTGCCCACATTGCACTCACTTTGCGTGGCCGCGCGGTTGGCCACACTGCCTGTGCACTTGAACGCTTTCGCAAAGGAGCCGCAGATGGCCACCCGCAAGACACGCACCCCCGCCGCTTCCGCCGCCGCCGACAAGGCTGCCAAACCCCAGGCCGAGCGCACGCCGGTGGTGAAGACCGCTACCCGCAAGGCGGCGGCCAAGGACCCGCGCGCCGCCCGCGTGGCCGCGCGCCAGCGCCGCCTGCAGGACCAGGAAAAGGCCAAGGATGCACGCGTGGCCAAGCAGGCCGCCAAGAAGCAGGGAGCGAAAAAGGCGACCAAGAAGGCCACCCAAGCCGGCGCGCGCAAGCAGCCGGAGACGATGCCGGCGCAGCAGATCGCCAAGCCGGGCAACGAGCACGAACTGGCGCTGGCGCCGCGCTTTCTTGCCCCTGACTACAAGGGCAGCGGCAAGCTCGCCGGCAAGCGCGCGATCATCACCGGCGCCGATTCGGGCATCGGCCGCGCGGTGGCCGTGCTGTTTGCCCGCGAAGGCGCCGACGTGGCCGTGCTGCACCTGGACGAAGCGGCCGACGCCAAAGTCACGCGCCAGCATGTGGAAGCCGAAGGCGGTCGCTGCCTGGTGATCGCCGGCGACGTGCGCGACCCCGCGTTCTGCAACAAGGCGGTCAAGCAGGTGGCCAAGGCCTTCGGCGGGATCGACATCCTGGTCAACAATGCCGCCTTCCAGCTGCATTGCGAGCGCCTGGAAGACCTCGAAGACGCGCACCTGCAGGAGACCCTGCAGACCAACATCGGCGGCTACATCCAGATGGCCCGCGCGGTGCTGCCGCATTTGAAGGAAGGCGACTGCATCATCAACACCGGGTCGGAAACGGGGTTGTTCGGCAGCAAGGCCCTGATCGACTATTCGGCTACCAAGGGCGCCATCCATGCCTTCACCAAGGCGTTGGCCAGCCAGCTGCTGCCGCGTGGGATCCGGGTCAACGCGGTGGCACCGGGACCGGTCTGGACGCCGCTCAACCCGGCCGACAAACAGTCCGCCGACGTAGCCGAGTTCGGCAAGGACAGCGACATGGGCCGCCCGGCGCAGCCGGAGGAGTTGTCCCCGGCCTACGTGTTCCTTGCCTCGCCGGTGACCGCCAGCTACATCAGCGGGGTGATCCTGCCGGTGATGGGCGGGCCGCGCGGCTGAGTCCGGCGCGACCGCGCTGCAACGCTGGCGCGTGCGCTTCCTGGGCCTGCGCAGTGCCTGCACACGGCAGCACCAGGCGCTGAGCCTGCTGGTCACCTCACCGACGCGGAGCTAGGGGGTTGCCGTGCGCTTCGTCGATGGTCGGCTGGCATCGGTGGTCGGCACGCCGGACCGCGCAGCGCCCCGAGGGTTGGGCGCGCTGCCGTAGAACGCGGCGATCGGCGTAATGAAGTCCTGCGGGTTGGCGCCGACCAGGTTGGTCAACACGACCACCGCCAGCTGGCGCTCGGGATACACGATGAACGCTGCGCGTGCGCCGCCCATGCCACCGACCTGCAGGTCGGGTGTGGTACCCATGATCGGCCAGCCGGCCGACCAGGCGCCGGGCTCACCGTTGTTCAGGCGTTTGGGCGTCCACATGCGGCGCACGCCCGTGGTCCTGAGCAGCTGCCCCTGCGACAGCGCGATGATCCAGCGGCCCACCTCGTCGGCGGTGGTGAGCATGCCCGCACCGGCCCACAGACCCGGTGACAGGTCGTAGAACCAGTGCGACAGCCGTTGCGGTGCATCGGCGGCGTCGGTCTTGCGGGGGAACCAGCTGTAGATGGTGGCCGCGTCGCCCACCAGGTCGTAACTGTCGCCGAAGGTGGTGCGTGGCATGCCCACCACGTCGAACTGATGCCGGGCCATGTACTGCGGGTACGGCATGCCGGCCTGCCTGGCGATGATCCGCGCCAGCAGCACGTAGTTGGTCTGGTTGTACCGGTGACGCTCGCCCGGCGCTGCCTCCACCGGCAAGGCGGTTACCTGCGTCCACGCCGCCTGTTCGGTGCTGCCGCCCAGCAGCCCCTGCGCATCGAGGATGTCCGGCAGGCCGGAGGTGTGGTCGAGCAGCTGGCGTACCTGCACCTTGCCCCACGCCGGCGGCAGATCGTCGAGGTAGCGCGACACCGGTGCCTGCAGATCCACGCGCCCGGCCTGGGCCAGCTGCGCCATCGCGACCCCGGTAAACGACTTGGTGGCCGAGTTGAGCGGGAACCGCGTGTTTCGCGTGGCGGCTACGCCGTTCTCCACGTTGGCCAGGCCATAGGCCTCGGACAACACCAGCTGGCCGTCCTTGACCACCGCGATCTGCAGGCCGGGAATATGCCTGGCCTGCATCGTGTCCTGCACGAACCGCCGGGCCTGCGCGTTGGCGGGCTCCCAGGCGGTGGAGGGGGCGGCGAAACCCGCCAAGGGCACAACGAGCGCGGCCACCAGGACGGTGGTGCGGAGGGCGCTGAAACGCATGCAGCTTTCCTTGGGCAGATGCACCGGTCGCCGCGCGCCGGTGGAGCGGGGACAGTCCGGGCTCGCAGGTTTGGATGCGGCGGCGGGCGAAAAGGTTTAACCGGCGGGCACGCGACCGTTCGTCGGCACGCGCCGTCCGGCACTTGACGACAGTTGTAGTCACTGGCACCGTGGCGACACGTGTAGTCATCGGAGTGTGTCATGCGCGGCAAAACCATCGGGGACCAGGAATTGGCCCTGTTGCAGTACGTAGCAGAACAGGGCGGCGCCACCGTAGGCGAGGTAGCGGCGGGGTTTGGCGAAGAACGCGGGCTGGCCCGCTCGACCGTGCTGACCATGATGGAACGCCTGCGCGGCAAGGCCTACCTGCAGCGCAAGCAGGTGCAGGGCGTGTACCGCTATGCCGCCACCAGCGGCCAGGACAGCGTGGTGCAGGGCGCGGTGGCCAGCTTCGTGGAAAAGACCCTGCAGGGCTCGGTATCGCCGTTCGTGGCCTTCATGTCGCACAAGGCCGAGGTCAGCGACCAGGAACTGGCCGAGCTGGAAGCGCTGGTCGCGCAGTTGCAGTCACGCAAGCGGGAGGGCTGAGCCATGGAGACGCTGATGATGGAACTGCTGGTGCGGCTGGGCTGGACCAGCGTGCAGAGCGCGGTGCTGGTGGGCCTGGTGTGGGGCGTGTGCCGGCTGCTGCCGGGCCTGCCGCCGTCCACGCGGGTGCGTTTGTGGTGGCTGGTGGCCCTGCAGGCGGTACTGGGCCTGGTCTGGAGCAGTCCGCTGGAACTGGCCGTGCTGCCCGCGCCCGCGGCGCAGACCACGCAGGTGATCGCACTGCCTGCCATGGATGCCGCCGTTGCGGTGGCACCTGCGGCCGCCGATACGGTTGCGATGGCCGCGCCGGCCTCGGTGCTGTGGTCGTGGCCGGCCGTGCTGCTGGCGATGTGGGCGGCGGGCGTGCTGGTGATGCTGCTGCACAGCCTGCGTGGCTATCGCCACAGCCGCGCGCTGGTACGCGATGCAGTGGAGTGCACCGATGCCTCGCTGCAGGACGCGTTGCAGCTGGCGGCCGAAGCACACGGCCTGCGCCGCGCGCCCGCCTTGAAGATCTCCGCGCAGATCCGCTCGCCGCAGCTGATCGGACCGTGGGCCCCGGTGTTGCTGTTGCCCGCGCGCGAACTGCCGGCCATGTCGGCCGATGACCTGGACATGGCGCTGACCCATGAGCTGGTGCACCTGCAGCGTCGCGATCTGTGGTGGGGCCTGCTGCCGGCGTTGGCGCAGCACCTGTTCTTCTTCCATCCGCTGGTGCACCTGGCCGCCCGCGAATACGCGCTGGCCCGCGAAGAGGCCTGCGATGGTGCGGTGGTGGCCGGGCATGGCCACTGCCGACACGACTACGGCCGGTTGCTGGTGCAGCTGGGCGTGGCCCCGCGCCCGGCGGTGGGTGTGGCCAGTGCGTCGCCGAACTTCCGCAGCCTCAAGCGTCGGCTGTTGAGCCTGCAGCAGACCCGTCGGGTCCCGCGCATGGCGGCGCTGGCGATCACCGCGGTGTTCGTGCTGGTCGGTGTGGCGCCGCTGCGGCTGGTGGCGGCGGTTGCGCCCCCGCCGCCGCCGCCGGCTACACCTCGCGCCCCGGCCACGCCGCCGCCTGCGCCCTCTGCGCCCGTCCCGTCTCCGGCCCCGGAACCGATGGCGGCCCCTGCGCCGCCGTCGCCGCCGGCACCGCCGATGGCACCGCAGGCCCCGCGCGCGCCGACCTCACCGCAGGCGCTGGACGATGGCATGCCGCTGGTCACCCACGGCCAGCTCACGCTGTCCCGGCAACCGGCGCAGGCCTTCGTGCTGATGGGCGACGGCGACAACTTCGTCAATGCCTCGTTGGCCGACCTCAAGCAGGCGCGGCGCGATGCCCGCGATGACGAACCGGTGCTGTGGGTACGGCGTGGGCAGGCACGCTACCTGATCCGCGATCCGGCCGTGCTGCGGCAGCTGGGGCGCAACCAGAGCGAGGTGGCCGCGCTGGGCGACGCGCAGGCGGAACTGGGCGATCGCCAATCGGAGATCGGCGAGCAGATGGCCAAACTGAGCATGCAGGTCACCGCGGACGTCATGGCGCATCTGGATGTTGACGCGGTAAGCCACGCGGCCGTGCGGCAGACCACCCTGGATGCGGCCGCCGAGGCCAACCAGGCAGCGCGTCAGGCGCGCACCGCATCGGCCAAGGCCGTGGATGCGCAGCGCATCGCCCGGGTCGCCCGTGAACAGGCCGAACTTGGCCGCGAGCAGGCGCGCCTGGCGCAGCAGCAGAGCATGGCGTCGGCCCGCGCCGCACGTGACGTGCGCGCGGCGATCGACCAGGCATTGTCCAGCGGCAAGGCCGAGCGCCTGCGCGACTGACCGCACGGAAACGGCGGCCTGCGTAGCACCGCAGGCCGCCGTCTTCATCGGCTCAGGCGATCAACCGCAGTTGGCGCGCACGATCCTGTTCTGTTCGTCCACTTCAATGCTGACGCGGTCTTCGCGGTAGTCCATGGTCATGGCCATGCCGGGCTTGAGCACGCGCGCATGGCGGGCGCCGCTGTCCTTGACGGCCTTGGCGAGTACCGCCTCGCTGGCGGTCTGGCCCACCAGGCCGTTCAACTTCTCCGCATCGCAGCGGGCGGCACTGTCGGCGCCGGCGGCCATGGGTTCGGAGGTGGGGGCGTTGGTTTTCGGCGGCTGGCTGCAGGCGGCCAGTGGCAACGCACAACCTAGGGTCAACAACAGGGCAAGGCGCATGCGGTACTCCTCCCGGGATCAGTAGGGGCAGTGTGGTGGGCGCGTGCTTCACACCGCGTCAAAAGCCCACCGCTGCGTTCATTCACCCTGCAGTGCCAGTGTTTCCCGCGCGCGCTGTTCCTCGGCCACCAGCCGCAGCATCAACAGCGACAGCGTCACCACGTCCTGGTGGTTGTGCTCGGCCACGCGGCGCAGGTTCACCGCACTGCCGCCGCGCAGGTAGTTCAGCCATGCCGCCGGGGCTTCCGAACCGGGCAGGTCGTCTTCGCGCACGATCCGCAGCAGCTGCCGTTCGATGGTGGCCAGCCGGCAGTTTTCCCAGGTGCCGCGGTAGCGGCGGCGGGTGGGGAACAGCAGGTCCACGTGGTCCAGCGGGGTGATCGGGCAGCGCTGCCGGGCCAGCCGGTAGCGGGTCTTCAGCAGCGGCGCATCGTAGCAGCGCCCGTTGTAGCTGGAGAACACGGTGCTGGGCTGCAGCCAGCCGGCAAACTCGCGCAGCATCGCGGTCTCGGCGGCCATGGTGGTCATCAGCAGCTGGCGGATGCGCAGGCCGTCGCCCTGCTCGGGATGGGCGTGCCAATCGGCGGCCCCGATCATGAAGGCGCGGGTGCCGGTACCGCCGGCCAGGCCGGTGGTTTCGGTGTCGAAGAACATCAGGTCCTGCGGCTGCACCTGTTCGCCTTCGCGCTTGGCAAATGCCAGCGACAGCGGCTGGGTGGGGATGGGCTGCGGCAGGAACGATTCAATCAGGAACAGCCCGGGCGCGATCTCCTCGCCGGGCACATGGCGGTCCTGCGCGTTGGTGCGTGGTCCGGGCGCGGCGGCGCTGCCGCGACCGCGCAGGCCCAGCAGCCGGTGCAGGCTGCCTACGTCGGGCGTGCGCAGCGCCGGTGCGGGCGCTGCCGGTGTGCTGCTGGCCGCACCAGTGGGCTTGTGGCGGATCTCCTGTTCGACCCAGGCAAACACCGAGGCCGGCGCAGAAGTCCGTGCGCGCGCATCGTTGGCGGCAGCGGGGAGCACGGCGGCGTGTGTCGGCCGACGGTCGGCACACGCCGTTTCGCTGGGGGCGGCCATGCCCGTGTCAGCGGCGCGCGGCGCACCCTCGGTCGCCTTCATCCGCTCCCCCGCAGGCGCGGGGGTAGCGTCACCGGCCTGCCGGCGCAGCAGGCGCAGCTTGTCCAGGCTCAGGCTCACTGCGGCACCACCTCGGCATACGCGGGGTCTGCCTCCGTGGCTGGCAGCGCCTGCGCATCGAACAGGTCCAGTACCTTCATCGCCAGCGCCCGGGGCGTGGTGGCATCGTCTTCCTGCCCGGCCAGCACCGGGCCCACGCAGGCCGGGCAGCCGGCCTTGCAGTCGCAGCGCTGCACCAGCTCGCGCGCGCGCTGCAGCAGTTCGGCCTGGCGCAGCCACAACGGCTCGCTCAGGCCTACGCCACCGGGGAAGTTGTCGTACAGGTACACGGTGGGTACGAACTGCTGCTGCAGTTCGATCGCGCTGGCGTCGAACTCGGCGCCGCGCAGCTGGCCACGGCCGCTCTGGTCGGCCACCGCGAACCACGCACCGTCGCCGTTGCCCACCGCCTTCTGCAGGTCGCGCGCGTCGGCCATCACCGCCACGGTGGCCACAATGTGCAGCGCATATGCCGCGCCCAGGAAACCATCCAGCGCTTCCTGCTTGCTCTCGAACGCGGTCAGCAGCAATGCCTGCGGCAGCTGCCACCACACCGCGGTGGTGTGCAGTTCCTGGTCGGGCAGGTTGACCGGGCCGTAGCCGATGTTTTCGTGGGTGTAATAGCGGATCTTCTTGTAGCCGGCCACGCGCCGCACCACATGCACTTCACCGTGGTGGGCGTCGCCTTGCCCGGCCAGACAGCCGTCGAAACGGTCCAGCACCTTGAGCTTGGTGAAGTCGATGCTGTCGGTGTAGTAGTCCACGTGGGTGCGGGTGACGTAGGCTTTGCGGCCGTCCCAATCCAGCCGCTCCACCTGGTACGGCGTGGACTGCACCATGTGGATGGCGCCTTCGTACAGGGTGAGTGCGGCGGCCGAGTAATCCACCTCGGCGATGATCTGCTGCTTGCCGTCGCTGCGGTCCACCACCACGAAGTTGCCGTCGGCCACCGAACGCAGGCTCACCGCGTTGGCCGGGTAGCTGTCGGCGATCCACTCCCAGCGGTCGCCTTCGCGGTGGATCACCTCGGTTTCGGCCAGCGCTTCCAGGAACACCAGCGGGTCGATAGGCCCGAACGGGTCGCCGGCCAGGAACGGCAGTTCGAAGGCGGCGCAGCGGATGTGGTCGAACAGGATCAGTGGCTGGTCCGGGGCAATGCGCGCGTGTTCGGGGGAGGCATCGGCGAAGAAATCCGGATGCCGCACCACGTACTGGTCCAGCGGCTGCGAGCTGGCCACCATTACGCCCAGCGCGGGCTGCTGGCGGCGCCCGGCACGGCCGAAGCGCTGCCAGGTGGCGGCCACGCTGCCGGGGTAGCCGTTGAGCACCACCACGTCCAGGCTGCCGATATCCACGCCCAGCTCCAGCGCCGAGGTGCTGACGATGCCGTCGATCAGCCCGGCCCGCATGGCGCGCTCGGTCTCGCGGCGCTCGGTGGGCAGGTAGCCGCCGCGGTAGGCGCGGATGCGCGCGGGCTTGCGCGGGTCGTGGTCGAAAATGTCCTTGAGATACTTGGTGAGCACTTCAACCATCAACCGGCTCTGCGCGAAGATCAGCGTCTTCAGCCCGGACTTGATCGCGATGCGGGCGATGCGGTTGCTCTGCGAACGCGCCGAGGCACGCAGGCCCAGGTCGGCGTTGACCACCGGCGGGTTCCACAGCAGCACGTGCTTGGGCCCGCTGGGCGCGCCGGACTCGGTGATGGCGGTGACCGGCGCTTCGATCAGCGCCTGCGCATGCGCCTGTGGGTTGCCGATGGTGGCCGAGCACAGGATGAACTGCGGCTCCACGCCATAGAACGCGCAGATGCGCTTGAGCCGGCGCAGCACGTTGGTGACATGGCTGCCGAACACGCCGCGGTAGGTGTGCACTTCATCGATGACCACATAGCGCAGGTTCTCGAAGAACTGCGCCCACTTGGTGTGATGGGGCAGGATCGCCTGGTGCAGCATGTCCGGGTTGGACACCACGATGTCGCCATGCAGGCGGATCGCCTGGCGCGCGTCGCCGGGCGTATCGCCGTCGAAGGTGAAGGCCTTCACCCCCAGATCGCCGGCGCGGTTGAGTTCCAGCAGCTCGGCCACCTGGTCCTGTGCCAGCGCCTTGGTCGGGAACAGGTACAGCGCCTTGGCCTTGCCCTGCATGGCCGCACTCACCACCGGCAGGGTGTAGCACAGCGACTTGCCGCTGGCGGTGGGGGTGACGATGGCCACGTGCTCGCCGCGCTGGGTGGCATCCCAGGCCTCGGCCTGGTGGCTGTACAGCTGCTCGATGCCGCGCGCCTTCAGGGCGGCGGTGAGCGCGGTCGGCACGTCGGCCGGGATCGGCGCATAGCGCCCTTCGCGGCCGGGAATGGTGAAGCTGCCGGTGATGCGGTCGGCGTAGCGCTGCTGCAGGCGCGCGGTGAGCAGCGCGCCGTTGCGCGAGGGCAGCCCGTCGGTGGTGGACAGGCGGCGCTCGGCATCTTCGGTGCGCTTGGCGAGTTCGTAGGCCATGGGAACAACGGTCTGCAAAGGACGCCATGGAACCACAGCGGCGTCTCAATGTTTGAGACACGCCGGACCCGCGGGTGAATCATTCAGTGCGGTGGCCGCCCAACGAAATCTGAAGGCGGCACCCGTATCCTTGGCGCCGTACGCAACGGACCAGGATGGACAGCTGTGGCACGTGTGGGATATCAAGCAGCCGTATTGGCCGGCATGATGCTGGCCGCCCGGGCACAGGCCCAGCAGCCCCCGGTACCCGAGCCGGCCCCGGAACCGCCCGTGGCGCCGTCTGCGGCCGCGGGCGACGTGACCACGCTGGGCGAAGTACGCGCCATCAAACCCGATGAAGACGTGCCGCTGGATCTGTACCGGTTCAAGAGCCCGGTGCAGGCCGAAAACAACCGCTTCAGTCGCTCCTGGCGCGAACCGCCCAGTCCCGAGCAGGTGGGCATGAGTGGCGGCTACGTGATGATGGGGATTGTCTACGGCATCGTCAAAACCGCGCAGGGCATCAACAAGATCACCGGCGCACCGGACCAGATCCAGTCGGCCATCGCCCGCCCGCCGCCGCAGCTGACCGAACAGCAGCAACTGCGCGCGCTGCAGTTCTGCGATCCGCAGCAGGGCTGCGTGGCACCGCCGCAGAAGTGACCGGCTATCCTGTCGCCCCACCACGCCCGCTTACCGCCATGTCCCTGCGCTCTGTGTTCCTGTTTGCCGCACTGCTTCCCGTCACGGCCATGGCCAGCGGCAGCGCCGACGACGGCAGCTGCCGCAACGGCGGCTTTCCCTCGGAACAACGCGGCTTCGCGCTGGCCAAGGTGGTGGGTGCATCGCGTCTGTACCTGTTGAGCGACACGGAGGGCTGCCCGGCGCGCGGCGAACCGGCGTGTCGCCAGCGCAGCTACGTGGTGCCCGGCGATACGCTGATCACCGGGCGCGACAAGAGCGGGTACCGCTGTGCGTTCTTCCCCAACAAGGTGGGCGGCAGTGCCGGCTGGGTCGCCAGCTCGCGGCTGCAGCCGCAGCCGCTGCCACCGCCGACGCTGCAGGCTTGGATCGGCGACTGGCGCGATGGCGATGACCAGCTGGTCATCGGCGTGCGGGGTGGCCAGTTGCACGTGGAGGGCGATGCCTACTGGCCATCAGCCAATCCCGACCCGGAAGTGCGCCCGTACGGGCCGAACATGGGCCAGGTGGAGGCGCTGGCGGCGCCGACGGGGAACACGGTGGTGTTCCACGACGCCACCTGCACGCTGCGCGCCCACCTGCTGGGCGACTACCTGATCGTGGCCGACAACAGCGAATGCGGTGGCATGAACGTGCGTTTCAACGGTGTGTACCGGCGTACCCGCCCGCAGCGGTAACGCCGGACAGGGCCCGGCGCGAGGGTGGCCAGCCGGGCGAGTACACGAAAACCACGTGTGTCAGGTGGCCAGCCCGGGTGCCGGGCGGGTCTGCATGTCCGCGTCCAGCGTATGCGTGACCTGTCCTTGGTGTGCAGTGCGCAGGTAGTTTGCACGCGGCAGTCATGGCGTACACAAACGGAGCGCACGTTGTGATGACTGGTGGCTGTGCGGGCAGCGTGCCGGGTTACGGTGTGCCGCGCGGGCGCGGGCGCCAACGCTCCAACCACCACAGCAGGCCGGCCACCACGAGGAAGCCAAGCAGCCACGGCCAGCGCGGGCCGGGCACGGGAACGACCGCGCCGGTCGATGCGGCGATGTCAGTGCCCAGCCGCAGCGCGGTGGCGTCGCGGGTCTGTTGGCGGTGCATGGCCTGCGCGCGCGCCGGGTCGAACACGTAGAAGGCCTGGGTGCGCGTGCCCATCTGCACCTGGTGCCAGCCTGCCTGCTGCGGCCAGTAGCCGGCACAGCGGTCGCCGGTGGTGGCCGGATCGATGTGCAGCGCCACCGTGGCGCCCTGCGGGCTGCGTACGGTAGTGCCGTCGGCCAGCGCGCACAGCGCGATGCGTTCGCCTGCCCATGCCGTGGCACTGCCCAGGCGCACCGATGCGGCGGTTGCCAGCGGACGCGCCAGGGTGGCCACCACGCTGCTCCACAGCTCGGCATGACGATCGTCGCGGCCGGCCAGCACCAGGCGGTAGCTGTCGGTAAGGGGCAGCAGCGCGAGGCGACCACGGCCTACATCGCGCCAGCCGCCCAGCGCGGCACCGCTGGCATCGTGCAGCAGCGGCGTGGCATCCAGGGCACGCAGGTTGAACTGCTCCAGCGCAGGCAACGGGGCGTTGTGCGAGGTGCTGTCCGCTTCGTCGATGGCGGCGGTGGGTGTGCTGGCAGCACGCTGCGGCCCACGCCGCGCCTGCAGCAGCGCAGGATCCGGATCGGCGGCCAGGCGCAGCGGCAGGCTCTGGTTGCCGCCGTTCGTCGCCAGGCCCCAGCTACGCAGTGTCTGCCGCGTGCCATCCGTAAGCGGGCCGCTGCTGCGCACCAGTACGCCGAGGCCATCGCGCAGTGCCTGCTGCACGGCCGTGCGCTGGGGCGGTCCAAGCGCGGCCACGCTGCGCTCATCGAGGATCAGCACATCGGTGGCGGCCAGACGCGCGGCGGTCAGGGCCACGGGTGCGTCGCCGAGTATCACCCCGGCGCCCGCGCTGGCCTGGGCATGCAGCTCCAGGCCGGTATCGGTTGCCCATCGGCGCAGGTATTTCAGCTCCGGCGTGGGGGCGCCGGCCAGCACCAGTACCCGCACGACGGGGGCGTCGTCGGTCTGCAACGGCACGGGCACGGTATCCACGACGTGGCTGTCGGCGTCGAGCAGGCGCAGGCTGAACTCACTGCGGCCGCTGGCACGGGCAACGCCGTCCAGCGCGACGCTGCCATCGCGGCCGGGCGCGGCGCGGTCCACGACGATGCCGGCCGGATCAAGCAGTTCGGCGCGCGCACCGGTCACGCCCTGGGCCCGCGCCCGCACCGTGAACAGTGCGCCGGGGACGGTGCTGGCCGGTGGTTGCAGAGCGACCCAGCCGCGGGGCGCGGCGGCAGGCTGCAGCGTGACCTGCCGGGGCAGCGCGATGTCGCGGTCACGCGCCGCCAGCCCATCGCCCTGCAGTACCAGCGCCTGCGTGCCGGGGTGCTGGCGCAATGCCGTGGCCAGGTCGGGCGCGACGCGGGCGTCGCTGCGCGACGGCGCTTCCGGCAGTGCAATCACGCTGGCGTCGGCAGCCGCGTTCGATGTGGCGGCCGCGTGGCCGGTGAGGATGGTCAGGCGCTCGGCGGCGATGTGCACCGGTGGCGGCAACAGGGTGAAGTACAGCAGCGCGGTCGCGCATAGCTGCAGCACCAACAGCGCGAGGATACGCGCGGTAGTGCGTGTGTCGCTGCGACGCTGCTGCAGCAGCGTGCGAACGCTGCCGACCAGCACGATGGCCAGCAGTGCCGACGCGATCCAGGCGGCGTCATTCATCGCGAGGCCTCCAGCGCATCCAGGTAGGCCTGGCCCATGCGATCGGGCGGCGTGCGCCGCGACACCTGTGGCGTGGGCCGCGACAACGCCCGCCACAGACGCGCGCGCAGTACCGCACGGCACGCGCCACAGTCCGGCGCGACCCGCAGCTCTTCGATGGCCGCGGCCAGGCTGAGCGGATCGGGCAGGCGGCGGTCGTTGCGCTGCAGCCACTGCGCGATGGCATCCAGGTCGGGCGTGCTGGCCGGGTCGGCAAGCTGTTGCCAGGCGCTCACGATGGCTGGCTCCGGCGCGGGCACCGCGGCGATGGGCAGGGTGCGGCTGGCCAGGTCCGTGCGGTCGCCGCTGAGCCGACGGCTTTCATCGATGGGCGGCAGTTCCGGACCTACCCGCGCCAGATAGATGCGCTCGGCCTGCTGCACCTGCTTGATGAAGGCCAGGGCCTTGTTGGCGTACGGCAGCGCAGCCTCGGGCCGGCCCTGGCGCAGTTCGCCTTCGGACGACCACATCTGGTCCAGTGCGGCTTTCAGCGTGGCGCGGGTCTGCGGGTCGAGCAGCGTGGCCGCCTCGGCGTGGTCGTGGGTGTGGCCGTACTCGGACAGCACGTCGGTGGCGCTGCCGAACACCGGCGGTGCCTCCGGCGTGGCGCCTGCATGGTCATGACCGTCATGGTCGGCGTGTGCGGGGTCGCTTGTTTCGGCCGGCGCATGGGCGTGCGCATCGGTGTCGTCGTGCGCATCGGCCGGTGGGGTGTCGCTGGTGGGCAGGGCGTCGCTGGTCGGCGGGGGCTTGGCGCCGCCTTCGCTTTCCTCGCCCAGGAACTGGCCGTAGCGCAGGCGCAGGATGCGCTGGTCCACGCCGATGGCATCGGCGCGCTTGATGAATTCTTCGGCAGGCAGCTGGCGACGCAGTTTGATCAGCGCCTCGGCGTCGATGATGATCTGGCGCTGGCTGCGGAAGTAGGCGGGCAACGTCTTCTTGACCATGCCCTCCAGTTCCGCGCCCTGCACCTGCTCCACGCTGGGCAGGCGCAGGATCACGCTGGTGCTCTGTGCGGTCTGTGGCGTGGGCGCACGGTAGTCACGCACCTGCAGTTGGGCGATCACGTCGTTGCCGGGCTCGGCCCCCAGCGCGGCCAGATCCAGCGTGCGCGCGAAGCGGCGCAGCGTGGGCGTGCCGCTGCCGACCAGGCTGAGGGTGTGTTCGCGGAAGGTGATGTTCTCGCCGCTGCCCTGGGCCAGGGTGATCTTCAGCTGGGCATCGGCGGACACGCCGTGGTCGTCGCTGGCCTCGAACTGCAGCGTCCACTGCCGTTGCCCGGGCGTGCCCAGCACCAGCGTGCGGTCCGGGGCGAGCACGCGCACGCGCGGCGGCTGGTCGGGCAGCACATCCAGGCGGTACAGGCGTGGCGCTGCCAGCGCCGGTACGGTGACCACGCGGTACAGCGCGGGGCGGTCGGCGGTCCATGTGCCGGTCCAGCTGTCGTCCTCGCGACGCAGGGCGACACGGCGGCCATCGTGGAACTGCAGCACGGCCTCGCTGGGCTGCGCGCTGAAGCGCAGCGACCACTGCAGCGCGCTGCCCTGCGCGACCTTTGCATCCAGTGTGCTCTGCACGCGCGCTGGCTGCCCGGTGTAGGCCGGGGCGTTGATTGCCAGCCGGCTGGATTGCAGGCGGGGCGGGTGTGCGGGCGTGGCACGCGGCGTGGTGGCCAGGGCTGGCAGCGCCGTGCCGCCGCTGCTGCGCGGCCATCCCAGTGCCAGCGCGATCACCACCAGTGCACCCAGCCAGGCCACCAGCAAGGCGCGGCGCGACCACGCCGCGCGCAGGTCGGGCGTCTGTGTCTGCAACGCGGCGTGCACACGCGCGCGCTGGCGGTGCTGCAGGGGGTTGAGCGCATCGTCGGCCGCGAACAGCAGGTCGGCACTGTCCTGCAGCGCGGCGTGGCGGTCGAGCTGGCGGACCAGCCAGCGTCGGTCCAGCTGTCGGCTGCGCCACGTGGCCAGCGCGGCACCGGCCAGCAACGCCACCAGCAACACCCCCGTGGCGATATCGAATCCGCCCAGGCGCAACGCCACGGCCGTGGCGCCCAACGCGAGCGGCAACGCCAGCAGCAGCGTTGACCACCACCGGCGTCGGCGGGCCTGCCGCCAGCGCTGCAGCAGGGCGGCGATCATGCCGTCCCCCCGCGCCGGGGCGACGTGGCCAGCCAGCGTTCAAGGGCGAACAGCAGCACGATCAATCCGAGCAGCCACGGCGCGAGGTCGCGTGGTTGCGGCGTGGGCGCGCGGGCACCGCGCACGGGTGCGTGCGCGCTGGCGGCAACCCACTGCGGCGCGGCAACGGGGCGCACCAGGTGAAGCAGCTGCCGGGGGAAGTCCGGGTCGCGCAGGCCTGGCGACGCCGCGGGCGATACCGCTGCGTGGAAGCGCAGCAGACGCCCGCGGCCGACCCGGTACTCGCTGAGGACTGGGTCGCCCTGTGCGTCGCGCAGCACCACCGCACCGGTGGCGTCGTGCGGTACCGATGGCGTGCCCAGCAGCGTGCCACCGCGCTCCAGCCAGGCCTGCCATGCCGGCGGCAGCGGGGTGGTGGACGGCCACACGCCGATGTCGCCGGTGCCGGGTACCGCTGCGGTGGCCGGTGCGAGCGGCGTTGCGTTCCAGGCGCGCTGCACCGCACTGAACACGCGCTGCGCCTGTGCATCGGCATCGACGCCCAGGTGCAGGCGCGGCGCGCTCGTCGGGGGCCGGGCTGCGGTCGGTGGCGCCACCGCCAGCGGTTGCCACCGCACGTTGCGCGACAGCCGCGGGCGTTCGGCGTCCGCGCCCGGCATCGGGTCGGGCACGTAGACGGTCAGCGGCGCACCGGCCGGCAGCTGCTGATCCAGCTCGCGCAGCAGGCTCGCCAGCGGCTGCGCGCCGGTGGGGGCGGGCCGATCCAGCGGCGGGAAGCCCGGCGCCAGCCAGCGCCAGTCCGCGTTCGGCTGCCGTGCCTGCTGCGCGCTAACGTCCAGCCCGGGGGCCACGACAACCACCGGATGCGTATCGGCAGCGCTGCCCTGCAGTACCGGGCGCGCCAACAGCAGCGCCAGGGCGGCCAGCAGTGCCAGCCGCACCAGCAGCAGCGGCCACTCGTCGAAACGCACGCGTTGGCGCGGCCGTACCTTGGCGCGCAGCCAGCGCAGCGCGGCGAAATCCAGCGGTGCGTACTGATGGCGGCGCGCCAGGTGGACCAGCAGCGGCACCAGCCACGCGGCCAGCGCCAGCAGGCCCAGCGGGAACAGCAGCGCAAGGCTCATGCGCCGCCGCCCGCGCCGAACAGCGGGCGCAGCGGTGCATCCAGCGGTTGGTCAAGGTAGCCCACCGCATGGGCGATGCCGCTGGCATGCAGGCGCGCCTGCAGTTCGCGCTGGGCCTGCGCGAAGCGGGCCAGGTAATCGGCACGGATGGCACGCCCGTCGCCCAGCAGTTCGTCGCCGGTTTCCGGATCGCGGAAGCGATGGCCGTCGGTGAACGGAAAGTCGCGCTCGTCGGCGCTCAGCAGCTGCACCTGCAGCACCTCGCGACGCGCGGCCGCCAGGCGTTCCAGCAGCACGGTGCCGGCCGCGTCGAAGCCATCGCCAAGGGCCACCAGCAGGTCGCCGGGCTGCACGCGCTCCCATACCGGGCGCAGCATGTCCATGGACGGCCAGCCGCCGCGCGCGCGCAGCTGGCGCAGCAGCAGGTGCACACGGTCGCGCTGGCGTGGGCCGCTCCCGGCCGGTACCAAATGCACGCCCTCGCCATTGACGGCGATCACGCCGAAGCGGTCGCCCTGCTGCAGGGCCAGTTCGACCAGGCAGGCGGCCGTGGCGCAGGCGTGGTCCAGGCGCGACCAGTCCGGGCGGGCACGGTCGTACTGGGCCGCCGAGGCGCTGGCGTCCACCAGCACCCAGCTGGTGATCGGGCTCTCGCGTTCGGACTCGCGCACGAAGAAGCGGTCCGAGCGGGCGTACAGCTTCCAGTCGATCTGGCGCAGTTCGTCACCCGGCTCATAGGCGCGGTACTGCGCGAACTCCAGCCCGGCACCGCGGCTGCGGCTGGCATGCTGGCCGATGCCGTGCGCGCCCCGCGCACGCCGCGGCAACAGGCGCAGCGCCTTCAGGCGGCTGCGCACGTCGGCGGGAATGGCGATGGGGGCGTGCAGCGTCACGGCGGGCTCAGGCGGGGAACGGCACGGCCTGCAGCAGCGCGGCGATCACATCGTCGGCACTCTTCTGCTCGGCCTCGGCGGCGAAGGACAACAGCAGGCGATGACGCATCACCGGGGGCACCAGCGCCTGCACATCCTCGCGTGTGGCGGCGAAGCGGCCCTGCAGCAGGGCGCGCGCCTTGGCGGCCAGCACCAGCGACTGCCCGGCACGCGGGCCGGCGCCCCACTTGATCCACTGGTTGATCGCCTCCGGCGCGGCGGTGCCCGGACGGCTGGCGCGCACCAGCCGGGTGATCCAGGTGAGCACGTCATCGCTGACATGCACCTGGCGCACGGCGGCCTGCAGGGCCAGCACGTCGTCGGCGTCCATCACCTTGGACACGCTGCCCGTCGCGCTGCCGGTGGTCTGCAGCAGGATGTCGCGCTCTTCCTGTTCGGTGGGGTAATCCACGCGCACGTGCAGCAGGAAGCGGTCCAGCTGGGCCTCGGGCAGCGGGTAGGTGCCGGCCTGCTCGATCGGGTTCTGCGTGGCCAGCACGAAGAACGGGGCAGGCAGGGTGTAGGTGGTACCGGCGTAGCTGACCGTGCGTTCCTGCATGGCTTCCAGCAGCGCGGCCTGGGTCTTGGGCGGGGTGCGGTTGAGCTCGTCGGCCAGCAGCAGGTGGGTGAAGATGGGGCCTTTCTGGAAGCGGAAGATGCGGTGGCCGGTGCCGTGGTCTTCCTCCAGCAGCTCGGTGCCCAGAATGTCGCTGGGCATCAGGTCCGGGGTGAACTGCACCCGCCGGAACTGCAGTTCCAGCGCCTGGCCCAGCGAGCGCACCAGCAGGGTCTTGCCCAGCCCGGGCGCACCTTCAAGCAGGCAATGGCCGCCGGCCAGCAGGCCGATCAGCAGCTGCTCCACCACCGCGTGCTGGCCCACCACGGCCTGGCCCAGCGCGGTGCGCAGGTGCTGCAGTTTGGGGAGAAGGTCATCCAGGCGGTCGGTGGTCATAAGGCGCTCGCATCAATCGGCGGAGAGCCACGCCATGCGTGGCTGGAGAATCAGGAAGAAAGCTAGTTGTTCAACGCGTACATCACGATGTTGACCGCGAAACGGGTGTTGTCTTCGGCCAGGAATCGCTTGTTGCGCCAGTCGTAGTCCCACTCGCAGCCGTAATCCTTGTTGCTGTAGAGCAGGCCCAGCCGGCCATCCACCTCGATGCCCTTGAGGTAGTCATGCACCAGGTCATCGCCCCAGCCATTGAGCTCGAAGCCGGTGGCGGGTGGCCCGTCGGGGAAGCGGAAGAAGCTGCGGTACAGCGCGTGGTTGTTGGGCAGTCTGCTCAGCGCCTTGGGGCCGAACAGCCTGGCCATCTGCGCCTCGAACGATTTCGCAAACAGCCCGTCGATGTCGTGGTTGCAGTCATCCACGAACACGAAACCCCCGTTGCGTACATAGCGCACGAAGTTCTGCCGCTCTGCGGCGTTGAACTCCACCAGCTTGTGCCCGGCCAGGTAGCAGAACGGCGCTTCCAGCATGCGCGGATCGGACAAGGCGATGACATGCTCGGTCGGGTCCACGCGCAGTGAGGTGTAGTCGATCAGCGAGGTGATCACGTTGGACGGCATGCGCGCATCCACGTCCCAGTCGCCGGAGTCGTACTTGAGGCGGGTGAACCAGAAGTCGTAGCGTCCGGCCTGGGGGCGCGCCGGTGAGGGCAACGCCGCGAATGCGGCGCTGCCCAGCAGCAGGCGCAGGAACTGCGCGCGGTTCATCCGTGCATCAGACCGCGTCGGACAACGAGGTGAAGGTGAAATCGCGCAGCTTCATCGGCGGAATCATCATCACGAAGTTCGACTCGTCACCGGCCACGCGCACCGGCTTGCCCAGCTCTTCGATGTTGTTGAGCATGATCACCGGCGATTCGTTGAAGCGGAAATTCTTCACCGGGTACTTGATCTGGCCGTTCTCGATGTAGAAGGTGCCGTCGCGGGTCAGGCCGGTCAGCAGCACGGTCTGCGGATCGACCATGCGGATGTACCAGGTGCGGGTGACCAGGATGCCCTTCTGGGTACCGCGCACCAGATCGGCGGTGCTCTTTTCGCCGCCGCTCATCAGCAGGTTGCCCGGGGTGGCATTGGCGGTCTTGCCCTGCTTCTGCGCCCAGAACCGGGTGTATTCCAGGTTGGCGACCTTGCCGTTCTCGATGATCGGCAGCTTGCCGCGCGGCATGCCTTCGCCATCCCACGGCAGCACCGGGGCTTCGGGGTGCCACGGGTCGGCATGCATGTTCACACGCGGGTCGTAGACCTGCTCGCCCAGCTTGTTGCCGCCGCCCTTCTTGGACAGGAAGCTGCGGCCTTCATCGGCCGAGCGCGCGCTGAAGAAGTTCATCATGAAGCTGATCAGGCCGGCGGCAGCGGCCGGCTCCAGGATCACCGTGTACTTGCCCGGTTCCAGCGCCTTGGCTTCCTGCGATTCGGTCGCCTTGCGCATCGCGATCTGGATGTCCTGGTCGGCCTTGAAGTCGGCCGCATCCTTGAGGTTGCGACCGACCCAGCCCGAACCGCGGCCATCTTCGGTGCGCACGGTGCAGGTGTAATCGAAGTTGGTGCTGCGCTGGTAGCCGAAGTTGCCGTTGCTGTTGGCGGTGGCGTAGAAGCCCTGGCCGTCTTCCAGGAAGCCGGCGGCGATCAGGCCCTTGCCACGGCACGGGGCGATCGAGTCGGCGGCGACCTTGGCGCGGAACGCCGGGTCGATGGCGGCGGTGGACGCGCTGAAGGTGGGGCTGGGGGTGTAGGTCTGCTTGCCGATGGCCGGCATGAACTCCGGATTTTCCGGGGCCAGGCGGGCCAGGTCTTCGGCGCGGCGCACCACGCGTTCCAGCGCGGCATCGTCGAACTCGTTGATCGAGGCGGTGCCCACGCGCTTGCCAAAGGCAACGGTGACGGCCAGTTCGGTGTTGTCCACGATGCCGCTGGTGGACACGTTGTTCAGCGCGAAACGGATGTTGCCGTTGATCGAGCCGGCCAGCACGGCGGTGCATTCATCGGCCTTGGACAGCGCGATGACCTTGTCGAGGATGGCCTTGGCTTGTGCTTCGGTGAAGATACTCATGATTCGTAGGCTCCTGACCGGTCAGCCGAGGCTGCGCGCGGTGTTGATGACGTTGATGCCGTTGAAGCGCGCGGTGGACGACCCGTGCGAGACCGCCGAGACCTGGCCCGGCTGGCCCTTGCCGTCGAAGAACGAACCGCCCAGGCGGTAGTCGCGTTCGTCGGCCACGGCGCTGCAGGCGTTCCAGAATTCCGGCGTGCGGATCTGGTAGGCCACGTCTTCAAGCATGCGGGTGATCTTGCCGTTCTTGATCTCGTAGAACAGCTGGCCACCGAACTGCGCGTTGTAGCGCTGCTGATCGATGGAGAAGGAGCCGTCACCGATGATGTAGATGCCGTTTTCCACGTCCTTGACCAGGTCGGCCACGCTCAGCGGCGTCTTGCCCGGCGCCATCGACACGTTGGCCATGCGCTGGAACTGCACGCTGGACCAGGAGTCGGCATAGCAGCAGCCGTCCGAGGCGGTCTTGCCCAGAATGTGGGCCTGGTCGCGGATGGTCTGGTAGTCCACCAGCTTGCCGTCGCTGATCAGATCCCAGCGCTTGGTCTTGACGCCTTCGTCGTCGTAGGCCACCGCGCCGAGGCTGCCCGGCTGGGTCTTGTCGGCGAAGATGTTGACCTTGTCGCTGCCGTACTGGAAGTGCTGTTCGCGCTTGTCCAGGGTGGCGAAGCTGGTGCCGGCGTAGTTGGCTTCGTAGCCAAGCACGCGGTCCAGTTCCAGCGGATGGCCTACCGACTCATGGATGGTCAGCCAGGTGTGCGACGGGTCCAGCACCAGGTCGTATTTGCCCGGCTTCACCGACGGCGCCTTCAGCTTCTCCTGCGCCTGCCTGGCCGCCGCGATGGCGTCTTCCTTCATGTCGTAGGAGGAGCTGTAGTTGACCACCCCGTTGGGGGTGAGCACCTTGCCGGCGGCGGCGCCATCGAGGTATTCGTAGCCCATGCCCATCGGCGCGGACAGACCCTCGCGGGTGCGGAACTTGCCGCTGGCCTTGTCGATGGCGGTGATGGTCATCGGGGTCCAGATGCGGTGCACGTCCTGGTCGATGTACGAGCCATCGGTGGAGGCGAAGTACTTCTGTTCGTTCACCAGGAACAGCATCGAGTTGACGAAGCTGGCGCCGGCGGCCATTGCCGCGGCATTGACGTCCAGCAGCAGGTCCACCTTCTCCTTGATCGGCACGTCCATCGCATTCTTGCGGATGGGGGTCTTCCAGCTCACTTCCCCCACACCGGGCGTGGCGGCCAGCTGTACCGGCGCAGTCTGCACACCCGCATTGGCCTTGGCGATGGCGGCCGCCTGCTGCGCGGCGCGCGCCACGTCGGCGGTGCCCAGCTGGTTGGTGGCGGCAAAGCCCCAGGCGCCGTTGACGATCACGCGGATGCCCACACCGGTGGATTCGGTGTTGACCACGTTCTGCACCTTGTCTTCGCGGGTGATCACGAACTGGCGCAGGTAGCGCCCGATGCGGACGTCGCAGTAGGTGGCGCCGGCCTGGCGGGCAGCGGCCAGCGCAGCGTCGGCCAGGCGCTTCTTCAGCCCCAGGTCCAGCGTGCTGTGCAGCTGCTCGGCGGCGATCACCTTGCCGAAGAATGACGGCACGATCAGTCCGCCAGCGGTAAGCCCGGTGAGGGCGAGGAAGTCACGTCTTTGCAAGGCAGCTCTCCACGTCGGTGTGGGGGTGGCAGGGAAACGGCGACATCACAGCGACCGCCGGGGCGGTGGCCCCGATTCTTGCGGCCATCGGAAGGGGGCGTCAAATGACGGAACGCACGGTGGGCAGGGCATGCTCATCCCAGGCTGCGCGCGGTGTTGATGATGTTGATGCCATCAAAGCGCGTGGTCGACGAGCCATGCGACACCGCCGAGACCTGGCCGGGCTGGCCCTTGCCATCGAAGAACGAGCCGCCGAAGCGGAAATCACGTTCGTCGCAGATGGCGCTGCAGGCATTCCAGAATTCCGGCGTGCGGATCTGGTAGGCCGCGTCTTCGACCATGCCGGTGATCTGGCCGTTCTTGATCTGGTAGTACAGCTGGCCGCCGAACTGCGCGTTGAAGCGCTGCTGGTCGATGGAGTACGAGCCGCGGCCGTGGATGTAGATGCCGTTCTCCACGTCCTTGATCATGTCGGCCACGCTCAGCGGGGTCCTGCCCGGGGCCAGCGAGACGTTGGCCATGCGCTGGAACTGCACGCTGGACCAGGAATCGGCGTAGCTGCAGCCGTGCGATTCGGTTTCGCCGAGGATGTGCACTTCGTCGCGGGTGGCCTGGTAGTTCACCAGGATGCCGTCCTTGACCAGATCCCAGCGCCTGGTCTTGACCCCTTCATCGTCGTAGCCCACCGCACCCAGGCTGCCGGGGGCGGTCTTGTCGGCGAAGAAGTTGACCCGCTCGCTGCCCCAGCGGTAGCCGGCATCGCGCTTGTCCAGGGTGGCAAAGCTGGTGCCGGCGTAGTTGGCCTCGTAGCCCAGCACGCGGTCCAGCTCCAGCGGGTGGCCGACGTTCTCGTGGATGGTCAGGAACAGGTTGGACGGGTCCAGCACCAGGTCGTACTTGCCCGGCTTGACCGACGGGGCCTTGAGCTTCTCGCGCGCATGCCGCGCCGCGGCGATGGCATCTTCCACCGGGTCGTAGGAATCACGGTAGGCGGTGATGCCGCCGGGCAGGGCGATCTTGCCGCTGGCGTCGCCATCCAGGAATTCGTAGCCCATGCCCATCGGCGAGGACAGCCCGGCGCGCGTGCGGAACTTGCCGCTGCTCTTGTCGATCGCGGTCGCGGTGAATGGCAGCCAGATGCGGTGCACGTCCTGGTCGATGAAGGAGCCGTCGCTGGAGGCGAAGTACTTCTGTTCGTTGACCAGGAACAGGGTGGAGTTGATGAAGTTGGCGCCGGCATTGAGCGCGGCAGCGTTCAGGCTCAGCAGCAGGTCCACCTTGTCCTGGATCGGCACGGCCATCGCGTTCTTGCGCAGCGGCGTCTTCCAGCTCACCTCGCCCACGCCCTGCACGGGTGCCAGCTGCACCGGACGGGTCTGGACGCTGGCGTTGGCCCGGGCGATGGCCGCCGCCTGTTCCACCGCGGCCTTCACCGCGGCCGGCGTCTGCTGGTGCGTGGCGGCAAACCCCCAGGCGCCGTTGACGATCACCCGGATGCCGATGCCCGACGATTCGCGGTTGGTGATGTTCTGCACCTGCGCCTCGCGGGTGATCACCGCCTGGTTGAGGTAGCGCCCGATGCGTACGTCGCAGTAGCTGGCCCCCAACCGTTTGGCGGTCCCCAGTGCCGCCTCGGCCAAGGCCTTTTTGCGGGCCACGTCGCCCGGCTCGAGCAGCTGCTCGGCGGCGATCAGGCGGGAGTGCGGCAGCATCAGGCCAGCCAGGCCCATTCCAGACAGCGTCAGAAACTCACGGCGTTGCACAGCTTGCGATTCCCCGGGTACGGTCGCGGGCAAGACGCCGGCGACAGTGGACAAGTCCTCGACTTTCGGTGGCAGGCGGCAGTGGCACAAGTGACTGCGGTCATGGTTGGATGTGTCTTGTCCAATTCATCTTGAGCACTGCATGAGCCAGCAACGGTGGTCCGAGGCCTGCGAACGCAACCGTGAGCCGATCCTGGCCGTGCTGCGGCGGCACCTGCACGACCGCACGCGCGTACTGGAGATCGGCAGCGGCACCGGGCAGCACGCCGCGTACTTCGCCGCACGACTGCCGCACCTGCAGTGGCAGGCGAGCGACCACCCGGACTACCTGGCGGGCATTGCCGAGCGTCTCGCCGAGGCGGCGCTGCCCAATGCACCCGCACCCTGGCCGCTGCAGGCGGTGCTGTCGCCGCGCCCCGGCCTGGCCCCCCTGCCGACGGCGCCGGTGGGCTTCGATGCGGTGTTTACCGCCAACACCCTGCACATCATGAGCTGGGCGCACGTGCAGGCGTTGTTCGCCGGGTTGCCGGCGGTGATGGCGGACAACGCGCTGCTGTGCATCTACGGGCCGTTCAACTACCACGGTGCGTTCAGCAGTGAGAGCAACCGCCAGTTCGACGCGTGGTTGAAGGCGCGCGATCGGGATTCGGGCATCCGCGATGCGGAGGCGGTGGACGCGCTGGCGGCTGCGCAGGGGCTACGGCTGGTGGAGGACGTGGCGATGCCGGCCAACAACCGGCTGCGGGTGTGGCAGGTAGCCGACCAACGGTCGGCTCTACCCCCGGGGTGCTAACGGTTGCCGGTGCGGTGCGGCCGTAGTCCTCATGCCACCTGCACGATGTGCAGGGCGCGCGGGTTCTTCCATTGCGCCAGCAGCGTGGCTTCGCGGGCCTTGGCCTTGTGCAGGTGCGCTTCCTTGACGTGCCCGTAGCCGCGGATGTGTTCGGGGATGCTGGCGATCTCCACCGCCAGCGCCACGCGGTCATCGCGCAGTCCGTCCAGCAGCAGCGCCACGGTCTGTTCGTAGTCGGCGATCAGCTGGCGCTCGCTCCGGCGTTCGGCAGTGCGGCCGAACACGTCGAAGGTGCCGCCGCGCAGGAACTTCATCCTGGCCAGCAGGCCGAACGCCTTGAGCATCCACGGGCCGTATTCCTGCTTGATCAGGCGGCCCTGCTCATCCTTCTTCGCAAACAGCGGCGGGGCCAGGTGGAAGCGCACCTGGAAATCGCCCTCGAACTGCTGCTGCAGGCGGCGCTGGAACTCGCCGCTGGTGTACAGCCGCGCCACTTCGTACTCGTCCTTGTAGGCCATCAGCTTGAAGTAATAGCGCGCCACGGTTTCGGTCAGCGCGGTGCTGCCCACCGCGTCCCACTCGGCGGCCCGCACCTTGTCCACCAGCGCGCGGTAACGTGCGGCGTAGGCGCTGTCCTGGTAGTCGGTGAGGAAGCGCACGCGGCGCTCGACCAGCTCGTCCAGCGAACGCGACAGGCGCTCGTCGTCCAGCGGCAGGAACGCCACCTCTTCGCCCACGCCATGGCCGGGCAGGCCACGCAGCTCGCGCTCGTCGCCGGTATCGCGCGGGGCTGCGTTGGCCCCCCATTCGTTGCCTTCCCACTCACCCGGCGGCAGGTCATGCAGCGGGCCGGGGGTGCGCTCGGCATCGGTGTGGCCGTTGCGGACCAGGCCAGCGGCCTGCTGCACGGCCTGTGGGTCCACCGCAGCCAGGCGGCCCCAGGCGAACGCCTGCTGGTTCATCTGTACGGCCGCGCCGTTGAGTTCGATCGCGCGCATCAGTGCCTCGAACGAGATCGGCACCAGCCCCTGCTGCCAGGCATAGCCCAGGATGAACAGGTTCGACGCGATGGCATCGCCGAGCAGGGCGGTGGCCAGCTGGGTGGCATCGAGCAGCAGCGGCTCGCGCCCGCCCAGCGCCACGCGGATGCCGGCAATGATGTCCGCCGCCGGGAACTGCATGTCCGGGCGCGTGGTGAAGGTGCCCGGCATCGCTTCATAGGTGTTGAGCACCACCTGCGAGCGCTCGGCGCGCACCTTGGACAACGCCCAGTAGTCGTTCACCACCACCATGTCGCAGCCCACCACCAGGTCGGCTTCGCCCGCGGCGATGCGCACCGCGTGGATGTCTTCGGGCGTGCGCGCGATGCGGATATGGGTGGTCACCGCGCCGCCCTTCTGGGCCAGCCCGGTCTGGTCGAGCACGCTGGCGCCCTTGCCCTCCAGGTGCCCGGCCATGCCCAGCAACGCACCGATCGTGACCACGCCGGTACCACCGACGCCGGTGATCAGGATGTTCCAGGGCTGGTCCAGCGTGGTCCGGAAGGTCGGCGGCGGCAGGTTGTCCAGCAGCGCGGTCTTCGAACTGCGCGCACCCTTGCGCGGCTTGCCGCCGTGCACGGTGACAAAGCTCGGGCAGAAGCCGGTGGTGCAGCTGTAGTCCTTGTTGCAGTTGGACTGGTCGATGTCGCGCTTGCGCCCGAACTCGGTTTCCTTGGGCAGCACCGACACGCAGAAGCTCTTCTGCCCGCAGTCGCCGCAGCCTTCGCAGACCAGTGAATTGACCACCACCCGCTTGGGCGGGTCGACCAGCTTGCCGCGCTTGCGGCGGCGGCGTTTTTCGGTGGCGCAGGTCTGTTCGTAGATCAGGATGCTGGTGCCTTTCACCGCGCGCAGTTGCTTCTGCACCGCATCCAGTTCGGCGCGGTCATGGAACTCCACGCCCTCGGGGAACAGCTCGCGCTTGTTCCACTTGCCGATCTCATCGCTCACCAGCACGATCGTCTGCACGCCTTCGGCGCGCATCTGGTGGGCGATCTGCGGCACGCTCAGGGTGCCGTCCACCGGCTGCCCGCCGGTCATCGCCACCGCGTCGTTGTAGAGGATCTTATAGGTGATGTTGACCCCGGCCGCGATGGCCTGGCGGATCGCCAGCGAACCACTGTGGAAGTAGGTGCCATCCCCGAGGTTCTGGAACACGTGCTCGGTGTCGGTGAACGCGGCCTGCCCGGCCCAGGTGACGCCTTCGCCGCCCATGTGGGTGAAGGTGTCGGTGCTGCGGTCCATCCAGGTGACCATGTAATGGCACCCGATCCCGCCCAGCGCGCGCGAGCCTTCCGGCACGCGGGTAGAGGTGTTGTGCGGGCAGCCGGAGCAGTAGTGGGGCACGCGCGGGAAGCTGGCGCGCGGCAGGGCCAGCTCGGCTTCCTTCTCGTCCATCCAGCGCAGGCGCTGTTCGATGGATTCATTGGTGAAGAAACGCTGGATGCGGCGGCCGATCACGCCGGCGATGGTGGCCGGGGTCAGCTCGTTGGTGGACGGCAGGATCCAGGTGCCGGCCTCGTCGTACTTGCCCACGATCGACGGGCGCGGACCGGCGCTGGCCGGCCAGTTGTAGAACTGTTCCTTCATCTGGCGCTCGATGAAGGCACGCTTTTCCTCCACCACGACGATGTCTTCCAGGCCCTGCGCGAAGCGCGCGATGCCCACCGGCTCCAGCGGCCAGGTCATGCCGACCTTGTACACGCGGATGCCGATGTCGGCGCAGGCCTGCTCGTCCAGCCCCAGGTATTCCAGCGCCTGCAGCACGTCCAGGTAGCTCTTGCCGGTGGTGACGATGCCCAGCCGCGCACGCGGCGAATCCATCACCACCCGGTCGATGCTGTTGGCACGGGCGAAGGCCTGCGCGGCGGCAACTGCATACCGGTGCAGGCGCATTTCCTGATCCAGCGGCGGATCCGGCCAGCGGATGTTGAGGCCACCGGCCGGCATCTCGAAGTCCTCGGGCAGCAGGATTTTCCGCGCGAACGGATCCACCTGCACAGAGGCCGAGGATTCCACGGTCTCGGCGATGGTCTTGAAGCCGATCCAGCGGCCGGTATACCGGCTCATCGCCCAGCCGAGCAGGCCCATGTCCAGGATGTCCTGCACCCCGGCCGGATTCAGCACCGGCATCATCGCGCTGACGAACTCGTCCTCGCTGCCATGCGGCAGGGTCGAGCTGCGGCAGGCATGGTCGTCGGCGGCCAGCGCCAGCACGCCGCCATGCACCGAGGTGCCGGCCGCGTTGGCATGCTTGAACACGTCGCCGCAGCGGTCCACGCCGGGGCCCTTGCCGTACCACATGCCATACACGCCCTGGACCTTGGCGCCCGGGAACAGGTTGGTCTGCTGGGTGCCCCAGACCATGGTGGCACCCAGGTCCTCGTTGAGGCCGGGGGTGAACTTCACCCGCGCCGCGTCCAGGTGTTGGCGGGCCCGCCACAGTTCCAGGTCGAAACCGCCCAGCGGGCTGCCGCGGTAGCCGCTGATGAAGCCGGCGGTGTCCAGCCCGGCCGCCTCGTCGCGCAGGCGCTGCATCAGCGGCAGACGCACCAGCGCCTGCACCCCGCTCAGGTAGATGCGGCCATCGGTACGGGTGTACTTGTGGTCCAGCGTATAGCTGGCGTCCAGGCCACCGGCGTCGGGCTGGTTGGCGGAGGAGGGCGAGGTGAGTTCGGCGGTACTGGTCATGGCTGGCCCGGAAAGTCGGCTGGCACGGCCGCAGCAAACACGACCGGAAAGGCGCGGATTGTAACAGTGGCGCCGAAATGGACCTCGGGCACTCGCGTCCGGGCGCACGCTGGGGTTAGGATCGGGATGGGAGGTTGTTGTGACAACCCGGGGGAGTTTGCATGGCAGTGGCAAGACAGGGGCGCGCCGGCGTGACGCTGGCGGCTGGTTTGGCTGCGGCATTGATGGCCGCAATGACGACATTCGGGGTGGCGGCGCAGCCGCTGCCTGCAGTGCAGGAGTTCTACTTCGACACCGACCCCGCCGCCGTTCCGATGGTGGTGGTGCCGGCCGGCAGTGGCGACCTGGTGGACCAGCTCATGAAGCAGCGCGAGCGCGGGCGCAAAGCGCTCGATGCCACCGTGCAGCTGGCCGGCGTCGCGTTTTCGCAGGGACGTCCGGAGCTGGGCCGCACCCTGTATGCGGAAGCAGGCGGCAGCGCGCCGCCGACCACGGCGGCGGGGCGCGCGGTGCGCTGGAACTACGGCTGGGACCTGTTCCGGCTGGGCGAGGTAGAGGCGGCACTGGCGCAGTGGAGCACGGCCCAGGGCGGCATGCGCGGCAACCCGTCCTGGGTGCCGGCCACCTATGCGCTGGCGTTGTGGACCTTGGGGCGCAAAGACGAGGCCGTGCAGTGGTACGCCGCGGCGGTACGCACCGAGCCGCAGCAGTGGGGCAGTCCGGCGCGCTACGCCGACCTGCTGCCCAGCTGGCGCGACAGCGAGCGCGCCACCCTGGCCGAGGTGCAGCAGGCCTGGGCGGCACAACCGCCGGCCTGGCCCTGAGCCCGCGGGCGGCGCCTGCGGCGGCCGCCCGGACCGGCCCTCTGGCACGTCGCTTCGACCAAGGTCGGGGCGGCGGCGGCCTGCGCATCGGCTAGGCTGCTGCGATGGCTTTCGATGCGTTCGCCCTGATCCTGACCATGCTTGGCCTGGGCATGCTGTTTGCACGCCTGCGTGCGCTGCCCGACACCAGCGCCGAGGTGCTCAACCGCGTGGTGTTGTATGTGTGCCTGCCCGCGGCGGTGCTCACCTACGTGCCGCGGCTGCACCTGGATGCCAGCCTGATCGGGCTGATGGTCACGCCCTGGCTGCTGATGCTGGCCAGTTGGGCGCTGGTGTCCCTGGCCACGCGCCTCTGCGGGTTTGCCCGCGACGTGCACGCGGTACTGCTGATCTGCGTGACCCTGGCCAACTCCAGCTTCATCGGCTACCCGATGGTGCGCGCCCTGCTGGGCGACGCTGCACTTCCCTATGCGGTGGTCTATGACCAGTTCGGCACGTTCCTGCTGCTGTCCACCTTCGGCCTGTACGTGATTGCCCGTTACAGCGGCGACACCCCACCCACGGCGGCTCAGGTGCTGGCGCGCATCGCACGGTTCCCACCGCTGTGGGCGCTGCTGTTCGCGCTGCTGCTGATGCCCGAACAGCCGCCCGCGTGGATCGGCAACGGCCTCAGGCAACTGGCCGATGCCATGCTGCCGCTGGTGATGCTGGCGGTGGGCCTGTCGATCCGGCTGCGGCTGTCGCGCGAGGAACTCACCCCGCTGGGCATCGGGCTGGTCTTGAAGCTGCTGGTGATGCCCGCCCTGGCGGTGCCGATCTCGTGGCTGCTGGGCCTGCAGGGCCAGATGCTGCAGGTGAACGTGCTGGAATCGGCGATGCCGACCATGATCACCGCCGCCGCCCTGGCGATCTCGCACCGGCTGGCCCCGCGGCTGGCCGCGGCAATGGTGGGGTACGGCATTCTGTTGTCGCTGCTGACGCTGCCGGCCTGGGTTGCAGTGCTGCAACACCCCGCATAAGAACCGGTAGAGCCGACCGTTGGTCGGCTGCCCTCCCCAGGGCCACCGACACCGCCGTGCGCGTCAGCCGACCAACGGTCGGCTCTACGTCGGCGGGCCGGCGAACGTTTACCGGATAAGAACCGGTAGAGCCGACCGTTGTTCGGCTGCTCTCCCCAGGGCCACCGACGCTGCCGGTGCGCGTCAGCCGACCAACGGTCGGCTCTACGTTGGCGGGTCGGCGAACGTTTACCGGATAAGAACCGGTAGAGCCGACCGTTGGTCGGCTGCTCTCCCCGGGGCCACCGACACCGCCCGTGCGCGTCAGCCGACCAACGGTCGGCTCTACGTTGGCGGGCCGGCGAACGTTTACCGGATAAGAACAGGTAGAGCCGACCGTTGGTCGGCTGCTCTCCCAGGCCACCGACACCACCCGTGCGCGTCAGCCGACCAATGGTCGGCTCTACGTCGGCGGGCCGGCGAACGTTTACCGGATAAGAACAGGTAGAGCCGACCGTTGGTCGGCTGCTCTCCCCAAGGCCACCGACACCGCCCGTGTGCGTCAGCCGACCAACGGTCGGCTCTACGTTGGCGGGGCGGCGAACGTTTACCTGATAAAAACCGGTAGAGCCGACCGTTGGTCGGCTGCCCTCCCCAGGGCCACCGACACCGCCGTGCGCGTCAGCCGACCAACGGTCGGCTCTACGTTGGCGGGCCGGCGAACGTTTACCGGATAAGAACCGGTAGAGCCGACCGTTGGTCGGCTGCTCTCCCCAGGGCCACCGACACCGCCCGTGTGCGTCAGCCGACCAACGGTCGGCTCTACGTCGGCGGGTCGGCGAACGTTTACCTGACGAGAACCGGTAGAGCCGACCGTTGGTCGGCTGCTCTCCCCAGGGCACCGACACCGCCCGTGTGCGTCAGCCGACCAACGGTCGGCTCTACGTTGGCGGGTCGGCGAACGTTTACCCGTCGGCGGGCGGCGGGCATTACCCGTCGGCGCTTACCGTGCGGCCTCGCGCCCAGTCGCGCAGTGCGGTGACCTGTTCGGCCATCAGCACCGACAGCGGCCGGCTGCTGCGGATCTCAGCCATCAGCAGGTCGGTGTCCAGCATGCGCTCCTCGGCATGGGCCGCGTACAGCCCGGCCACCACCGCCTGTTCGATCTCGGCGCCGGAGAAGCCGTCGGCGGCGGCGGCCAGGGCCGGCAGCGCGAAATCGTCGGCATTGAGCTGGCGCCGGCCCAGGTGCAGGCGCAGCAGCTCCACCCGCGTGTTGGCGTCGGGCAGGTCGACGAAGAAGATCTCGTCGAAGCGGCCCTTGCGCAGCAGTTCGGCCGGCAGTTCGTGCACCTGGTTGGCGGTGGCCACGATGAACACCGCGCCCTTGCGCTCGGCCAGCCAGGTCAGCAGGTAGCCCAGCACGCGCCGCGACACCCCGCCGTCCTCGCCACCGCTGGCCAGGCCCTTCTCGATCTCGTCGATCCACAGCACGCACGGCGCCAGCTGCTCGGCCGACGCCAGGGCGTCGCGCAGGTTCTTCTCGGTCTCGCCGTGGTACTTGTCATACAGGCTGCCGAAGTCCAGCCGCAGCAGCGGCACCCCGAAGCCGGCGGCCGTGGCCTTGGCCAGCATCGACTTGCCACAGCCCTGTACCCCGAGCAGCAGCATCCCCTTGGGCGGGTCCAGCCCGGCCGGGCCTTGCCCGCCGAGGAACACCGGACGGCGCTGGTTGACCCAGCGCTTGAGCCGGTTGGCCCCGGCCACGTCGGCAAAGCGGGTGGTGTCGTATTCAAAGTGAAGGTGGCCGGCGCGGTTGAGCAGCTCGAACTTGAGCCGGGCCAGTTGCGGCAGGTCGTCCTGGCTGAGCGCGCCGTCGGCGAAGATCAACTGCCGGCCGATGCGGCGCGCGTCCACCATGCTCAGGCCGCGCAGGTTGTGCAGGATCTTCTTGACCGCCTCGTTGTCCACCTCCACCCGCCGCCCGCCGTTCTCGCGGGCGTAGGCTTCAGCCTCTTCGCGCAGCATCTTCAGCAGCGCGTTGAGGTCGGGCAGGCGCGGGTTGAAGCGGGTGGCCAGGGCTTCCAGCTCGGCCGGCAGCTCCACCTTGGCCCCGATCAGCACCAGTACGTGGGCTTCGCAGTGGCGGCGCTGGATCAGGTCGCGCAGCGCGCGCTGGTGGCTGGCATAGCCAAGGTAGGGGTGGAAATCGAGCAGCAGGTAGATGCCGCGCTGTTCGGCCTGGCGGATCATCTGCAGCGCCGAACTGGCATCGGGGGGGCCGACCGCGTCGTCCTCGCGGTCCATGTCGATGCGGCGCAGGCCTTCGGTGATGGACCAGCGGTGCAGGGCTCGCCAGACATGCATCAGGGTCTGCCGGAACAGCTCCACGATGCGACCCTCGTCCTGGGTCTCGATGATGATCAGCGGGGTGTTGGCGCGGATCAGCGCGCTCAGGTCCTGTAACTCGCTCATGCCGGCTTGCAGTCCATTGGATCGCGCACGATAGCAAAGCGCCGCCCGGTGCAGGGGTTCAGCAGCGCGACTATCTCCGTCACGGACGGCGGTGTACGCTGCGACGACGTTCCCCGGAAGCGAGGCTGGCATGAAGACGATCCTGGTAGCCGGTTCCAAGGGTGGGGTGGGCAAGACCACCGTCGCCACCCACCTGGCGGCGCATGCCGCATTGGACGGCAAACGGACCGTGCTGGCCGACGCCGACCCGCAGGGCTCCAGCACCCGCTGGGCACAGCGCCGCGCGGTGCTGGAAAGCGCCGTGCTGCCGGTGGACGTCTACCGCAAGAAGGGCTGGGAGAAGCTGATCCCCGACGGCACCGACGAAGTGGTCATCGACGCACCGGCCGGGGCATTGGCCGACGATCTGGGCCACTTCCTTGACGTTGCCGATGCCGTGGTGGTGCCGGTGCTGCCCTCGGCGCTGGACATCGAAGCCATCGTCGGCTTCCTCAACAGCCTGTCCAAGGTGCCGCGCGTGCACCGTCGCGCGCTGCCGGTGGGGCTGATCCTCAACCGTACCAAGCCGTGGACCCAGACCTCCCAGCAGGCCATCCAGATGCTGGCCGAGTGGCCGTATGACGTTGTGGCGCAGCTGCGCGACAGCCAGAGTTACGTGGTGATGGTCGGGCTGGGACGCAGCCTGTTCGATTACCGCTCCGCGCAGGTGCGCGAGCACCAGAGTGACTGGGAGCCACTGTTGAAGTGGCTGAAGAAAGCCTGATCCGGAAGAGAGCCTTTATGCGAGAACTGATCCTGCTGCGCCATGCCCACGCCGAAGCCGCCAGTACCGGCCAGGCCGACCTTGACCGTCCGCTGTCACCGATCGGCCTGGCCGAAGCGGAAGCGGCCGGCCGCTGGTTGAAGGAGAACAACCTGCTGCCCGATTGCGTGCTGTGCTCGCCGGCGCGGCGCACCCGCGAAACCCTGGAGGCCGTGCTGGGCATCACCGGCTTTGTCGAAAAGCGCCTGGAAGATGCCGTCTACGACGCCACCCCGGGCACCCTGATGGGCCTGATCGAGGCCCGTGGGGATGTCGACCGGCTGCTGGTGGTCGGGCACAACCCCGGCCTGGAACAGCTGGTGGCCCTGCTCAGTGAAGGCACCAGCAGCGATTACCGCGGCATGCCGCCGGGCGGCATCGCGGTGCTGTCGGTGGACGGCAAGGCCAGCATCGAGCCAGGCGTGGCCACCCTGACCGCCTTCTGGTGGCCGTAGCCCATGGCGGTAGTGCGCGCGTTGTTGGGCTGCCTGCTGGCACTGGCAGCCGAAGCGGCCTGCGCTGAACCGCCGGCGCCTGCCCCGCGCCAGGTGCTGGAATTCGATACCGCGCGTTCGCGCTTCGGTTTCGAGATCCGCACCCGGCTGGGGCAGCGCATCGAAGGGGTGTTCCCGCGCTTCGAGGGACGTATCGAGGTGCTGTCCGACGGGCGCCACCAGGTGCACCTGCGGATGTTCACCCGCTACGTGGAAATACCCGGCAAGACCCGCTACACCGGCTGGATGCGCGGCGAAGAGTTCTTCGATTCGGCGCGCTATCCGGTGGTCGAGTTCGACTCGGTGCCTTACTGGCCCGAGGTCGTGGACAAGGGCGGCGGGGTGGAGGGCCGGTTGATCCTGCGCGGGGTGAGCCACCCGGAGACCCTGCGGGTGGAGCCGGCGGAGTGCCCCCGGGCCGGGTATGATTGCGACGTGGTCAGCCGCGGCAATGTGCAGCGAGGCCGGTATGGAATGGACAGCTGGCAGCTTGCCTTGAGTGATCGAGTGACCTTCGTATTGCGAGCGCGTCTGAGCGAGGCGCCGAAACCGTGAACCCATTGTTGAAGATCGGGCTGCTGGCACTGCTGTTGCTGGTCAGCGGCTGTGCCTCGCTGTCCAACGCCGAGCGTGACCGCGCGGCCGGCATTGCCGTGCAGGCGCGTTCAACCGTGGTCGAGTGCAGCCAGGCGGACCGCTGCGCGCTCGATTCGCCGCTGCGCGGACTGGGCGGCAAGGCGTTTGCTGCCTCCACCGAGGCCGCCCCGCAGCACTACGCCACCATCATCGATGAGGGCGAGGTGTCGCTGGTGGCGCGGCTGAACCTGATCCGCAGCGCCACCCGCAGCATCGACCTGCAGACCTACATCTTCGACAAGGACGACAGCGCCCGGCTGGTGCTGGATGAACTGCTCGGCGCGGCCCGGCGCGGGGTCAAGGTCCGGGTGCTGATCGACCAGCTCTCGGCGATTTCCGACCTGGAGATCCTGGGGGCACTGGCCAGCAGCCACCAGAACTTCGAGCTGCGGGTGTACAACCCGACCTTCGGCAAGGCGCGGTTGAACTACTTCGATTACGCCGGCAGCGTGCTGTGCTGCTTCCGCCGCTTCAACCAGCGCATGCACAACAAGCTGCTGGTGATCGACGACGCACTGGGCGTGGTCGGTGGCCGCAACTACCAGGACGACTATTACGACTGGGACAGCGAATACAACTTCCGCGACCGCGACGTCCTGGTGGCAGGCCCGGAAGTGCGCGAAATGGCAGCCAACTTCGATGCGTTCTGGCGCGCGCCGCGCAGCGTGCCGGCCGAACGCCTCAACGACGTCGGCGGCCTGCTGCTCAAGCACGGCGCACCGCCGATGCCCCCGGCCGAGTTCCGCCACCCGCAGCGGATCGCGCGGGTCAGCGATGAAGCCAACGACCCCGCCTACGTCACCCGTGCGTTTGTCGACACCGCCCTGCCGGTGGCGTCGGTGCGCTATGTGGCCGACCTGCCGCGAAAGCACCGCCGCGAACGGCCCAGCCAACCGGCCAACGGCCAGCACGTCACCGAGCCACAGCTGGACGCACTGATTTCCAGCGCGCAGACCGAAGTGCTGCTGCAGACGCCCTACCTGGTGCTGTCCAAGCCCGCCCGCAAGCTGTTCTCCGACCTGCGCAAGCGCGCGCAGCCGCCGCGCATCGTGGTGTCGTCCAACAGCCTGGCCGCCACCGACAACCCGATCGTCTACGCGCTTTCCTACAAGTACAAGCGGCGCAACCTGCGCGAACTGGGCTTCAACATCTACGAGTACAAGCCCTTCCCGCTCGATGCCCCGGTCGACTACCGCAACCTGCTACCGGCCCCACTGGGCGAGGCGCCGCCGTCGGACGGCAAGCGCAGCAGCCTGATCGGTGGCAGCGCGGCGGGCAGCAATGCGCGCGGCAGTGCCGGCAACGGCGACCGCCGGCGCACCGAGCCCGACGCGGTCGTGGACGCCGATACCACGGCCAGCGCCAGCCCGCGGCAGGCAACCCCCGGCCCGGCGGCGCGCCGCCGCACCGACGGCAGCGTGGTCGAGCGCCGCGTGCTGCGCGCCGAAACCCGGCCGTCGTTCCTGGGCACCAAGGCCGTCAACAAGCCGCTGCCGGTCACCCGCACCGGCGCGCGCATGGGCCTGCATGCCAAGTCGATGGTGGTGGACCGCCGCATCGGCGTGATCGGCACGCACAACTTCGATCCGCGCAGCGAGAACTACAACACCGAAGGCGCGGTGATCATCGATGACCCGGTGTTTGCCGAAGCGCTGGCGCAGAGCATCCTGCGCGACATCCACCCGCAGAACTCCTGGACGGTGGCGCCGCGTACCAAGCCGCCGGTGTTGTCCGGGTTGAACTACAGCGTCGGCAAGGCGTCCGAGGCACTGCCCGTGCTGGACTTCTGGCCGTGGCGCTACGCCACCGATTACGAGTTCCAGCCCGGTCCGGACTGCCCCGCGCCGCTGCGTCGGCAGCACGAGGACTTCCATAAGTGCTACGTGGCCGTTGGCGATTTCCCCGAGGTCAACGTCGGCCCGAAATGGCTGCTGGTGCGCATGCTGACCGCTTTCGGCGCCGGCCTGGTACCCATCCTGTAATCCCTTGGTTCCACGGAGCTGCTGCATGTCCCAGGTATTCCGCGAGGCGGTGTCGATCGAGGCACTCAACGCGCTCAGCCGCAACACCCTGATCGACCACCTGGGCATCGTCTTTACCGCCGCCGGTGAGGACTGGGTCAGCGCCACCATGCCGGTGGACGCACGCACCCGCCAGCCCTACGGCATCCTGCACGGTGGCGCGTCGGTGGTGCTGGCCGAAACGCTCGGCAGCAGCGCCGGCAATCTGTGCGTGGATACCACCCAGCAGGTGTGCGTCGGCCTGGAGATCAACGCCAACCACATCCGCGCCATGCGCGGCGGTGTGGTCACCGGCACCGCGCGTGCGGTGCACGTGGGCCGCAGCACCCATGTCTGGGACATCCGCATCGAAGACGAGGGCGGCCGCCTGGTGTGCACCTCACGGCTGACGTTAGCCGTGGTGCCGGCGGTCGCCCCGGTCTGATCGCTGCACTGCATGGATGCTGTGTTGCGTCGGTCGCCACAGTGCGCCGGCGCACTGTGGGTGTGGGCGCTGTGCCGCAACCGGGCAGCGGCTTGACCCCTTGCGGTCGCTGGCCCTCCCGCGTTATCGATTTGGCCGGTTGCGGCTGGCAGACCCTGCGGCGCTCGGGTATCGTGCGCGGATGAATTCCCCCACCCCGGCCTCACGTGGCGGCGTGGCGCGTGTGTGCCGATACCTGTACCGCGTACCGCTGCTGCTGGTCCACCTGTTGCTGTTCCTGCCGATGCTGCTGATCGCCATGCTGCCCCCGTGGGGACGCGTGCTCGTGGGCAACCGTCCGTTCGAGCACGTCGCGGTCAATGCATGGTCCAGCGGCCTGATGTGGATCTTCGGTTTCCGCCTGCACCGGATCGGTACGCCGCTGCCCGGTGCGGTGCTGTTCGTGGCAAATCACGTCAGCTGGGTCGACATCAACATGCTGCACAGCCAGCGCATGATGGGCTTCGTGGCCAAGCGCGAGATCGCCAGCTGGCCGGTGGTGGGCTGGTTGGCCGCCCGCGGCCAGACCATCTTCCACCAGCGCGGCAGCACCGAGTCGCTGGGCGGGGTGATGCAGGAAATGGTCGTTCGCCTGCGCGAGGGCAAGGCCGTGGGCGTGTTCCCCGAGGGACGCACCCGGGGCGGCCATGAAGTGGGCCCGTTCCACGCCCGCATCTTCCAGGCCGCGGTGGAAGCCCAGGTCCCGGTGCAGCCGGTGGCGCTGCGCTATGGCTGGCGCGGCGACGCCCAGACCATCGTGGCGTTCGGCCCGGGCGAGAGCTTCTTCGCCAATTTCCTGCGCCTGCTGGGTGAGCCGGCCCGCCGCGCCGAGGTGCATTTCCTCGCGCCCATTGGTACGCACGACCTGGAAGGCCGTCGCCGCATCGCTGAAACTTCGCGGACGCGCATCCTGGCGGCGATGAACGCCGAGTAGCGCATGTCGGCTCTTCACGCGCCAGCGTCGCAACCGGGAGCAGGCTGCCGCCCATGTTGACCGCTGCCGACTACCGCCCGCCGCGTTGGCTGCGCAATCCGCACCTGCAGTCGATGCTCAGCTCCAGCCGCATGCGCATGCAGCGCGGCCTGATGCTGCTTGCTGCCACCGGGGCGATGACCGAAGAGCTGATCCTGGACGGTGGCCAGGGCGTGCGCCTGCAGGGCTGGCACAGCCACGTGGAAGGCCGCGAGCCGATCGGCATGGCGCTGCTGTTGCACGGCTGGGAAGGCAGTGCCGAGTCCAGCTACATGCGCATGACCGCCGCGCGCATGCTGGAGGAAGGGTTCGACGTGGTGCGGCTCAACTTCCGCGACCACGGCAACACCCACCACCTCAACCCCGGCATCTTCCACTCCAACCGCATCGACGAAGTGGTCCATGCCGCGGGCGACATCGCCCAGCGCTGGCCGCAGCTGCCGCTGGTCGCGGCCGGTTACTCGCTGGGCGGCAACTTCGTGCTGCGCCTGGCGCTGCGTGCGCCATCGGCCGGAGTGCCGCTGCGCCGGGTGGCGTCGGTCTGCCCGGTGCTGGACCCGGCCATCACCATGGAGAGCATCGAGAACGGCCCGGCGATGTACGACTGGTATTTCCGCCGCAAGTGGGCCGGCTCGCTGCGCCGCAAGCGCGACCTGTTCCCCGAGCTGAGCGACTGGGACGACCAGGTGCTCAAGCTCGACATCCGGGCCCTCACCGCCTGGCTGGTCGAGCACCACACCGACTTCGGCTCGCTGCAGGCGTACTTCGACGGGTATTCGATTGCCGGCGACCGGCTGGCCGGGCTGGACGTGCCGGCCGACATCCTGATGGCCCAGGACGACCCGGTGATCCCGTTCGCCACCTTTGACGGCTGGCGCCTGCCGGCCCACGCCCACCTGGAGATCGCTCCGTGGGGCGGCCATTGCGGCTTCCTGGAAAACTGGCGCGGCGACGGCTTCTCCGAACGCTGGGTGTCCCAGCGGCTGCGCGCCGAAGCCGTGCGCTGAGCCAGCGTGGCCCGGCGGGCGTGCTCTACAATCGGGGTTTGACCCACGCTGGACCGTCATGCAAGACAAGATCCTCCAAGCCCTGCGCCGCAATGCGGCCGACGATGCCGTGCAGCTTGCGCGCCAGTGGACCGCCGACGAGCCGGAGCAGCCGCAGGCGCACCGCTGGCTGGCGCTGTCGCTGCAGCAGCAGGGCCAGTTCGATGCCGCCCTGGACAGCCTGCAGCAGGCGCTGGCGCTGGCCCCCGACAACGCCGACCTGCACCTGCAGCACGCCGGCCTGCTGCTGGCCCTGCGCCAGTTCGAGGCCGCCGGCTCGGCGCTGGACCGCACCGCCTCGCTCAATCCCAATGAGCTTGCCGCCTACCTGATGCAGGCGCACATGGCGCTGCTGCGCAATGACGTCGACGAAGCCGAGCGCATCACCCGCATCGCCACCCGCCTGGACGAGGACAGCCCCGAGCTGGCCGCGTTGAACGGCATGATCGCGCTGCGCCGGGGCGAGGGCGACCGCGCGCTGGCCTTGCTGTCGGCGGCCGCGCGGGCGCTGCCGGACGACCCGCGGGTACTGTATGCGCTTGGGTTCGCCTACATGAGCAAGGACATGCTGGCCTTTGCCGAGCAGGCGTTCCGGCGCGTGCTGGAGCTCAACCCGGCTGTGACCTCGCTGCGTGCGCTGCTGGTGCAGCTGGCGCTGCGCCAGGGCAACAGCGAATCGGCCGCAGCCACGCTGCGCCAGGTGCTGGCCGAGCCCGACGGCGACACCCCGGCCATGCGCCGCCTGGCCGGTGAGCTGGAACTGCAGTCCGGCCAGCCGCTGCAGGCCGTAGAGCACCTGTTGCCGGTGCTGGAACAGGCGCCCGGCGATCGCCACACGCTGCAGCTGCTGCTGATGGCCTGGCAGCGCCTGGGCCGCGAACAGCAGGCTCGCGACACCCTGGACGCGTTGCTGGACACCCACCCGCAGCTGCACGACCTGTGGCTGGCACGGTTGTCCATCGAAGTCGTGGGCGCCGCCGAGGCGGTTGCCGTGGGCGAGCGTTGGCTGCAGGCAATGCCCGACCACCTGCCGGCGCTGGAAACGCGCATGCGCCTGCACGACATGGCCGGCGAAGGCGAGGCAGCCGAGGCGATGGCACGTCGCATCGTGGCGCTTGAACCGGGCCGCGTCCGCGGTGAAACCCGCATCGTCGGTGGCCTGCTTGAGCGCGACCCGCAGGCGGCGATCGCCCATGTGCAGGCGATCCATGACAGCGCACCGGACACGGCCAAGGCGAGCCTGCGTGCGTGGCTGGGCGCGGTGCAGGACCAGGCCGGGCAGCATGCCGATGCCCTGCGCACCTGGGTAGCCGCGCACGCGTTGGAAGCCGGCCAGCGCCTGCCGCTGCCGCCGCAGGCCAAGGCACCGCTGAGCTGGCCGGACATGGGCACCATCGGCGAGGACACCGTGGCCCGCCCGATGCTGGTCTGGGGTGCACCCGGGTCGGGCGTGGAGCGTGTGATCGCGGCCATTTCCGCGGCCAGCACCGTGCTGCGCGGCGATCGTTTCGGTGAAACCCCGCCCAACGACGCCTTCCAGAATTACCACACGCTGCAGGACCTCTCGACCGGCGCGCTCAGCCCGGAACAGCTGGTGGCGCAATGGCGCGAACAGTTGCCGTCGCGCGGTCTGGCCGACGCCAACGTGATCGATTGGCTGCTGTGGTGGGACAACGCGCTGTTGTGGGCGCTGCGCCCGCAGCTGCCCGAAGGCCGCCTGCTGGTGGTCCTGCGCGACCCGCGCGACATGCTGCTGCATTGGCTGGCGCATGGCGCGCCGGCGCCGTTCGCGGTCAACGGGATCGATGAAGCGGCCGAGTGGCTGGCGCGTTCGCTGGCCCAGGTGGCCACCCTGCACGAGCAGGATCTGTACCCGCACGCGCTGGTCAACATCGACGGCATCGGCAACGACCCGGCGGTGATGGCCGAGCACCTCGGCCGCCTGTTCGGCATGCGCTTCCCGCCGGCGCCCACGCTGGGGCCGGCGCGCCTGCCTGCCGGCCACTGGCGCCAATACCGCGACGTGATGGCCGCGCCGTTCGCCCTGCTGACGCCGGTCGCGGTCCGCCTTGGCTACCCGGAAGAGTGAGGATTCCCAGATGCGCCTGAGCAGTACCAGCCTCCAGAACGGCCACCCGATCGCGGCGGAATTCGCCGCGGGCGACGCCGCCGGCTTCGCCCCCAACCGCAATCCCCAGCTGGCCTGGAGCGAGGTGCCCGAGGGCACCCGTTCGTTCGCACTGCTGTGCGTCGACCCGGATGTGCCGACCGTACCGGACACGGTGGGTCGGCAGGACTGCACGGTGCCCCGTGACCAGCCGCGCGCGGACTTCGTGCACTGGGCCATGGCGGACATTCCGGCCGCGCTGCGCGAGATCGCAGCCGGCAGCTGCAGCGAAGGCTTCACCGTCAAGGGCAAGACCACGCCGGCCGGTCCGGCCGGGTCGCGCCAGGGCCTGAATGACTTCACCGGCTGGTTTGCCGGCAACCCGGACATGGCTGGCCAGTACCTGGGCTATGACGGCCCGTACCCGCCGTTCAACGACGAACGCGTGCACCGGTATTTCTTCCGGCTGTTCGCACTCGACGTGGCGCAGCTGGACCTGCCGACGCCGTTCACCGCCGCCGATGTGCACCGGGCGATGCACGGCCATGTGCTGGCCGAGGCGGCGTTGCATGGGACGTATACCTTGAACCCGGCGCTGGGTTGATCAACGTTCTGGTTGGCGCGTGCTTCCGGTACCGACCAACGGTCGGTACCTACCGATGACGAAGAAGGGCGGCCCATGGCCGCCCTTCTTCATTGTTGGCGCATACGGCGCCCCGGGGGCGTGTACCGACCAACGGTCGGTATTTACCGGACCGTTTCCGACTCGACGACCATGTCCAGCACATAGGCCAGCGACGAGCCGTCGGCCGGCGGGTTGGCGATCTTGTAGCGCTTCACGCGCACCACGTTGCGCACGCCGTCTTCGTGCGTGTAGCCCTCGATGGTGCCGTAGAAGTTCTCGAACGCGCCCGGGGTGCCCTGCTTCAGGCCCTTGTCGTCGAACGACACTTCGCGGGTCTGCAGGCACTGCATGTCCGGGATCATCGGGTGCGAGCACGGCTTGGTCTGCGCAGCCACTTCCAGGAACACCGTCTCGCCTTCGCCGCCGTAGCGGGTCTCGGCGGTGGGCTCGGGGGTGAAGACCAGCACGTCGCCGGCGGCGGTGCGCAGGGTGAGCTGGCCCTGGCCGGCCAGTTCGGCCTTGAGCGCGCCTTCCAGCCGCGACCCCACGGCCTGGTCCAGCGCCATCAGCGCCTTGTCGGTGCAGGCCATCATGGTCGAGGCCATCGGCGACACGGTCAGGGTGCCGTCAGCCAGGGTATAGCCGCCGCCCATGCGGTTGCAGGTGTTGCTGACCGACAGGCGGCCATCGGTGAAGTCCAGCGTCACCGGCTTGTCGGCACGGGCAAACAGGGCGTCCACACGCTTGCCGCTGGCATCGGTGGCGCTGTCCAGCAGCCAGTGGTTGCCCTGCAGGCGCTGTACGTCCAGCTTGGCTGCGGCCTGGGTAGTGGCGGCGGCCGTCGGCGCGGGGGCGAGGTCGTCGCTGCCGGTGCCGGCCGGTGCGTTGGTGGACGGGTTGCTGCAGGCGGCCATCAGGGCCAGCGGCAGGATCAGCATCAGGGTGCGGGTGCGGTTCATGGACATCTCCTTGGGAACCCGGGGAAAAACGGTGCAGCGTATGAAACGGGGTCAGGCCAGCACCGGCGGTGTTCAGTTGCCAGCAGGCAACCACAGCAGCAGGGCCGCGCCCAGTGCGATGCGATAGAACGCAAACGCGGTGAACTTGTGCGACTTGATGTAGCCCAGCAGCCACTTCACTACGACGAAGCCGGTGACGGCGGCGGCAAGGAAGGCCACGCCCACGTCGGTCCAGTTCTCGTTGCCGAGCTTGCCGTCCTTGGCCATTTCCAGGAACGCGTAGGCACTGGCGGCGAACATGGTGGGAATGCCGACCAGGAACACGAACTCGGTGGCTGCCGCGCGTCGGCTCAGGCCAAACAGCATGGCCACGAAGATCGCCGCCGCCGAACGTGAGGTGCCCGGGAACACCCCGGCCACCACCTGCGCCAGGCCGACCAGGATGGCTACCTTCCAGGTCACCTCGTCGCGGTCGGGCAGGCGGGCGGTGTAGGTTTCCACCAGGATCATCCAGATGCCGCCGATGATCAGCGCCCAGGCCACCGGGGTGACCGTCTCGGGCAGTTCCCAGCCCGCCAGGCGCACCGGCAGGCCGACCACGGCCGTGACCAGGAAGGCGGTGCCCAGCTTCATCACGTAGTCGCGGTTGGCGCGCTCGTGCAGGCCGGTGGCCAGCGACCACAGTCGCTGGCGGAATACCAGGGTGATGGCCAGGATCGCACCGGCCTGGATCACGATGTTGAAGAAGTCCGAGCGCGCGCCCAGCCAGTGCTGGGCAATCAGCAGGTGGCCGGTGCTGGAGATCGGGAGGAATTCGGTGAGGCCTTCAAGGATGCCCAACAACAGGGCAGAGAGCAGATCGGACATCGGGTGCTGGGACTCGGAATGGATGAAATCGCGGTAGAGCATAAAACATCAAACGCCGCACCAAATGTGTGCGTGGTGCGGCCGTTGCACCGATGTGGTGCGGCCGCTTCCGCGGCGGGCAAGGTGCGCTGCCAATGAAATCAACGACTTGTGAAGATTCAAAAGTTGGCACGGCGATTGCTCTATTCCCTTACGCAATCATCCATCCGAGGGTTTCACCGATGTCCGTGGAAAACGTTGAGAAGCTGATCAAGGACAACCAGATCGAGTTCATCGACCTGCGATTCGTCGACATGCGCGGTATCGAACAGCACGTCACCTTCCCGGTGAGCATCGTCGAGCCGTCGCTGTTTGAAGAAGGCAAGATGTTCGATGGCAGCTCGATCGCTGGCTGGAAAGGCATCAACGAATCGGACATGGTCCTGCTCCCGGACCCGGCCAGCGCCTACATCGACCCGTTCTACGCCGACCCGACCCTGGTGATCAGCTGCGACATCCTCGACCCGGCCACCATGCAGCCGTATGGCCGCTGCCCGCGCGGCATCGCCAAGCGCGCCGAGGCCTACCTGAAGTCCTCCGGCATCGCCGAGCAGGCCTTCTTCGGCCCGGAGCCGGAGTTCTTCATCTTCGACTCGGTCCGGTTCGCCAACGACATGGGCCACACCTTCTTCAAGATCGATTCCGAAGAAGCCGCGTGGAGCACCGGTGACAAGTACGACGGCGCCAACAGCGGCTACCGTCCGGCGGTGAAGGGCGGGTACTTCCCCGTGCCGCCGACCGACTCGCTGCACGACCTGCGCGCGGAAATGTGCAAGACCCTGGAACAGGTCGGCATCGAAGTGGAAGTGCAGCACCACGAAGTGGCCACTGCCGGCCAGTGCGAGATCGGCACCAAGTTCAGCACCCTGGTGCAGAAGGCCGACGAACTGCTGCGCATGAAGCACGTCATCAAGAACGTCGCCCACCGCAACGGCAAGACCGCCACCTTCATGCCCAAGCCGATCGTTGGTGACAACGGCAGTGGCATGCACGTGCACCAGTCGCTGTCCAAGGGCGGCACCAACCTGTTCTCCGGCGACGGCTACGGCGGCCTGAGCCAGATGGCGCTGTGGTACATCGGCGGCATCTTCAAGCACGCCAAGGCCATCAACGCCTTCGCCAACTCCGGCACCAACAGCTACAAGCGCCTGGTCCCGGGCTTCGAAGCCCCGGTGATGCTGGCCTACTCGGCCCGCAACCGCTCGGCATCGTGCCGCATTCCGTGGGTGTCCAACCCGAAGGCACGCCGCATCGAAATGCGTTTCCCCGATCCGATCCAGTCCGGCTACCTGACCTTCACCGTGCTGATGATGGCCGGCCTGGACGGCATCCGGAACCAGATCGACCCGGGCGCACCGAGCGACAAGGACCTGTACGACCTGCCGCCGGAAGAAGAGAAGCTGATCCCGCAGGTCTGCTCCTCGCTGGACCAGGCCCTGGAAGCGCTGGACAAGGACCGCGAGTTCCTCAAGGCCGGCGGCGTGATGAGCGACGACTTCATCGACGGCTACATCGCGCTGAAGATGCAGGAAGTGACCCGCTTCCGCGCCGCCACGCACCCGCTTGAGTACCAGATGTACTACGCCAACTGAGCAACCGGTGACGATGACGAAGGACCTCCCTCCCACCTTCGTCATCGTCACTGCTTTTCCGGCTGGGGAGCCGGCAAGGCACGCCGCAAAGCGGACCGTCGGTCCGTTGCAAGGTAGAGCGGACCGTTGGTCCGCTGCAGAAGGTAGAGCGGACCGTTGGTCCGCTGCACCACCAGGGGCAAGAGAGACCGGACGCGTGCCATGGGCCCCTCCTCCCTCCCGCGTCACCGCTACCGTGACCCGCAAGGGCCCCGGCAGTGGCGAGGCCCATGCATCGTTCGGCGCACCAGGGGGCGGCCATGTGCAAGTGGCCGCCCGCTGACCTGACACCGGCCAGCAACACACCGCCGGTTCCATCCACCATCGGGACATGCGCATGAAACTGATCTCCGCCATCATCCGGCCGTTCAAGCTCGACGAGGTCCGCGAGGCCCTCTCCGATGCGGGCGTGTCGGGCATCACCGTGACCGAAGTCAAAGGCTTCGGGCGCCAGAAGGGCCACACCGAGTTGTATCGCGGCGCGGAGTACGTCGTGGATTTCCTGCCGAAGATCAAGATCGAAACCGTGGTCACTGACGACCGCCTGGACGCGGTGGTTGAAGCGATCCAGAACGCGGCCGGCACTGGCAAGATCGGCGACGGCAAGATCTTCGTGACTGCGGTCGAACAGGTCGTCCGCATCCGCACCGGCGAAATCGGCGCTGACGCGCTCTAACCCCACTCGGAGCCCACAATGAAGACCTCTTTGTTCACCGGGTGGCAAGCCCGGTTCCATGCCGTGTGCCTGATGATGCTGATCAGCGCGCTGGCCGTTGGTGCGTTCTCCAGCAGCGCGCAGGCCCAGGCGCAGGTCACCCCGGCACCGTCGGAGACGGTCGCGGTCGAGCCGCTGCCCGTTGCCGCCGCGCCGGCTGCACCGGTCGCCGACGCCGCGGCCGCTGCCGCTGCCGCGCCCAGTTTCGATCACGGCGACGTCGCCTGGATGCTCACCTCCACCCTGCTGGTGCTGCTGATGGTGGTGCCCGGGCTGGCCCTGTTCTACGGCGGCCTGGTGCGCTCCAAGAACGTGCTGTCCATCCTGAGCCAGATCCTGGTGGTGTTCTCGCTGATCCTGATCCTGTGGGTGGCCTACGGCTACAGCGCGGTGTTCAGTGAAGGCAACGCCTTCTTCGGCTCGTTCACCGAGTTCGCCTTCCTCAAGGGCTTTACCCCCGATTCGGTCGGCAACACCCCGATCAAGGGCCTGCCCGACTACCTGTTCGTCGCCTTCCAGTCGACCTTTGCCGGCATCACCACCGCGCTGATCGTCGGCGCCTTCGCCGAGCGCATCAAGTTCAAGGCAGTGCTGCTGTTCTCGGCGCTGTGGTTCACCCTGAGCTACATCCCGATGGCCCACATCGTGTGGGGCGGCGGCTATCTGGGCGCGATGGGCGCGATCGATTTCGCCGGTGGCACCGTGGTCCACATCAACGCCGGCGTGGCCGGCCTGGTCGGCGCGTACTTCGTTGGCAAGCGCATCGGCTACGGCCAGACTGCGTTGAAGCCGCACAACGTGCCGTTCACCTACATCGGCGCGATGCTGCTGTGGGTGGGCTGGTTCGGCTTCAACGCCGGATCGGCCGCCGCCGCCGACACCGTGGCCTCGCTGGCCTTCCTCAACACCATCCTGGCCACCGCCGCAGCGGTGCTGGGATGGACGCTGGTGGAAGCGGTGAGCAAGGGCAAGCCGTCGGCGCTGGGCGCCGCGTCCGGCGCGGTGGCCGGCCTGGTCGGCATCACCCCGGCCTGCGGCACGGTCGGCCCGCTGGGCGCGATCGTGATCGGCCTGGTGGCCGGCGTGGTCTGCGTGTGGGGCGTGACCGGTCTCAAGCGCCTGCTGCGCGTGGATGACACCGCCGACGTGTTCGGCGTGCACGGCATCGGCGGCATCGTCGGCGCGTTGCTCACCGGCGTGTTCAGCGCGCAGTCGCTGGGCGGTACCAAGGCCGATCTCGACATCGGCCACCAGGTCTGGGTGCAGCTGGTCAGCGTCGGCTTCACCATCGTCTGGTGCGCCGTGGTCACCGCGGTGATCCTGCTGGTGGTACGCATGGTGTTCGGCCTGCGCGTCACCGAAGAAGCCGAGCGCACCGGCCTGGACGTCACCTCGCACGGCGAATCCGCCTACGAGGCCTGACCGCCCGCAATGTAACGCCGGGCTCTGCCCGGCAACAAACCAACGTAGCGCCGGGCTCTGCCCGGCAACCGACCACCGTAGTGCCGGGCTCTGCCCGGCAACGAAAGAAACAAGAAACGCGAGAGAGAAGCAGTACCTTCGCCGGCGGCCTTCGGGTCGCCGGCTTTTTGTTGGGCGATCACCGCAACCCCAGCCACGCATGGCGTGTCTCTACTCCACACGCAAACACACCCGCCCGGCACACGCACCACCGGCACCCGCGCGCAGAATCCCGCACAATGCGGTCATGCGCCCGATCCGCACCGTACTGCCGCTGTTCGCCTGCCTGCTGCTCGCTGCGTGCACCAGCACCAGCACCGGCATCCGCAGCCCGCTCGCCAGTTGGGTGCCGTCGCCCAACTACAACGCGCGCAGCCCGGTCATCATCGTGCTGCACCACACCGACCAGCACTCGGTCCAGGAAAGCCTGGACACCCTGCGCAGCGCCAACAGCGGGGGCAAAGTCAGCGCGCACTATCTGGTCGGTGCCGACGGCCACATCTACCAACTGGTGGGCGACGACCGCCGCGCCTGGCACGCCGGCCCGGGCCGCTGGGGCACCATCACCGACCTCAACTCGGCCTCGATCGGCATCGAGATCGACAACGACGGCGACACCCCGTTCGCACCCGCGCAGATCGACGCCGTGATCCGCCTGCTGGACGACCTGTGCACGCGCTTGCGCATTCCGCGCACGCAGGTCATCGGTCATGCCGACCTCGCGCCCACCCGCAAGCAGGATCCCAGCCGCTTCTTTCCGTGGCAGCAGCTGGCCCAGGCCGGCTTCGGCGTGTGGCCGCGCGACAGCGACGGCCCCGCACCGGCGGGGTTCGATGCGTACCTGGCGCTACAGACCTTCGGCTATCCCCTCGACGATCGCGATGCCGCCGTCGGCGCATTCCATCGTCGCTTCCGCGGCCGCGACGACCTGCCCGCCACACTGGATGCCGAAGACGCCCGCATCCTGCACTCGCTGCTGCGCTAGACGCCATAACGGCCGCGCGATCCCAGGACCAATGACGATCCCACGCCTCATCGCCGCACGCCGACGTCCAGTGGCACTGGCCCTCACGCGCACCGGTGAACCGGTAGAGCCGACCGTTGGTCGGCTGCTCTCCCTCACACCGCGCGCGGTCGCACCGCCAGCCGACCAACGGTCGGCTCTACCATTTCAGGACCATCGCCCATGACGATCACACGCCTCACCGCCGCCTGCCGACGTCCGGCGGCCGGCTCATGCGTCTCGCCTGCACACGGCCATGCACGCCCGTGAACCGGTAGAGCCGACCGTTGGTCGGCTGCTCTCCCTCACACACCGCGCGCGCTCGCACCGCCAGCCGACCAACGGTCGGCTCTACGATTCCAGGCGCGCCAGCCGACCAACGGTCGGCTCTACCATTTCAGGACCCTCGCCCATGACGATCACACGCCTCACCGCCGCCTGCCGACGTCCGGCGGCCGGCTCATGCGTCTCGCCCGCACACGGCCATGCACGCCCGTGAACCGGTAGAGCCGACCGTTGGTCGGCTGCTCTCCCTCACACACCGCGCGCGGTCGCACCGCCAGCCGACCAACGGTCGGCTCTACGATTCCAGCCGCGTCAGCCGACCAACGGTCGGCTCTACCATTCCAGGACCATCGCCCATGACGATCACACGCCTCACCGCCGCCTGCCGACGTCCGGCGGCCGGCTCATGCGTCTCGCCCGCACACGGCCATGCACGCCCGTGAACCGGTAGAGCCGACCGTTGGTCGGCTGCTCTCCCTCACACACCGCGCGCGCTCGCACCGTCAGCCGACCAACGGTCGGCTCTACGATTCCAGCCGCGCCAGCCGACCAACGGTCGGCTCTACCATTTCAGGACCCTTGCCCATGACGATCACACGCCTCACCGCCGCCTGCCGACGTCCGGCGGCACTGCTCATGGGCCTGGCCCTGCTGACCAGCTGCGCCGTGTCCCCGCAGCGCCCCAGCGCGCCCGGCAACACCTACGTCAAGGCCGCCTGGACCGCGTTGCCCGCCGTCTCCGATGCTGACCTGCAGGCCGGCTTCGCCGCGTGGCGCAGCAGTTGCCCGCGCCTGAAGACCGACGCCACCTGGGCGTCCACCTGCACGGTGGCAGCGACGGTCGATCCCTCGCCGGCCGCTATCCGCCAGTTCCTGCAGGAGCGCCTGGACGTCTACGCGTTACGCGCCGTCGGCAACCGCGCCGATGGCCTGATCACCGGCTACTACGAACCCATCTACCCCGGCAGCCTGACCCGCACCGCGCAGGCCACCGTGCCGGTCTATGGCGTGCCTGGCGACATGGTCAGCGTGCAGCTGGACAGCCTCTACCCCGAGCTCAAGGGCAAGCGCCTGCGCGGCCGCGTCGACGGCCGCGTGCTCAAGCCCTACGACGATGCCGCGACGATTGCCGCGCAGGGCGTCAAGGCACCGGTGCTGGCCTGGCTCACCCACCCGATGGACCTGCAGTTCCTGCAGATCCAGGGCTCGGGCCGCATCGTGCTGGCCGACGGCCGCCACCTGCGCATCGCCTACGCCGACCAGAACGGCCACCCCTACCGCCCGATCGGGCGCTGGCTGGTGGAGCAGGGCGAGCTGAAAAAGGACGACGTCACCATGGACGCCATCCGTGCCTGGGCCATCGCGCATCCCGCGCGCGTGCCCGAGCTGCTGGCCAGCAATCCCAGCTACGTGTTCTTCACCAAGGGCCCCGACGGCGACGAAGGCCCACGCGGTTCGTTGAATGTGCCGCTCACCGCCGGCTACAGCGTCGCGGTGGACCGCAACGTGGTGCCGCTGGGCAGCCTGCTGTGGCTGTCCACCACGCGCCCGGACGGCAGCGCAGTGGTGCGCCCGGTGGCCGCGCAGGACACCGGCGGCGCGATTGCCGGCGAGGTGCGCGCGGATCTGTTCTGGGGCACCGGCGACGCCGCCGGCAAGCTTGCCGGTGACATGAAACAGAGGGGCTTCATCTGGATGCTGTGGCCCAAGGGCGCGGCGTTGCCGAAGGCACCGTAGGGACCGGTGCGTGAGGCCTGCTTCACGCACCGGTCCTATGCTCGCCGTTCGCATCCCGCCCGGGGGTGCTCCCTGGCAAGGTGAACCGGTTCCATGAGCGCATTCCCCGACCGTTTCGACGTCATCATCGTGGGCGGCAGCTATGCGGGCATGTCCGCGGCCCTGCAACTGGTGCGCGCCCGGCGCAGCGTGCTGGTGATCGACAGCGGCACCCCGCGCAACCGCAACGCGGTCGTCGCCCATGGCTTTCTGGGCCGCGAAGGCATGGCCCCGGCCGACATCGCCGCGCAGTCGCGTGGCGAACTGATGCGTTATCCCACCCTGGCCTGGCTCACCGGGCGCGCCATACGTGCCGAGGTCCTGGGTGGCGGCAAGCGCTTCGACATTCATTGCGAAGGCGGCCAGCGCTTCTCGGCACGCCGGCTGATTCTTGCCTACGGCGTCACCGATACGCTCCCCGCCATCGACGGCCTCGCTGAGCGCTGGGGCAGGAGCGTGCTGCACTGCCCGTACTGCCACGGCTATGAGCTGCAGGAAGGCCGCATCGGGGTGGTCGGCTGCTCCGATGACGGCGGGGCCGCGCAGGCGTTGCTGTTGTGCGATTGGGGTAACGTCACCCTGTTCTGCAGCGATGCCGCGCGCATCGATCCGGCGCAGAAGGCGCGTCTGGACGCCTGTGGCGTGCTGATCGAAACCACGCCTGTGCTGCGCGTGGATGAGCAGGCCACGGTCGTGCTCACCGATGGCCGCCGCGTCGTCACCGATGCGCTGTTCGTCGCCCCGGTGTCGCGCCTGTCCTGCGACCTGGCCCAGCAGTTGGGGTGTGAATTGCAGGACGCCGGCTGCATCACTGCCGATTCGGCCAAGCAGACCACCGTGGAAGGCGTGTTCGCCTGCGGCGACGCGGCCCGCATGGCGGGCAACATAGCCCTGTCGGTCGGCGAGGGCGCGCTGGCCGGTGTGGCCGTGCATCATTCGTTGGTCGGCCTGTTGGACTGAGGGGCCTTTGGCGCTACATTCGCGCAAGCGGCCCTGCAACCGCGGACGTCCGGCCGAAAGAAAATGGAGGGGAACGTCCATGCAGGTCAAACGCATCATCGCCAACATCCGCACCGAGGACCCCACGCTCGCCGATCGGTTCTACCGGGACATCCTCGGTCTGGAGCTGGCGATGGACCATGGCTGGATCCGTACCTATGCCAGCCTGAGCCACATGACCGTGCAGCTCAGCGTTGCGCAGGAGGGCGGCTCGGGGACCGACGTGCCCGACCTGTCCGTGGAGGTGGATGACCTGGAGGAAGCGCTGCGCAGGGTGAAGGCAGCGGGCATTCCACTGGTCTACGGGCCGACCAGTGAACCCTGGGGCGTGCGACGGTTCTCCGTGCGCGACCCGTTCGGGCGGCTGGTCAACATTCTGAAGCACGCGTAGATGGTCATGGACGCGACGTATCCGACGTGCCTGGACACCGCCGATGACGCCACCGCCTGCGCCTTCTTCTGGACGGGCCTGGCGCTGGGCACCCTGCACGTGGATGCCAGCAAGGAATGGGCATACGCCAGGATCGACGCGTGGGACGCGCCGGCCATCGAGATCATCGAGATGGCCACGGCGCGTGACCGCAATGCGGCCATGGACGCGCTGCAGGCCGCTACGGGTGACGCGGATTGGCAAACCGCTGGACGCTCGCTTTTACGGGAGCTGCTGGTGCAGTTCCGGTCGGGTGGGCTTTCAGCGCACGAAGCATCCCTCACTGCCATGCGGGTAGCAAGCACTGCCCGGCTTCTCGCGGAGGTCTACTACGCCTTCGACGGTCTCGATGACGAACGGGTACTGGTAGCCAATGGCATCTTTGGCACCGCTGCGGGATTTGAAGCTGACCTTGTTGAGACACTTGAGCGGTATTCGTCCGCTGCCTGACAGATCTCGCATCTGTCAGGGCCGTTGGCACCCTGCACCCGAACCATGCCGATCCTCCACACCCTCTTCTTCAATGGATCAGGCAAGGCAATTCACGAACGCGAAGTGCTGGTTGGCGGGAAGCGCCCGATCTCAGATCAACGACCGGGGCGTCTGATCCCGATCCCATATCCAGAACGTGTCGCCGTAATCCGAATTCACGATCTGCGGAAACACCTCACCCTGCTTGAAATAGCGACGTGAGTCGACCTTCGCCGGGGTGTACCACCACCCACTCTTGGGGACAGCTTCGTCGGCGGGTACGCGTTCGGGGGCGGCTTCCGCCTGTGCGGTGACATCGGCAGCAAGGGCCCGCGCGAAGTCGGCCAGATCCTTGGGGTAAAACGCCATGTCCCGGTAGCTGCTGTCGTCGATGCCCAGCGCCACCGTAGTGGCGGCAGCTTCCCAGGACCAATACCCGTAGAAGTCAACGTCGCCCTCGCCGTGCTGGTTTACGTACGGCTCGCGACGACTGGCGTGGTACCACTCGTCCAGATACGTCGCCATCAGGGCAGGTCGCTGCTCAGGTTGTGCGGCGAACACCTTGAACAGCTTGCGATACGGAAGGTGGCGTGTAGCAGTGTCAGGTGGCGTCGGGCGCCCACTGACGTACGGAGCAACCAACCGCTCCAGTAGACCGTCGTAAGTTTCCAGATCGGCATTGGCGTAGTCCAGGACCTTCATGACCTGCGGCATCCGCGCGGCATGGCCGGTCAACAGACCGAAGCACACCAGACGTAGAGCAACGATCCAGTATTCCTCGGACACCAGTGACACGTGCGGGGTGATATCGCCGGAGGAGTTCTCTGCAGAAGCGTGATACGCGGCATGGAGCCTGCTGTACTCTTCAGCCCACTCCAGCACGTGAGGCCACACTTCAGCCCACTGCTGCACAGAAGCGCCTGCTGAATACTGCAGACTCATCCAATCCAAGGTGCTCCAGAGTCTTCGTCGAGTGGATGTCATAAGTCCCCCGGCACGTGCCTTCAGCATGTGCTTCGGAAGATCCGTTGTGACCATGGCAACGCCACCAAGGTGTTCGTCAAACAATTGCGGATACGTGGCATAGCGTAGGTACGGTTCGCGCCGCCGATCAAAATCGGCCTCTGAGACTTTCCAGGCGAACCACTGTTGCCAATCAGGCATAGAAAGGGCCATGTAGGTTGTCACTCCAGAAGAAGGGTATTTGGCAACACGAATTCGGTGCCGATCTGGTGACTGACAACGGCCTTTGCACACTTCCCCGTAGTACTGCCCTGCGCAGATTCATGCTTGTTATGGTTTGGCCCTACCACCGTGATCAGACTGCGATCATAAGGGCATCTAACCAACTCATGCTTAAGCTTACCGTCGGTGAACGAGGACCCTTGTCCCAATTTGAAGTCGTTGAACTCCCAAGCTCTAATCTTGGGCACCAGATATGTCGACGCAGCTGAGGTCAGTCCCGCTGTTCGGATTTTCGCGGCCACCCACCGATGACTTAACTGCTTCCCATCAAGGGTAGTCCGAGAGTTGACTGCGCCCCGCGCCTTCTTCTCGTCCTCCTCTCCCAAGTACGCATCAATGCCGTACTCCAACCCCTGCCAGACAGCCTGCGCCGTCTCAAGTGTGCGATGGAAAGGTTTGCCGGAACCTTTGGTATCGCTGACTCGATACCCTAGAGGCAGCTTGCTGCTGTGCCACACATGGTCGATGCCATTATGGCCCAAAGCCGTCTTCCCATTGGGTTGTGTCATTTCGTACAAATGACCACCGTGACTAACCTTCTTGCGGGTGTGCTGGCGCCGAACGTAGTAGTAATCGGCGATATGCTCCCCAGAGACACCGATCTTGTGTTTGCTTTGTGTCGACCGCTGGCTTTGACGCTTGGTGCCACTCGCCTGTCCAGACGCAGGCGTGGGTGTACCACTGGTGTTCTTCGGTACCGATGTGGGTGCCTGCGTCCCAGGCGTCGGGCGCGCACCGGCCTTGGGCTTGGGAAGTGCGGGCGTATGACCGGACGTTGAGGGCAGCGGATCCTGGAGGGCGCGCTGGTGCATTTGCCGCAGCGAATCCATGGCCTCATTGATCTTGCGGGCAGCCATCTGCTTCAAGTTGCGTAGCTGTTGAATGAGCTTCTGCACGCCTTCGCGGCCGAGCACCCACTTGGTCACGCGATACTCCAGCACGTCGATCATGCCGGCGAGAATATCGTCCACCGAACGGGACAACTCGCGGGCGTACTGCACCCAGTTCAGCTCCCGGAACCACTTTTCGATATTGCCCCGTACCTTGTTGGGCAAGCTATCGAGGATGCGCCCCATCTTTTTGCCGTTGCGCATCATCATGAATACGTTCTTCAGCGCATCGCCGAACAGCGGCACGATGGCAATCAATGCAAGCACAAGGGCAATCCAGCTCTCTGTGCTTGAGGGTGCCTTGGTCAACCCGTAGATGCAGCGAAGAATGTTGTAGACGTCCACCGCCTGGCCCACATAGGGAATGCAACCCAGCACCACAGTCACGATCATCTGCGCGGCAGAGTCACCGCGTCCTTCGACTACTTCCTGCACCCAGGACAGGATCTCGGCCAAGGCATCATCTTCGGCCTTCTGAAGCGCTACGTTGGTGCTCATGCTGGTGCTCCTGGCCTGCCTTCATTACCGGTGAGCACTACCTCGTCATGCGTGCCTGGGCTCTCGTCGTGATCGTGGCGGTCCGGTGCGAACTCTCCGACGTATTCGTAGTCACCGGACAGGTCGTCGTAGTCTTCGTCGCCGCTGTAGATGGCCGCCACTTCGTCCGGAAAGTAGTTGTCTTCCATGTAGTCTGCTTCCGCCTTCGCGTAACGCTCCAGTGCCTCCCGGGCGTCTTCAGGGCTGGTCGGTCTGAAGCCGAAGATGGGATTTCTGGGGCGTTCGGGATAGGCAAACGCGTCGCGCTGGTCATAGCCGAAGAAAACCTTCCCCGGCCCGGGTGGATTCTCGATGCGTGCCTCGCCTTTGTCGTCCAGCGTTCCCTCCAGCTGGGTGCCGTTCTCAAACATCACCCGATACGGGGCATTCACGACAGGCTTCAGGTCGGCGTAGGCGTACTTTATGTCGAGGACGCCACGTACCTGGCCCTGCGGTAGGGCCGTCAACGCGGCCGGTAGGCTGTCTCCCGCAAGAAACGGGTGCTGGGACGCCTTGACGATGAAATTGCCCGGCATATAGATAGTTCCTTTATCTTGAATGCACTTTCAGGGAGCTCGCCAGCAATGACGCTGATTATCGCCGCCGACGTGCAGGATCATCTGATCCTGGCCGGAGATCATTGCGCGGTAATGTCGCGGGTGTCAATTGAATCCGATTCTGATGTCGTAATCAGCAATTATCGAAAGGTTTACCCGTGGAAGTATGGTGCCGTCACGGCATCGGGCGACGTACTTCTGGCGATGTGGTTCTGTCGTTTATTCCTCCACCAGGAACAGCAGGGCGGGGCAGTTGATCTGCTGCAGGTGGCCAGCGAGGCGAAGCAGATGCGCGCCCGTCATGGGATTCCGCGCACCCACTCCATGGCGAACATCTATTTTTCGTTGCCGGGAGCGGATGGTTTTGCCTTGCATGGGCTTTCCATCAGGGAGCGCACGATCGACTACGAGAAGGTCGAGCCGATCAGCACACGCTTCTCGATGCGGGAAGAGCGATCACCGGATGAATCGGTATGCCAAGCCTTCAATACGCTGCTACGCCCGTCCTTGTTCTTCCAGACAGCTGATGCGTGCGACCGCCACCACCTTGATCTGCTGGCCGCGTTCTATACCGCCCAAAGCGCGGTTGATGATCGGGTAACGGCCACCTTTGATGTGTTCATGCTTGACAAGAGGACCGGAACGGGGACGTTCTGGCACGGATCCCCCGCGCCCCGCCGGCTGACCAGGATGAATGGAGACGCGTGAGACGCGGTGTCGTCCCGGTTGCCCGCTGTTTGTGATTCAACCCCTTTCGCTTTTGCACTACATTGGTGCAATGACCTCCGCACTTGCGCCCCCCGCCCTTGACGTCCTCGGCACCCCGGTTGCCTGGGCCGACGCCAGTGGCCGCGTGGTGGGCTGCAACCCGGCGTTCGCCCGCTGGCTGGGCGTCAGCGTGCGCCGCTTGATTGGCCAGCCGCTGGCCTCCTTGGAAGTGCAGGGCGAGGCGCTGGCCCACTTCCTGGCCCGTGACGAGCGCGACACCCTGCGCCTGCACCGCCTGGCCCTGGCCCTGCCGGGCGACGCCCCGCGTTTCGCCGAAGGCTGGCTGAGCCGGTGGGACGAAGGCGGCTGGCTGCTCGAAGCGCATCCGGTGGACGAGTTCCCCGGCCTGGACCCGACCCAGGCCCTGCCCAGCGCGCTCAGTGCGGCGCTCAAAGGGCTGGCGCACGAGCTGCGCAATCCACTGGCGGGGCTGAAGGGCGCGGCCCAACTGCTGGCCAAGCGCAATGCGCAGCGGGCCCCCGATGAGCGCGACCCGGACGAACGCGAGCTGATCGAACTGATCGGCTCGGAGATCGAGCGCCTCAACGGCCTGCTCGAACAACTGCTGTCGCCGGCTCCGGCCGCGCCGCACGCGCCGCTCAACATCCACGCCTCGCTGGAGCGCGTGCTGCGCCTGGCCGAAAGCGAAGGCGGCTGGGCGGTGCGGCTGCAGCGCGATTACGACCCCAGCATTCCCGAATTCGACGGTGACGCCGACCGCCTCACCCAGGCGGTGTGGAACCTGGTGCGCAACGCGATCCAGGCCGGCGCCGGCAGCGTGACCCTGCGCACCCGGGTAGAGCACGGCGTGCGCATCGGCGACCAGGTGCACCCGCTGGCGCTGCGCCTGGAGATCGCCGACGACGGCCGCGGCGTACCTGAGCAGCTGGCCGAGCACCTGTTCCTGCCGCTGGTGAGCGGTCGCGCCGAAGGCACCGGGCTGGGCCTGGCGCTGGCGCAGCAGGTGGCGCGCGAACACCGCGGCACGCTGACCTATCGTTCCCGACCGGGGCATACCGTCTTCACCGTGCTGCTGCCGATCGGCCACGGCACGCCCGCCGAGGAGACCGCCCATGGCGGATGACACCGACAGCACCGCCCAGCGCGTCTGGGTGGTCGATGATGACCGCGCGGTCCGCTTCGTGCTGTGCACCGCGCTGCGCGACGCCGGCTACCGCGTGGAAGGCTTCGACGGCGCCGCTTCGGCGCTGGCCATGCTCGATACCCAGCCGCCACCGGACCTGCTGTTCACCGATGTGCGCATGCCCGGCGACGATGGTCTGGTGTTGCTGGACAAGCTCAAGGCCGCGCACCCGCAACTGCCGGTGATCGTGATGTCAGCCTATACCGACGTGGCCAGCACTGCCGGCGCATTCCGCGGCGGTGCACAGGAATTCCTGTCCAAGCCGTTCGACCTCGACGATGCGGTGGCGCTGGCCCAGCGCGTGCTGCCCGCGCCCGATGCACTGGCCGATGCGCCTACACCGGCTGCGGTGGAGCCCACGCCCGACCAGCGCCCACAGCTGGTGGGCGACACCCCGGCCATGCGCGCGCTGTTCCGCGCGATCGGGCGGCTGGCGCAGGCGCCGCTGTCGGTGCTGATCAACGGTGAAACCGGCACTGGCAAGGAGCTGGTCGCACATGCGCTGCACCATGAATCGCCGCGCGTGCAGGGGCCGTTCGTGGCGCTCAACACCGCAGCCATTCCCTCCGAATTGCTGGAAAGCGAGCTGTTCGGCCACGAGGCCGGCGCGTTCACCGGCGCGCAACGACGCCACGTCGGCCGCTTCGAGCAGGCCAATGGCGGCACCTTGTTCCTGGATGAGATCGGCGACATGCCGCTGCCGCTGCAGACGCGGCTGCTGCGCGTGCTGGCCGAGGGTGAGTTCTTCCGCGTGGGCGGCCGCGAGCTGATCCGGGTGGACGTGCGCGTGATCGCCGCGACCCACCAGGACCTGGAATCGCTGGTGGCACAGGGCCGCTTCCGCGCCGACCTGCTGCACCGGCTGGACGTGGTGCGGTTGCGGCTGCCGCCGTTGCGCGAACGGCGCGACGACATCGCCCAGCTCACCGACACTTTCCTCGCCGCCGCCGCGCGCAAGCTCGACACCCCACCCAAACGGCTCACTGCGGCCGCACTGCAGGCGCTGCGTGAACATGACTGGCCCGGCAACGTACGCGAGCTGGAGAACGTGTGCTGGCGCATGGCGGCCCTGGCCGCCTCGGACACCATCGGCGTGGCCGATGTGGACAGCGCGCTGCATCGCGGCGGTGGTCCGCGCACCCGCGCGGCGGGCGATCCGGGCCAGTGGGAAACCCTGCTGTCGGCCTGGGCGCGCCAACGCCTGGCCGAAGGCGCCGAGGGCCTGCACGCGCAGGTGCGCGACCGAGTTGACCAGGCGCTGCTGGAAGCGGCGCTGCAGATCACCCACGGGCGCCGTGCCGAAGCCGCCGCGCGGCTGGGCATGGGCCGCAACACTCTGACCCGCAAGCTCGGCGCCGGGCGCCGTCGCGGCGGATGAACCGGATGTCCACGGCATGTGTGCACGGCGTCCGTGCCTCTTTCATGGTGCGTGGACGAGCACATCGTTAGTTTGCAACCAAGGAGTTTTCCATGCGCAGTTCCTCTCTCGTCCTCGGTGCAGTGGTTGCCCTCGGCCTGGCGGCTTGCGGCAGCACCCCGCCAGCACGTCCCACCGCACCACCCGTACCGTTGGTGAGCACTGCAAAAATGGCCGAAGCCAATCTGTCGCCGGCGTCGGCCAGCCTGGTCAGTGGGCGTCTGGCGCTGGTGCCGGATGCGCAGGGCGTGCACATCACCGGCGTCATCGGTGGACTGCAGCCGTTGCAGACGGCAGCGTTCCACGTGCATGAGCGAGGCGATTGCAGCGCGGTGGATGCCAGCAGCGCGGGCGGACATTTCAATCCGGGCGCGCAGCCGCATGGCCGCAACAGCGCCGGCGCGCACCACGCCGGCGACATGGACAACCTGCGCGCCGATGCGCAGGGTCGCGTCAACGTGGATGTGCGCCTGCCAGCGGTTACCGTTGGCGGCGGCGCAGCCACCGATATCGCCGGGCGTGCACTGGTGGTGCATGCCAACGCCGACGATTACCGCAGCCAGCCCGCCGGCAATGCCGGCGCCAGAATCGCCTGCGGCGTCATCCGGGTCACGCGCTGATCGCGCAACCCGACGCCGCTTTTTCCATCGCTACCCGCAAGGAGTTCCACATGCGCCTGATCCACACCTCGCTGTTTGCCGCCATTGCCGCGCTCGGCCTGACCGCCTGCAACAAGCCGGCCGACACCACCCCCGAAGCGACCCCGGCCGCCGAAGCCACGGCCGCCCAGCCGACCGCCGAATCCACCTCGGACGCGCCGCCGGCCATGACCAGCGAAGCGCACGCCAACCACGGCGCCGCTGCCGAACTGGCGCCCACCAAGGACAGCACCGTCAAGGGCAACGTCACCTTCAGCGTGGTGGACGGCAAGGTGCACGTGAAGGGTGAGGTGAGCGGCCTCAAGCCCAACTCCGAGCACGGCTTCCACATCCACGAGAAGGGCGATTGCAGCGCACCGGACGGCGCCAGCGCCGGCGGCCACTTCAACCCCGGCAAGGAAGACCACGGCAGCGTGGCCGCCACCCCGCACCACGGTGGCGACATGCCCAACATCAAGGCCGACGCCCAGGGCAACGCCGTGGTCGACGCGGATGTGTCCACCAACGTCAATATCGGCAAGGGCGATGATTTCGACATCATCGGTCGTGGCCTGATCGTCCACGCCGACGCCGACGACTACAAGACCCAGCCGACCGGCAACGCCGGTGCCCGCCTTGCCTGCGCAGTGATCAAGGCCGCGCCGTAACCGACGCGATGCAGAATGAAAAACGCCGGCGATTGCCGGCGTTTTTTTTTTGGAACGCGGGTAGAGCCACGCCATGCGTGGCTGCCATGATCGCTATCGATGCCCGGAGGAGCCGGCCAGCGGCCGGCACGACCGTCAGCGGGTGAGCAGCTCGCGCGCGTCCTGGCCGGCTTCGCAATGCACGAACAGGACCGGCAGGCCATGCGCTTCCAGCACGGCGGCCATCTGCCGCTGGCGCATCAGGAACTGGTCGTAGATGCCCTGCAGGCGCTCGCAGTCGCCGGTGCCGTGGTTATAGAACGCACACCAGCCGGCGGGATCGAACAGCGCCATACGCACTTCGCCATCGGCGTATCGAAGCAGCGGCTCCGGGGGCGCGTCCAGCCACTCTTCCGAACGCGGGGCCATCAACGCGGTTTCGATCACCGGCCACAGTGCGGCCAGGCCCTGGTTGTCGTACTGCATCGACATCATCGCGGCGAGGTCGTTCACCGTGAAGAAGCGTGCGTGTTCGATCTGCGCACCGAAAGCCGTTTGCGCCAGCAGTGCGGTGTCCGGTTGGGCCATGCCCTGGGCCAGCAGCACCTCTTCCAGTGCCTCGGCCACGGCCTGGGTCTGCGCCACGTCGGTCCCGGTCAGCAGGAACGGCACCACGCGCAGGCCACCGCCGGTCAACGTGGCCTCGGCCTGGAAGGGCAGTGGCACGTCGCCGTCGGCACCGGCGCCAAAGGCCAGCAGGCGCGGGCCTTCGTTGCGGCCGGGGGCGCGCATCTGCAGTTCTTCCAGCCGGCGGTGCACGGGCCAGCCCGGGCGCAGCACTTCGGCCGGGTCGAAATGCGCGCCGGCGAACACGAAGTCCAGCCCGCTGACGCCGGGGACCAGTTTGGCCAGGTCACGGCCGACGCGTTCGGCCAGCTCGCCGGCCTGTTCGGAAGACAGCGCGGCATGGCGCGGCGCGTCGCCGCCGGCCAGTTCCAATGCCAGGACGCCAAGGGCATTCATGCCGGGGTCGGGTTTGCTCATGGTTTCACGGTTGGCCCATCACAGGGCGGCAGCTACACTTGCCCCCATTATGCCTGCTCCTTCGTGCAGGCCATGTTGCAGACACCCCTCCCATGCCAGGTATCTCCATGCCCAACGCCCGTCCCGTCGCCATTCTCGGTGGCGTCCGCATCCCGTTCTGCCGCCAGAACACGGCTTATTCGGACGTCGGCAACCTCGGCATGTCGGTACGCACGCTCGGTGCGCTGGTGGAACGCTTCGGCCTGCATGGCCAGCAGCTGGGTGAAGTGGCGATGGGCGCGGTGATCAAGCATTCCAGCGACTGGAACCTGGGCCGCGAAGCCACGCTGTCCTCGGGCCTGTCCCCGCTCACGCCCGGCATCACCATGCAGCGCGCCTGCGGCACCTCGCTGGACACCATCATCGCGGTGGCCAACAAGATCGCGCTGGGCCAGATCGACTCGGGGATCGGCGGCGGCTCGGACACCACCTCCGACGTGCCGATTGTGTACGGCAAGAAGCTGCGCGCACGCCTGCTGGCGGCCAACCGCGCCAAGAGCACCGGTGACAAGCTCAAGGCGCTGACCCGCGGCTTCAAGCTCAGCGAGCTCAAGCCCGAGTTCCCCGGCGTGGCCGAGCCGCGCACCGGCAAGAGCATGGGCGACCACTGCGAGGACATGGCCAAGGAATGGAACATCTCGCGCGACTCGCAGGACGAGTGGGCGGTGTCGTCGCACAAGAAGCTGGCCGCTGCCTATGAGCGCGGGTTCTTCAACGACCTGATCGCCCCGTTCCGTGGCGTCGAGCGCGACAACATCCTGCGCGCCGACACCTCGCTGGAAAAACTGGCCACGCTCAAGCCGGCCTTCGACAAGGTATCCGGGCGCGGCACGCTGACCGCCGCCAACTCGACCCCGCTTACCGACGGCGCCTCGGCGGTGCTGCTGGCCAGCGAAGAATGGGCGCGTGCGCACGGCCACGAACCGCTGGCCTACCTGCGCGATTCGCAGGTGGCCGCGGTGGATTTCGTGCACGGTGAAGGCCTGCTGATGGCGCCCACCATCGCGGTGCCGGAAATGCTCAAGCGCAACGGCCTGACCCTGCAGGATTTCGACATCTATGAAATCCATGAGGCGTTTGCCGCGCAGGTGCTGTGCACGCTGCGGGCGTGGGAAAGCGAAGACTACTGCCGCAACCGCCTGGGCCTGGACGCGCCGCTGGGCCGGATCGACCCGGCCAAGATCAACCCGCTGGGTTCCTCGCTGGCCACCGGCCACCCGTTCGCCGCCACCGGCGCGCGCGTGATCGCCACGGCGGCCAAGCAGCTGGCCGAACGCGGTGGTGGCCGCGCGCTGGTCTCGATCTGCACCGCCGGCGGCATGGGCGTGGTGGCGATCGTCGAACGCTGATCCGCGCTGACACGCATACAAAAAAGGCCGCCCAAGGGCGGCCTTTTTCGTTGAGGGAGGTAGAGCCACCCCATGGGTGGCTGCACACCACCCCGAAGCCCGGTAGTGCCGGCCGCTGGCCGGCTCCTCACGGACGTTGGATGGGGTGCGTGGAGCCGGCCAGCGGCCGGCACTACCCGAATGCGTGGATCCGGCGTGCGCGATCAGGGCAGGCGCGGGTTGCCGAATGCGTCGCGGTCATCGCGCACCAGCGGGTCCGCCGGGTCCACCGGATCAAGGCGATCAAGCGGCCGCACCGGCTGCACCGGCAGCGGTTGCGACATCAGCGACTGCTCTTCCACCGTAGCGCGTTCGGGAACCACCGGGCCCAGCGGCGTGACAACCGCGTCGGCCCGCGCCAGCGCGATGCTGTCGTCGCCGCGCTGCTGGCGCAGCGCATTGGCGAAGCACTGTGCGGCCAGCGCCGGTTCGCCACGCTCCACGAACAACTGGCCCAGCGCTTCCCACGCCGCCGGACCGGCACCGGCGGCGATCGCGCGGTGCAGGTAGTCCTCGGCCTGGCTGTGCTGGCGCTGGCGGGTCGCGATACGGCCCAGCGCCAGCAGCAAAGCCGGGCTGGCCGGCTGGTTGGCCAGCCAGCGCTGCAGGTTGGCCTGGCGCGTGGCCAGCTTGTCCACCGGCATCTGGCCGTACAACGTCACCAGCGACTCGTCCCAGCGCGTGTCCAGTGCCTGCTCGATGTTGAGCAGGGCCGGTTCGTCCCAGTCCAGCGCGACCGCACGCAGTGCATAGGCCGACACCACGTCCGGATCGCTGCGCAGCGCCTTCGGCGTAGCCTCCCACTGCGCGGCCAGCGCATTGACGTCGCCCGCTTCCAGCAGCGACTGCGCCGCCAGGCGGGTTTCCAGCTCGGCCACGGCCTCATCGGGCAGGACCTTCTGTTTGCGCAGCGCGCCCAACTGGCCGTACGCCTCATGCGCGCGCTCGGCACGGGCCAGCGCTTCGGTGCGCAGCCACAGGCCGCGCGGCGGCAGCGGCTGGATGGTGGCGGTGTCCAGCAGGTTGATCGCATCCACCGGGCGCTCCTGCACCAGCAGGCGCTCGGCCTGCAGCAGGGCATGCAGGGTGGCGTCTTCACCGGCCAGGCGCTGCAGGTACTGGTTCACGGCCGCCTGGTCGTCGCGCGCCTGCGCGCTGCGGATCGCGGTAACCATCGCAACGGCCGTCACTTCCTTGTCCTCGGCAGCGCTGTCGAGCAGCTTCTCAGCCCGCTGCCACTGGCCCTGTTCGTGTGCCTGGATGCCATCGATCAGACGCGCGCGGCCCTGCTTGCGGCGGTAGCGGCCCCATGCGCGGAACGGCGAGGCCAGCAGGCTCCACAGCAACCACAGCACCAGCAGGCCCACCAGCACCATCAGGGCCACCTGCGGCACCGTGGACCGGTAATCGTTGCCGCCGTAGCGGTAGATCACTTCGCCGAACTGGCGCAGTTGTTCGGTGCCCAGGAACTGCGAGGCGATCACGCCAAGGGCTACCGCCAACAACAGCACCACCAGGGATTGGAAGGGTTTCATCGGTCATCTCCATCGCGCATCGCGCGCAGTTGCTGCAAGGTGCTGCCCAGTTCGGGTACCGCAGGATGCAGCACGCGCGTACGCAGTTGCTGCAGTTCAGCACGACGCTCGCGCAGGGCGGGTGAATCCGGCCACAGTCGCGGCAGCCAGGCGGCGACGCGGTCGACGGACCGGGTGAAGCCTTCCTGGTCGCCACGCTCCACCGCGGCGCGGGCCAGGGTCAGTTCCAGCTGCAGGGAATCCCAGCCGGCCACCCGGTCGGCGTCGGTCAACGGGCCCTGCGTGCGGGTGGGGGTGATGGTCACGAACGGGGCCAACACCTGATGCCACCACGGCGTGCCGGCGGCTGCACCGGCGCCGGCATCCACCTGTTCGGGAACCTGCTCCAGCGCCGTGGCGAACGCGGCCAGCTGCGTGGCGGTGGTGGCACGCACGCCCGGGCCCAGCGCGTCCACGGCATTGCGCTCCTGCATCAGTGCCTGGCGCAGGTTGAGATAGTCGTTGCCCTGCACATCGGCCAGGGTGGTGGCCGCCAACGCGTACAGGCGCTTGGCCCCGTCCACGTCATCGGCGTAGGCCAGGCGCTGTGCGGCCTGGCCGAGCAACAGTTCGGTCTCTTCCAGCTGCAGCGCCTGCGCGCCATGGCGGGTGCTGTCGGCCAGCTTGGCCAGGTTGTCTTCCAGCAGCGCGTTGCGCTGGCTCAGGCCCAGCATTTCATCGCGCAGCACGCGGTTGGTGGCGGCGGCGTCCTGCACCCGCTGAGAGGTCGAGCGCTGGTCGCGGCGCAGCGCTTCCACGCTGTCCACCAGGCCCTGCAGCTGCAGTCCGGCATCGGCCTGCGCCTGCGCGGCGCGCGCCTGTTCGGCCTGCCAGCGGGTCAAGCCCCAGGCCACGCCCACGCCGATCAGCAGCACGACCGCGAGGGGCACGATCCAGCGCAGGGAACGGGGGGCGGGCGGTGGCGAAACGTCGTCAGTCATGCGGGCATCCTTGTCGCGCGCGCCGGGGTGTCCACAAGCTGGCGAGCGACGTGGTGCACAGCATCACCCGCCGCGCGCGCGGCCCGCAAGGCCGGGAACGTCGCCTGTTCAGGAAGATGCGGAAGTGATGATCGCCGCGTGTGCGGCCTGCACCAGTTGGCGTGGTAGGGGGCCATCGGCGACGCAGACCCGGGCGAAGCCGGTCGCGCGGGCCTGGTCCGCCAGCCGCGCGCTGGCCGCCACCACGAGGGAGGCGTGCAGTCGCGGCAGCAGGTCCTGCGGCACCTTGGCCAGCAGCAGCTCCAGCGCTTCGCCACTGCTGAGTGCCACCACCCATGGCGCGGGGCGGCGGCGCAGCCGCTGCAGCGCGCGGGGTGGCAGGGGCAAGGGCACCCGCTGGTAAACATCGGCGCGGTGCAGCGTGGCGCCGCGCGCGACCAAGGTGGCGGCGATGATGCCGCGGCCCCCCGGCGCGGTGACCAGGCCCGCGTCCAGCCCGTCCAGGGCGGCCAGCTCAGGCAGGGCCAGCAGACCCTCGCTGTCCATCCGCGTGGGCGCCAGCACCGGGCCGGCGGTATGGGCGCGCAATGCCGCGGCGGTACCCGCGCCCACCGCCAGCCAGATACCGGCACGGGGCGCGTTCAGGGGCAGCAGGCGCGCCGCCGCGTGCACCGCGGCCGGACTGCTGAACACCACCCGCTGCGCGGCCAGCGCACGCGCCAGCTGGGCGCGGCTGGCATCGTCGTCGCGCACCTGCAGCGCCCACGGCGACAGCGCCACCACGCTGGCGCCGGCGGCCTGCGCGGCACGCCGCAACGGCGCATGCTGGCCACGCGGGCGCAGTGAAATCAGGGTCCATTCCGGCACATGTGCATCGCTGTTCATTGCGGGCATTATGCGAGCCCTTTGCCGTTACGTTGTCGTATCGATGTCCAATCCTGAATCCCTGTCCGCGCACCTGGCCGAACTGCAGCACGTGCTGGACCGCATGCCCCCGGTGGCGGCCATGCAGATCCGCGTGGTGTCCTACCGCGAGGGCATGCTCGACCTGGGCGCGCCGCTGGCGGCCAACGTCAATGACAAGGGCAACGCATTCGGGGGCAGCCTGGCCTCGGCGCTGACCCTGTCCGGGTGGGCGCTGGTGACCCTGCGCCTGCGCCTGGCCGGGTTCGATGCCGACGTCTACGTGGCCGACAGCCACGTGCGCTACCTGGCCCCCGTCTATGAAGACCTGCACGCCCAGGCCCAGGCCGCCGACCCGGCCGACTGGGAGGGCTTCCTGGCCACCTTCGCCCAGCGCGGCAAGGCCCGGATCGGTCTGGTGGCCCGCCAGCCCGGCACCGCAGGCAAGCCGGCCGCTGAACTGACCGGGCGTTTCGTGGCCTTCGCAAGGCGGTAGGATGGGCGCCTTGCCGATTGGGGAATTCGCATGCGCCGTTTGTTTCAGATCCTGCTGCTGACCGTGTTCGCGCTGACCAGCGTGAGCGCACTGGCCGCCGAGCCGAAAACCACCAAGAAGCAGCGCAAGGAGCTGGAAGAGACCCAGGTCAAGTACGACTCCACCATGCGCTGGGGCACCGTCGAGGACGCCCTGCCGTACCTGGACCCGGAATACGCCAAGCTCCACCCGCTGACCGACCTGGAGCTGCGCCGCTACGAGCAGGTGAAGATTTCCAGCTATCGCGCCAGCGACAACGTGCCCCTGCCCGACGGCCGGGTGGGGCGCAACGCCGAGGTGCGGGTGATCAACAACAACACCCAGGCCGAGCGCACCATGCGGGTGAAGGAAATCTGGCGCTGGGACGCCGAGGGCAAGCGCTGGCTGCAGGCCAACGGCCTGCCGGACCTCTGGCAGGAGCGCTGAACCCTGCCGGGATGGGGGCTGGACGCCGATTCGCCCGCATGTGCGACAATCGGCGCCCGATTATCGCCCCGTGATCTTAGTGAATTACGAAGAGCTGCTGGCCTTTGCCGGCCGAAACCCGATGTTGTCGATGGCCCTGGTCGGCCTGACCGTGGCCATCATCGTCACCGAAGTCCGCCGCCTGTTCCGCGGCTTCAAGTCGCTCAAGCCGGCTGAACTGACCCACCTGATCAATGCCGGTGGCGCGATCGTGATCGATCTGTCCTCCAGCAGTGATTTCGAGAAGGGTCACATCGCCGGCAGCCGCAACGTGCAGCCCAGCGCGTTCGGCCCGGAGCACAAGCTGGTGGCCAATGCCAAGCAGAGCCCGGTGGTGCTGCTGTGCCGCACCGGCAACGCCTCGGAAACCGCCGCCAAGGCGCTGAAGAAGGCCGGCTTCGAGCAGGTCAACGTGCTCGACGGCGGCATTCCGGCCTGGCAGCAGGCCGAGTTGCCGCTGGTCAAGGGCCGCAACTGATTCCCGCGCGATTGCGCCCCGTGCCTTGTGCGCGGTGCCACACGCCCGCATAGCAGGGCATGTAACAATCCAACCATTGCACTTAATTTCTGGAGCTACAGGAAATGTCCGAAGAGACCACCAACGGCGCCGTTGCGCCGGCCGACGCCGCCACTGGCCCTGCGTTCACCGTCGAGAAGATCTACGTCAAGGACGTTTCGTTCGAGTCGCCCAATGCGCCGGCCGTGTTCAACGAAGCCGTGCAGCCGGAACTGCAGCTCAACCTCAACCAGCGCGTGCAGCGCCTGGGGGAGAACGCCTTTGAAGTCGTGCTGGCCGTCACCCTGACCTGCAAGGCCGGCGACAAGACCGCCTACGTGGCCGAAGTGCAGCAGGCCGGCGTGTTCGGCCTGGTCGGCCTGGACCCGCAGTCGGTGGACGTGCTGCTCGGCACCCAGTGCCCGAACATCCTGTTCCCGTACGTGCGTTCGCTGGTGAGCGAGCTGATCCAGGCCGGCGGCTTCCCGCCGTTCTTCCTGCAGCCGATCAACTTCGAAGGCCTGTACGCCGAAACCCTGCGTCAGCGCCAGGAGCAGGGTGAAACCTCGCTGGCCGACTCCGAGCCGGCCGGCAACGCCTGATCGGCGCTGCTGTCGTTGCGATGAGCACCCACGCAGAAAAGATCGCGGTTCTCGGCGCCGGCTCCTGGGGCACGGCGCTGGCCAGCCTGCTTGCCCGGCACGGTCATTCGACCGTGCTGTGGGGGCGCGATGCGGCCATGGTCGAGGCCATCGACCAGCGCCACGAGAACACCCGCTACCTGCCCGGCATTCCGCTGCCGGCATCGTTGCGTGCCACCACCGACCTGGCCGCCGCCGTCAGCGACGCCACCTGGGTCCTGGTGGTGGTGCCGTCGCATGCCTTCGGTGAGACCGTGCGCGCACTTGCGCCGCTGCGTCCGGCCAACGCCGGCGTGGCCTGGGCGACCAAGGGCTTCGAGCCCGGGTCCGGCCGTTTCCTGCACGAAGTAGCGCGCGAGGTCCTCGGGCCGGACGTGCCGCTGGCGGTGGTGACCGGTCCGTCGTTCGCCAAGGAGGTCACCGAGGGCCTGCCCACTGCGATCACCGTGCACGGTGACGCACCGGCATTCGCCCAACAGGTGGCCGACGCGATGCACGGACCGGCGTTCCGCGCCTACACCGGTGACGACATGGTCGGTGCCGAACTGGGCGGGGCAATGAAGAACGTGCTGGCCGTGGCCACCGGCGTGGCCGATGGCATGCAGCTGGGCCTGAACGCCCGTGCCGGCCTGATCACCCGCGGCCTCAACGAGATGCTGCGGCTGGCCGCGGCGATCGGGGCCAAGCCGGAAACCCTGATGGGCCTGGCTGGCCTGGGCGACCTGGTGCTCACTTGCACCGGCGACCTGTCGCGCAACCGCCGTCTTGGCCTGGCGCTGGGACGCGGCCAGACCCTGCAGGACGCCGTGCGTGACATCGGCCAGGTGGTGGAGTCGGTGCAGACCGCCGACGAAGTCATGCGCCAGGCCCGCCGCCACGGCATCGACCTGCCGATCTCCGATCGGGTGCGCGCGGTGCTTCACGGGGAGCAGACCCCGGAAGAAGGCCTGCGTGCGTTGCTGGCGCGCGAACAGAAGCCGGAATACCCGGACACGCTGTTCAAGTGACCCACGAAAAACCCCGGCAAACGCCGGGGTTTTTTGTAGGCATCCACGCCCGGACACACCGCCCGGAAACGAAAAAACCCGGCACAAGGCCGGGTTCTTTCGTGGCGTACCGACGAGGGTGTCGCCATGCCAACCGCAAAAAACGCGGCGGCCCTGCAGGTAGAGCCGACCGTCGGTCGGCGGCTGTCCGCGCAAACTATGCGACGGCCCAACACAGGTAGAGCCGACCGTTGGTCGGCTGCTGTAAAAGTGAAGCCCGACCTGAGCCGGGCTTCATGGCGCAGGGGAGAGAGACCGCGCCATCCAACAACGTACCGCGGTGAAACTGTATTACCAGGTGAAGCGCGGACCGACGAACCATTCCTTGTCGCCGCCCTTGGCCAGCTTCACTTCGCCAGCCAGGCCCCAGTTCTGGTTGAACTTGGCCTGGGCGCCGACGCGGCCGTAGAACTCGCCGTCCGGGTTGATGCCGTGCTTCTTGCTGTAGTCCTCGTAGCCGGCCATCACGTAGCCCTCGATGTTCGGGGTGAACGCGCTGCGCACGCCCACCTCGGTCGAGTAGCCATTGAAGTCCAGGCCGTGCTTCGGATCGAACTTCTGGTAGGCCACGCGGGCCACCAGGTCGGTGGTCGGGGCAATACCGTAGTTGTAGCCGACACCCACCTTCCACTGGTCCACGTCATTGCTGCCGCGCTTGGTTTCCTGCGCGTTGTAATCGCCAAAGACATGGAAGTTCGGCGCGACGGCAACCGAGCCCTTCACGGCCCAACCGTCAGCGTCGCCACCCTTGGCATCGGTGTTCACGTAGCCGCCTTCAACATAGTTGTACGACAGGCCCTCGGTTGCAGACGCAGCGAACGGCAGAGCAGCGAGCAGACCCAGGGCAAGCAAGGAAGACTTCATCATCGGGACACCTTTAATTATTTTTGGTTTTGCCGAACCGCCCCCCTTGGGAGGGGGAGAGAAGGGGCGGTCGACAGGTGTTAATTATTCATTTGTCGTCCCAATCGCTCCTGAATATTGAACTGACCGGTACATGAATGAAGCGCCCGTTCAGGGAACTTGGGGGTGGCTTCGTGGGGCGAACACCATAGTTTGTGCAGCTTTGGACAGACTATGGTGTAAGGGCAGCTGCCAAACTATGGTGCTGTGCCCGGCTGGAGTACCCCTGTCGCCTCACTATTGCTCTCAGTCGGTCATCCAAGCGCGGGTTGGAGCCTGAACTAGGTGCGCCGCTGTGCGACCAACTGTGAGATCCACTTAGTTGCAAGCCGATCGACCAGCGCCAGCGTGCTGCACGCCGAACGCAGACCCCCACTAGGTCAGCTCGTCGCAACAGGCGTTATCTCTCGACGACGCGCTAAGATCCTCTGTCGATTCAGTAGTCGGCCCAAGCTGTTGGGGAAATCCGGACGTTACTTGTGAAGGGACAACTACCCGGAAATCTGTTATACGCCTGTGGAACAGGCAAGTTCACTGGGGAGCAGCGTGACTGATCGACCTACACAAGACGATTCGCCGCTAACCGAAGAGTCCTTTCTTACCGCTCGTTTCGCCGGAGGACGCTTCGATGCGCATGCAATTCCCTTTGACGTACTACCCGACCTTGCTGCATATCGTGGCCTGATAGTTGAAGTCGCGAAGATGCTGTTTAAGAAGCGCCACAACGACAGGGTGCGTGTCCCCAAGGGCTTCGGCGATTCATTTCAGATTGGTCTCAAGCGAGTCGTAGGCGGCCACAGCGCAGTGGTAACCGGCGTTCGCCTTCCGCAGCTGAAGGCTGATGTTCAGGGAGACCTCGGGTTCGCTCACTACCCCGAATTCGACGACGCCAAGGCCTACGTAGATGCGCTGATTCGCAAAGTCGCGACCAGTGGGGAGGTCCCCGAAGACTTTCCGCAGGAGTTGGCCGGACGCTTCAACCCATTCGGCCAAAGCCTCAGGGCAGATGAGTACATCGAGCTTGGCTATGACACGGCAGATCCGGTTCGGTATGACACATTCATTCGCAAGCGCATTGTTCTATCTCGCGAGCAAACCTATGAGAATGCAGTAGACGGCCTATTTGTTCTAGATGGCGGCGTGTCAAGCACTGGCACAATTCACGTCAAAGACGCCAACGGCTCCGCATTTGATTTCAGACCTCTATCAGAGTTCGAATTTGATAAGGCCTACTCACGGCATACTCAACAGGTCCGCCTAGTTGGAACTGGGCTCTATGACGGGGCAGAACGGTTGCGCCGCTTGCTCGATGTAAGCGTTGTGTACAGCGAAGACGAACAGCGGCAAGCCTTCGACGACCGACTTGACGAAGTAGCCCAAACTGAACCTGGCTGGTATGACCCTGACACTCCGTCGCCCTCAAAGGAAGCGATCGAGTGCATGAGGGCATTTAGTAAAAAAATAGTCTTAGAGGCCGATATACCAACCCCAAGCATCTACCCGCTGCCGGACGGAGGAGTCGCCGCCGAATGGACAGTAGGGGTGTGGGAGCTGAGCGCAAATATTTATCTCCACACTTCAAGTATCGAACTACATGCGGTCAATACCAGCACTTTGGAAGATATTTCGAAGGAGCTTAACATTCGATCAAGCGACTATGCGGACCAGTTCCGCATGGTTTGGGATGTCGTATCCAGCGGTACGGGGAGTAATGATGCCGGTATCTGACGCTAGTGTTATTGAAGTTTCGGATGAACTTATGATGAGGCAGGTGCATCCCAATCTGATCCAGGAAGGGCGACTCTGGTCCGGCGCGTTTACGCCCACACAGAAAGACTCTGGCCTTCTTTCAGCAGATCGAAGCTCCATCATCACACCTAGGGACGCCTACGAGCGATACCTGAAGACGAAACTGCTGAACCAAGCCGGAGGGACCTGGGCTGTCAGCGTCTCAGAGTTCAAATCGATAGATCTGCTTTGCTATTCTGACCCTGTCCAAGACAACACGGCTCACGCGTTGGTTGACTATTCCTCAAAGGAGCCAGGCGTGAGGAAGATCTTGGGCAAGGCTGCATATGCTAGAGCGAGCGCCAGGGGAAGGCTGCACCCATAGTTGTGCTCATTCGGAGTACGAAGAACCTTCGTGCGACCATCCGCAAAGCAAAAATAGCTGGCCACAGGCCAGGCCGCCAGCTACCCACGTCTCAGGTCTTCTGGACGTGATGAATACCACCGAATACATTGCTCTGCGGCGATGCGCGCACACACAACCAAGCTCGACAGTTGCTCCGGAGGACATTCCTTTCCTGTGCGACGATAGTTTGCTTTGGCATGAGCGAGTTGATTTCTAGTTGCTGTTAAAGCGGCCGACAGATCAAGTAGGGATGCTTGGCGTTGTGCAAGCGTGCTACTTGGCCCGATCTTGGCCAAAGTCCGAAGAAAAACTGGCGCATGCCCCGCCATAGGAATTGGATCGCAACAACGCTCGATAGAAAGCCGTATGGCCTCTGCATCTTTAGTGAGTGTTCGGTTCTCCTCAAACAGCAACAGCAGGCCGTCCATAAATTCTGCATTGGGCTTGAGAGCGTCTCTTGTCAGTAGCCTTTTGCGAAGGTCCTCGTACTGCTTCTCACGCACCACTGTAGCAGCGACGTACTCGATGCATTTTACGTAAGAAAGCAACGACCAGTCGCTTCTATTCGCGCCGTGAGCACTGTTGAATTCCGACAAGACCGATAGGAGACCTTGCCCGATAAGCAAGGGACGCAGCCTTCCTGCCTGGCCCACAAGCTCACCGATATCCTCATCCTCCGGGTACTCAATTTCGTCATCGAGTGGTCTCGGCCATTCAAAGAACTCAAGACCCAAGGTAGTGTGCAACTCAAACAAATAGGCATGGATCAGAGCATTGCAATCAGTAATCGAAGCCCCGTGCGGATGCTCGACCTCGATGAATAGCTCATCTCCCGTCAAAGGGGGATTGTACTTATCGTAAAAATGGTCTCTGGCGACGATGATCGCACCAAAGTGTGCTGAATCATTCTTAATAGAAATATTGCCAGGCTTCCCGCCAACCTCGCTTATCATCTTCAGCTCGTGACTATGAGCCGCGCTCACTCGGTCTGCGAACGCATGCGATCGCAGGTCCGTCGAATTCATCCTGATAATTGTTCGTCGGCTAGAGTGATATGTCAGACCATCGAAGCTAGTAGCGCTGTCGGTCACTTCGAGCGAAAGATCAATCAGATCCTTCACCGGCAGCGACACTCCATCCTCTGTTCGGGGAAAGTCGAGCGTCAGCTCCGTGTCAGAACTGATCAGCCAATCATCATCCAAATCCAACTCAAAATCGGGCGGCAGCGGATAGCCATCCAAGTCAATATAGAACGAGGAACCAAGCCTTCTAATAGCCGAGCGAAGAGTGGCTTCCAGCTCAAGAGGCTCAAATGTGATCATGGGCAAGGCATCGAGTTGTTTGATTCGCAAATGATACAGCCAGTCCCCGTCTGATCGCCGACCCATTTGTCATTCGGGTGCACCTGGTAGACGATATCGCCGCGCTATCCAATTCTATTGACTCGCTCAGCTTCACGGTCCGGTGTGTGCAAGTCTAGACAACGGGTCGGAAGTCCGAGCCCAATCGGCCGGTGGAGACTAGCCAAGCCATTCTGAGTCCGTTTGCATCCACGAGCGCGTGGTGGCGGGAGCGACTCAGCTCGGGGTTCAAGCGGAACCATCTCTCCAAGTGAGAAGTGGTAACGGAATCCCTATCCATCAACGTGCAGGGCAATCTTGGCCGCTCGTCCATTCCCTTCGCTACCGAAGCCCAGGACATCACTTCGCGTAATAAACGAAGGTCGTTGGGATAGTCCGCGATGACATGGGGGGATCGCTGGCCCATAAGGAAAGCGAAGAGCGCCTGCGCAAGGCTGGGGTCTGACAGGGCATGAAAGCCCCTCTGCAGCAGGGGATAGACCGTTGTCTTCACGAACTCCGTTGGCGCCAATGGCAGCGGGTCGCGCTCGGCATAGAAAGTGCTCGCTCCATCTTCGCTGACTAGCGCGATGCTCACGAGCTCGAGTCCTTTTGCATCGGCCCACTCAGTGTCTAGGAAGAGGTATGTGAATGAAGACGCTGTGCTCGGCATACGTGCCGCCTCATGATTGGTCGCAGAGAATTGGCTACAAGATGACGATCTACAAGACTGCGGCTCGGGCCTCGCTCTCTAGCACTAAGACCCTTCCAACACATCTAACGTAGGGCTCGAGTGCCCTGACGCTGATTCGTGTCGACTCGCTCAGATTCTGCACTGCTCTTTCAGTAGTCACGCCGGAATCGAGCATACTGAAGGCAGCGGCGATGATCGGCCTGCTCGTTCTACTGGTCAGAAGGCATTTCTGTAGCTTATGCCTTCTGAGATAGCACTGATAGGAGTTTCGCTCCTTCAGTTGTTTGACCGATGCCGAAAGGCCATATCTCTCGAGCAGGATGGCCAAGGGCGGAACAAGACCATGGCGCTCCCCTGCTAGTGCCTCTAACAGGTACTCCAAACGTCGTAGCTGCAGGTTCCTCGACTCCACAGGTAGAGAAAGCAGTCGGGGTTCCTCCTCGCCATCAACTAGGCGGTCGACAGGCAGATCATCTGGGCACAGCAGCACGTCCACTAGGTGGACTCCCATGTACGCGCAGACGTTAAGCAATGACCTGATACTGGGAGCGCCTCGCCGGAAAGCATGATGACTTTTAGACAGTGCCCCCATCTTTGACAACCGATCGATATATGACTCATATCCCCCTGGTACGACCATTGGCGGATTGGAGCTTAGGAAGCAAACGAGCTCTTCTATGCATCCGTCAGTCCATAGTGCCTGTTTCGAGACACCCTTGGCGGACTCTGCGCTTGCAGCGAGGCTCGCTCCGCACAGCACGCAACTCTGGATGTTTGCATTTCCTGGCACAAACGGTTGCTGCGACTTGCATCTCCAGCAGTAGCTTTCGATTCTCGCGAAGTGCAACGAACAGTGCGACAGATCAGAGAAAACCCAACTAAGTCGCCCGCTGACTCCGGATTGAGAAAATTCATCCAGGCATACAGGACACCAATGACGTGCATTCGCCAGTCCCTCGCTTCCTGGGCGAATAGCTGCGGCAATGGCGTACAGAGTGCCCGGCCTGAGAATCTGGCCGCCAGTAAGCTCTTCCAGGGCAATCAGGCGCGCCATGAACCTCCTGCCCGGGCCAATGAGGGCGCATCGAGCTCGATCATTTCGCAAAGGCCTCTCATTGCAGACCTCGTCGAGAGAGTCCAGGAAGGCCACCGTGCTCTGTCCTTGAGTTGTAGACAGACGGGCGACGTAGCTCGCCATCGACTCGACGTGGGCAGTTCCTAGCCCGCTGAGCGCCAACGGCGGAAAGGTCGACCACTTCCACGCGCGCGCATCGGTCATTGGCCCACCCTCCCTTCTGCAGCTCCCCATTTGAGATTCAGGTAGCCTAGGTCTGCTGCATCCGTATTGATTTCGCAGAGCCCATCAAACGCCTTCGCCTGCTCCCACATGCCGAGCAGATGTTCTCGGCTATAGGACGCTTGATGGAGATCGCACAAATCGATCGTGTGGGAGTCACGTCGAACCCTTGCTTGATCTGCTCGGAGCAAGAACTGCTTTACTTCGCCGTACGACCCTGCTGAGTTCGCTAGCGCCAGTTCCAGATTCTGGACAAGTAGATCAGGCCTTTCCAGCGGCAGATGCTTTCCTAGGGAAGAGACCAGACTGGCAAATGGTCGATGATCCTCAGACCGATCCTCCCTGTACCGCTGCGCCCACACGAAGAGTGACCGCCGGCGTATATCAGGATGGCAGTCCCATAGCGCCGCGGCGCGCGGCGTGCCGAACAGGATGATCGTAAGACCACACTCTTCAGCCAACTGCATTAGGCCGAGGACATAGTTGTGCACGGATCGCCCGCGCGACAATGTGCCTATCGACGCGCACTCTTCTATGAAGATCCACCGGAGTCGGCGAGCTCTCGCATGGCGCTCGAACTCAAATCGAAGCGCGTGCTCGGTGGTTGATCTACGTGCATCTAGCCACGGCTGAGCCTTCTCTGCGATCTCCAGCTTGGCGTGGACTACTTCAGGATCATCTATCTGATCTCTATCGCTCAGCCATGTGAGGTCTGGTACCCGTAGAGCGTGAGCGAGCCGCATAGCAAGATCCTTGGGGTTGAAGAACCCCCGATCCGTAAGCGTCGCTCTGACCGCAATTGCAGGAAGGATGCCCTTGTCCCAACCTGACGGAGCACCGGCAACCGATCTCATGCTCCGATACCGAAGCTCGCTCTTGCCAACGCCAGATATGCCGATCAAGAACACGAGGCTTCCAGGTTGGGCCAACGTGAGCGTCGCCGCTAGATCGCGCTCCGTGGACTGGAACTTTGGATGAAGAAGGACTTGGCTAGATGGCATCTCTACCTCCTTCCCTCAATTCCTGCCCGTAGTCATCCAACCCTTCCAAAGACACGGAGATGCTTCGTGAGGCCGGGCGGTCCTTAGTCGACCTACGCGCGGCTTTCGAAGCTGACGGCTTCTGCTCGCTCGCGTCCGGGTCATTGGTCGTGAGGACTTCTTGGACCTTTCGGTGATGCGATACGTGGGCATCTAGCCTCCTCTCAACGACCTTCGACCCTCGTTGATGCAGGTAGTAGGCAAGGAACTTGAGCTCTATGTCAGGTAATCCGGCTACCTTATTTGCCATTCCCGACCAGGCCTTGCAACGACCAGAAGACATCTGAACGTGCATCACTGTAGGATCTTCGCAGTCTCGACGGACCTCGATGACGTCTCCGCGTCGCGCCGCCTGAAGCAGCTCAGAACTCGCATATCGAGTGCGCTCCGTCTTGATGCCTCGCTTCGGGTCCAAGGCACTGGCGCGGGTAGGTATGGAGCTGTGAAAAAGGAAGTTATCGTCAATTTCCACGGCGTGGCCGGCTCGACCCGTTTCATCAACGAGTCGAGCCTTGCGCTCAATCGGAGACTCGCCATCTGCACCAGGGACGTCACGCAACAGCTCGATAGCGTCGTTTACTACTTCGTGAAGAGCTGAGAACTGCAGCCTTGCGGTTTGACGACTTTTGAACCTTCCGTCGACAGATCTTCCTTTCTTATCTGGAAGCGTGCTCCCAGGCAGAGAATGAAGCCGTGAGTTGATTCGGCCTAGCCAGTTTTCGGCGGCGCTGTTGAAGACTGAGGCCCCCGTGGGGTGAATCAAGAGCGTAATGTGATACTCCCTGCAAAACGCTGACAACCAGCTGGATCTGTTTTCAGACCCCCTATCAACCTGAATGATGCTCGGCAGTGACCCAGTTGTTCGCACATAAGTCCGAAGTAGCGCAGCTAGTGCATCTGATCTTGCTGGCCCAAAAGCTAGTTCGTAGCAAACAGGAAAGCCGGTAGCGCTGTCGACCGCGACGTAGATGATCGGGCGATCGAGTAGGAGCTTGTCTTCAACCCCGGGGAAGACTCGGGCGTCAATCTGGGTAGAGTCAATGTGAATTCGAAGCCCAAGGGCCTGGGACGCCATGGAGCGATACCGAGGGTCGGTTGACTCCCTGTTCTTCTGGTACTCACGCAGGCCGCCGGTTAATAGAGCTCTCCTTGAAGCCTTCGCGGCCGACATCCTCCTATAGAGAGTGGTCCTCGAAACGGGCTCACAGCCAACATCCTGGCAATGAGCAACGTGTCCAGCGTACGCGTGCCCTCTACTATGGGCCTTTCCGGCCTCCCAGTTGCGCACAGCAAGATCTACAGCGAGCGTCTGTGTCTTGGTCAGCCTGGCACTCCTGTTCCCCGAACGGCGGTAGTTGGTCAGGCATGCCTCAAGCTCGCTCACGCCGTCCACGTCCGCCTGGCGAACGACGCGATCCAGTTCTCGATATCGACGAGTGAAGACGCTGTTCCCAAGCCGCATCGCCTTAAGCTTCTCTAGCCGCTGGCGACCGGCGCAAAGGTCTCGGTATGAAGATGTCGACACTGGGTCACAATGCTGACGAAATCGGTGGTCGGTGCGTTGAGCCGCAGTAGCCTCCGCAGCGCTGCACTGCTGGGGATCAAGAAAGAGCCGGAAAGTCTCAGTAAGCGCGATCGGTTGGCTTTTAATGGTGCCGCATACAAGTCCCATTCGAAGGAGCTGATGAACCGCTAGTGGAGTCAGCCCTGAGACACGCCGTGTCAGCTCCCAAATCGTCAATGAAGAGCGCTCTAGTAGCCGTAGGGCTTGCCGGTGCGCCTTGCCCGGCTCATCAGGTGGCTTTACCGAGTACAAGAGCTCCAGATTTGCCAGGAGGCACGCAAATGGGGACGGCTGAACCCACACTGCGTAGTTGAGCCCCCAGTCGGATGCCCAGCTTGTTAGCGCGGGACGCTCAATCACCCCATCGTCGGATCGCACCCACTCAAGTGGCTTCTGTTGCAGCAGTGATTCGATGCGCTGCGCCGCTTTGCATTCCACTATCGTAGCTGAGTCGGCACGAATGACCAGGAAGTCCGCTGTGGCGTTCCCTAAGTGCCGTCTTCCATTTGCGCTACGGCGCTCAATTCCCCGGCAAGGGATTTGTGAGTAGTAGGCCAAGACAGAGGGGTCGAGCTCAAGCTCATAGGCAAACAGACGTTCAACCGTGTGACTTTCGATCCAGATCGACGTTTTGTTCTTATCTGACCAAAATTGCGCGATGACGTTGTTCAGTGCCGCACCGCCTGGCCGGCGGCTCGGTGCCTCTGCGATCATGCCAAGCAGATGCCCTCTCTGCGTTTCGGTTAACCCAGCCCGCTCCAAGCAGGCGCGAAGCTCCAACGCGTGCATTTTGGCTCCTCAGGCAAAGCGATGCCCGCCCTGCCTTGACAAGGGGAAAAATCTGAGAGCAGAATGCACGCGTCGGTCTGTGGAAGACGCGGCAATTAAAGGCCCAGGAGTGTCCAGCTCCTGGGCTTTTCCGTCTCAGCCGTAAGCAGCTTCGCTGCTAGTCCTATGTGTCTCTGCTCATCGTCACTCGTCATAGAGGGTCTGGAATGAGGGTATCCGGCGGGCTACGCAACGTGTACCCCCTCTTATCGAGCAGAATCGCTCGTAAGTGCTAGGCATGGTCCATTTCAGCGCCGATGTTCCATTAAATGGAACATGTGACGAGTGGCCTCGCAGGCCGGGGCATGCGGGCAGAGAGCTGCTGCTTCAGACTCGGACCTTTGTGTGGGCAGTGTTCGTTCATGTAATGCAGCGACAGGCCAAGCGGGACCACTATCGGCATTTCGGCACAGTCATTGGCGCCTTTCCGAAGGGTGTTGAGGTTGCAGACCCCTTCGCTCCAGGCAGCCAGCTGCGTACGCCCCGACGGCAGCGCATAGAGACCATTGACGAGCATGTGATGGGCAGTTCTGCCGTATTCAATCACATGCTATGGAAGGTCCTCGATCCTCAATCGGATCTTCGATCCTGCTATGACCATCATCGGTCTTTGATGAGAGTCTTGGACGAGGCCGAGCAGCACGATCCATTGAGGCTGATGCATGCCTTCGGTGCCAAGCCTTCGCTGGATCCCTTAGGTGCGCTCTGCGCACGTGTGAGGCTGGCAAAGCACGCCGGCGATGACGCGAGGGCCTTTGCCGCGGGGCGCGAAATCACAAAGGCCCTGTGCTACTTATCGCTGTCAAAAGAGTTCCGAAGCTGCATTGAAGAGCTCGTAACCGTTGTCGTACGCACAGTCTTGGCGGGGCTATCCGACGAATCGGTTCACTTTTCCAGCGACGTTGAGAGGTATCAGAATTTTGTTCGAGCTCTTTGGCAAATGCAGAAGAGTGTGGACTCAGCGACGGGCAGATCCCCGCTGGGGTTTGAGCCACATGGGTGGCATGTGTACGTTGAGGTGCTCTCTCAGCTCATTGAGGCCTTTTGTGGGTCGGATGGCGCTAGCCAAGACAAGCTGGAAGAGGCTATGGATACAGCGCTAGGGCCACGTCATCAAGCTGAGGGCAGGCAACGGCTTGGCCCGTTTGAGCAATTCTGACGGACCTGCTTGAACGAAAACAGGGCGCTTCTCTACGGTCGGCCCGGCTGCGCCATACCCCAAGAAATGACGTATGAAATCAGAAAAGGGTCGAGCCGATGCATCAGTTGTTGTTGTCTCCCTCTAAGGCCACCTCACACTGATGATCTTAGCTGAGCTCACCGTACTGAGTCGCGCGCCCTCCGGACAGCACCGATGCAATTCGCTCTGCAGGCAGCGATCTCGCCGAGTCCATAGGGTTGGCACCTCGAACAAGGGGGAGGGAAATTTCGTAGAAGCAAAAGTCATGACGATGCAGCATGATTTCAAACTCCGGTCCGACAAAATCCGGCGTCTCCAGCAGTTCTTCATAGCTGAATCCTCCGGCGTTGATGCGGCGCAGGACTGCGTCTAGGACAGAGAAGAACGTTTCAGTGCCGCTATACCACTCCCCTCGTAGCCTCTGTTCCCTAAGAAGCATATGCAATAGCTTCTCAAGCCCTCTAGCCTCTTCCCAATACTCAGACGGGATGGCGAATGCGTGAGCGATCCGAAACGGACAGCCGGTCTGAACCTCCGATATTCGCCTCTTCAGATTGCATGTCATTCCAACCTTGACATACGTCTCCAGCGCAGCATGACAGGCGATCAAGTATACGTAGTAAATCTTGATGTCATCGAATGCTTCCGGTGCTAGAGGTATATTTATCATGTCAGGAGAGTGGAGGTGATGCCTAATTATCCACAATGTGTGGTGGATAAATACGCTGCAAGCGTCTTACGATGTTCGCTTCTGGCCGATAGCGGACACCGAGTGAGATTGGTGGGTGTCTACTGCATCTTGAGGGTTCACTAGCTTCTATCGAACAAGTCGTCAATGTCTCTTGTCATAGTGTCGCCACCGTAATAGTTCCGCTCATTTTCCTCTTCGCGGCCTCGGTAGTAGCCGTACGCTTGATCATCAAAATCGTAGCTCTCGGCTATTTCCAGCACCAAGTCCTCATCTTCAGAAAATCCAAATTTCTCCAGGCGCAAGCGGAGCTGATCCTTGAGTTGCGACTTGGCTTCCCCCCATCCCTCATCCCAAGAGAGACCTTCGAACACCACCTCGGCGGGGAACTCATCGTAAATCTGGTCAACAAAAACGGCCAGAACCGCCTCTCTGAAAATTCCGTCTGTTGCCGGTACACAGCCGGACGCACCCATCAAGTTGGCGAGCTTGCTAAGCTCGTCCATCGAAGGATCTTTGTCGCATGCCTGTTCAATCAAGGCATCAATCGAGGCTGGTGCAGAGAATCCGTGGCGCCTAGCAATAATGTAGAGATCAATAATTTCTTCAAACTGTCGGGGTAGATTCTCCCCCTCGACAAATGCTGAGGCCCTGCCTATTAGCGCAATGTCACGTTCGGAGACGTTGTGGTTATTTTCATACAAGAAAGAGTATAGGCGAGCAATGTATAGTGATGAGTATCCGACATAAGCTGAGGCATCCGCGTCACCAGCAATTGAACTTAGGAGTGTGCGGGTGAATGCGCTGTCCAAGGTGGAGTTGGCGAGTAGCGATATGGCTGTGGTTAGTGAGTCCGTGGTTCTCAATGAGCGGATGGTATCGCCAATAACTGTCGGGACCGATTGATATCGGCTAAGCAAAAAATCTCGAATTGAAGGATTGAAGAGACTTATAACTTCCTGGTGAGAATTAACCGTCCGATTTAGCATTGACCCGCAAAGTTGCCTGAGATTTCGGATAAAATCTTGTTGACCCTTCGCTGAGGAAAATGCTTGTCGATTTACATGTCTGTAGTAAGCATCTGACAACTCGCCCTGACTAATGGATCGTCCGTTAAGTGCCACCAAGAGAATGAGCGCCCTCCCATAGTCGTCGTGCTGTGCATCGAACGGATGCGACCAAACATCGGCGGGATTGTTCAGCATCCCTAATGTGTGGGGCCAGAACTGAGCGGCCGGAATATCTTCCAGGCGCTGACTGTCGGTTATGTAAGAGATAATTCGCGGATTGTAGTTTTTGTGCTTAATTATCGCCCAGTACCTTTTGTCTTTGTAGATCTCCTCCCTGTATTCGTGGCCTATGTCTGAATGCCACATATGGTTGTAGAGAATTTTCGCCTTCTCGATGGCTGTCATGGATTGAAGCGATATTTCGAACTCATCTTTGGCGGTGTTCTGGTCAGACAAAGCTCCGATCAGCATTTTCCCTTGATTGAGAATGGTGGTTCTCGAGGTAAGGATGAACCGCTTTGATGGGTCTGATTTAACTCTCCTGATAAACTGAGATATCTGCGTCCCGAATCCCCCCGAAATGGCATCCAAGTAGTTGCTTCCCAGAAAATCATCGAAATAGAAAATTTGCTTCTTTCCTTTCTGATAAACGCTTTCGGCTTCGTCAATGCTGTCGGCTATCGAGAAAATTTCATAACCGTCTGACGCGTAGGGCAAGAGTAAGTTTCGAGCAAGGGTAGTCTTCCCAACTCCGGCATCTCCTGTGATTATCACTACATGCTTATGATTAAGTTTAGTGAGGGCTGCAGCGTGACTGCCAGTTTGCACGTAACGGGCCCTATGCTCCGCGATTTCAGAGAGGAGGAAGTCGCTGCGACCATGAATCGCTGAATTGAGCAACGTCTCGAGAACAGCTGTGCTTGCGAGCCACAATTTGTAGTGGCGTCGCTCAACTTCCGACTCCCTGCTGAGGATGTCGTTAAGATCTTCCGCACCTAAGATGTCAGACTCTGATGCGATATGCGGCGCGAATATTCTGAATATTCTACTCTTGTCCGCCCTTGATAATGGGAGTGAAGTCGCGATAAAGTATTGACTTGGTTTTATTTTTGCGACTTTTGCGGCCTCGGACTTTTCAAGATGTCTTATAAGCTGATCAATGGGAGTGTTCACCCAGTGTTTGCACTGAAGAACAACCTCGCCATCTGGAGAAAAATAGCGGCCATCCACTCCGCCATCTCTGCCGGGTTTAAAGCGTTCGAAGTTCCTTGAAAGCTTCCTGCTGAGCAGGTCGCAACACAAGACTTCGAACTCTTTGTCGTTCAGCGTTCTGAAGTCGTAAGCGGCCATATTCTTTGATCTCTTAGTTGTTATCGACGGTCTGACGATGGTTGCTGAGGGTGACTGGCAAGCACTGACTTTATGAGTTCCAGCTCTATAAGCGATGTACCGCTGACTTCTGTGTTTGGCAGTAGTCACGTTGCAGGTAATATTCGCTCATTCGGCTTCTTGCAGTAGCAATCAGTGCTGGGCTGCCGGGAAGATCTGTTCCAAGCCTGAATCGCCCACCTTGCCATAGACAGGCACCACCATCACTACGTGTCCGCTTTTGGCCGGAAGCGGACGTTTCCGCTATCGTCTGTAATCTGTTGACCCATGTCGTCCCGCATGTCAATGGGGGGCCGCGGTCTACGCCTGGACCTAGCGGTCGTCACGTTGGAGCCCTTGAGTAGGTGGGCGGCAGACCTGTGGCAGTACAGGCAGAATGCCTTGCTGCCGCGTCGGCCTGTCGCCCCCTACCACGGGGACGTGGCGTCGCCACTGCACCATGGCCGTTATCGAATCAAGCGAGAGCTTGCGGCCGCGATCTTCCACGCGCGCGAGGCCGACGACCATTCGGGCAACGGCGTCACCCGTATTTGGCCGTAACCCATTGATTCACAGGGGGCGAAAACGTCGTCTTCGGCTGCGAATTGCGAGGGTGAAGCTTCTTTTGCTCTTGGCATCCAGGATCAGGTCTCACTACTTCTCGTTAACGCCGTTCAACCCAAGCAACTCTCTGTCGTCGGCGCTCATTGGGTTGTCAATTGCATGACGAATTCTGCGCTGACACCACGCGTAAAAATCAGGGTGCTCATGCTGCAGTTGCGCCTGTCCTACCTCGTTGAGATGGATCCTGTAGCAGTAGCGGACTGGGCCAATGGTAAGTGTGGAATGGAAAGCCTCGGGCGCGTGAGATTGGGGGTTACCTGTGACGATCAGGCCGCCGTGGGCGGCGTAGCTATGGATTGCACCATTGTCGCGTAGACGGCGGTAGGCGACGTCGGCATCTACGCAAAGCAAAACATAGTTGTTATCACTTATACCTATGGCAAAATCAGCAATCGGCTCGTAGAAAGTAGCGCCCATCTCTGCCAAGTGACAGCACATAAGCTTCGCGAAATACCTGAAAACATCCAAATAAAGTATTCCGCCATTGGCATTGAAGCGGGGGTCTTCATGCACCTTTGCGGGATCATCCCCCGTTCTCAAGAGATCTGACGCCAATACTCTAAATGCATCAAATGCCAAATCGGCCGGCTGAGTTCTCGCGTTATTGCAGGTCTCGCATATGCGAGCGGAAAAATGAAACTGCTTCGAGCTTGGGCTCTGTGCGTGGCGGTAGCGTTCGCCTGGGCGTCCTATAACCATCGGTTGGGCACCAAACTCACTACGAAGCGCTGCGGCCTTGACCTTATGCTCGCCTGAAAGCGCCTCGGTGGACCCGCATAGGCAGCATTGGCCAGTAAGAGGCGGGGCAAATGGATCCATAGCTAATCTCCGATTACTCGCCGGATCACCTCTTTCAAGCTTATCTTGAGGTGAGGGTCGCTCTATTGTCTGGTAAGCCCCGAAATAGAATTGACTGATTTGCCCTTACTGCTCGTTGCTAATCCAGTTCAAGACTGCCAGTAGTTCGCGCTGATCGTAGTACCCGGGTGTCGAACGCGGCTCAAACACACCTTCAGCTATCGCGGCCTCAAATGAGTTCCGAGCCCCTTCGTAGTTTGGAACATGTAGACGCTTGATCAATTCGAGGACCTCATTTGGGTCTGCGAAACGACGGTCTGCGAGAAACGCCAGCAACGTTACCAAACCATCGGGGCCAACGAAGGAAGTCAAGGGAAGATCGCTGACCGTGTATCGCTTGGCGGCGAACCAGTACGCCTCATCGTGGTAGCAGCCGCCTTGGTCTGCGTTTGGCGAAGCAGGCTTGTGGTGCACAAGTCGGAGTTCCCGGAGACCTCCTTCCCATTGCTCAGCAATGGAGCCATTGAGCCATTCAACCCAGCCGTCCTCAACGCTGTTGATCGGATGCCCGCACTGATCGCATTTCCATGGTGGGTTCGCTTCCATATGCCCTCCTGATGATTTGGTTGTTCTAGCGCAGTCGGCGGCCGTCGGCAACAGGTGTGGAGAGCTGGGATTGCTGACTTCTAAGTGATGTTAAGAAGTGGCTAAGTTCTTTCTGTTGAGACTGGCCGATAGTGTGTCAAAAGGCGTGGCAATGTAGTCTAAGTTATTGAAGTGCAAGACAACGAATCGGGTCCCAAGGCCGTCCGCCCGGGACGGCTGGTCCAGGCGTGCTGCTCCAGGTCCTCCAATACACCGGTTCCTTCACCCTATTGATCCGTAACCTATTGATGCGTAAAGGGAGAAATGAGCTATCTCCGTTCCGCGGTTGTGACGCCGAATTCCTTATGCATCAGTCGTATGGCGTGCTCAAAAGCGATGCCTAGGGGGCAGAGGCGGTGGCCTGCCTCTATTTCCGACCGGTTGGGGCACTGCCCTACGGTTTCGGGGTGCGCCGGACAGGATGTGTTCGCCCGGTTCGGAGCCCTTCTCCAGGATCCACACGGACAGCTCGCGGCCGGCCTCGATCGCGAGGTTAGGGAGCTGGGCCTGATCGCCTGCGGCCGAGCTACACTCTCCAAGGATCATGCCAAGGAGGCGATGTGGGTAAACAGTCTGATGCCAAGCGCAAGGCGAAGCTCAAAGAGCGGCAAAGAAGGGCGGAGGCGGCTGCTGCTCGGTCGTCCGGCGTGAATTCAAATGTCGCAGCGTTCTTCAAGGCCTACGATTCAGAGCCGAACGTCATTGCAGAGCTTCTGGATCAGTCCGGGGGGGCTCTCGCTCACGTTGAGGGAAGCGCAGACGGCGAGAACTGGACGATAGTGGTGATGGGCGAAGCTATGGCAGGGACACATGACGAGTTCCTTGCTCTTGGTCTGCTGCTCGGGATGGCGATAGATGATCGAGCTGCGGAGGGTGAGTCCTTCATTCAGTTTTCGCCTTGGCTGGTTGAGCAGATCGAAGAGAGTTGCGATGCCAGAGGGGCCGATCCTGACCAATTCCTTCGCTCGCTGCTGCCCATGGACAAGCGGGACGCAGCATTGCCGCCTGTGCGAATACTCTAATTCCGCCCTTTAGAGGCGGTCGGCGGCACTGGCGGTTGTGGTCCACATACACTGTCGGCGCCCCATAGCGGCATCGAAGAATCCCGTCTCGAGATTGACGACGCCAGGGCTTCCTTGTTCGTGCGAGGGCAAACCGGGTACGAAAGGGCGCAGGTTTGGCACAGTCGGCCGCCAAAGCCCTGCAATTGCTAGCGGCGTCGCCCCCCTCCTAAGGGGAAGGTCGCCCATTCGAATCGGGCCGGGATCACCATAAATCAGTGCCATGGCGAGGCGCTCTCTGGTCTTGATGGCATAAGCGATGACGCTCGGTTCTAGCCGATAGCGGACATGCAGTGAGGGCGGCGCCTATCTACGTCATGTTGGGCGATTCACGGATTAGCTGTCCGCTTCTGGCCGGAAGCGGTTGCTGCAAGGCGGTGCATCGACCGAATCGACCGAAGTGCACAAACTATGCGCTACAGCGGCCACACTTGGAGCTTGGCTAAGCGTCTGATTAAAAAGTGTAAACCTTCGATTTGAACAAACTATGGTGTACATGTACGCCATAGTTCGTGCCTCGAACGCGTCGATTTGCGCAAACTATGAATTCATTTGCTACACGAACTATGGTGTAAGACCCATTCGTGGCACGGGCCAAGATGTGGTGCTTTCTACCCACGCCCGGCACGCGCATGCCCGGATCACAGCTTTTTCACCGATTGGCGTCGTTAATTGGCCGTGGCCAACCGGGCCGCTTCGGAGTGATTGGAGCCCTCATGCGAACCACGTTGATTGGCGCGTCTGCCCTGCTCTCTGGTGCAATGATGCTGGTTGGTTGTGGCACGACCCAGATCAAGGCGTGGAGCAAGCCCGGTGCGGACGAAGCGCAGAAACAGCGCGACCTGGCCGAATGCGATTACGACGCTTCCAAGGCGACGACCGGGGATGGAAAGGCACCAAAAACCACCGGCGATGCAGTGGGGGATGGTGTGGTCCGCGGTATGGAAAAATCGGATCTCATAAAGAAGTGCATGCGCGTACGCGGCTATAGCGGCTGAGCTGGACGCAGACAACCCCGCCACCAACCACTGATCGCCGATACGGATGCGCGCAACGGTCGTCCGTCTGTTGGTCCGCCATGCACGCCCTTGAAGGAGTGACTCGAATGAGAGTGCTTGTCGCGGCAGTTCTTTTTACGTGCGCCCTCGGGGCCCCTGCCCACGCCGCGGACAAGAAGGGCAGCGCAACACCTGCGGCGGCACCGCATACCTCTGATGGCATGGCCTGTGGCAGCCCCGACCAGTCGCAGGCCGGCCTCAACCAGTGTGCAAGTAACAGCGCCAAAGGCGCCGATGTCGAGCTCAACCGGATCTACGCAAAAGTGCTGGCCGCCAATGCAACCGACTCGGCCTTCCTGGAGAAGTTCAAGGCCGCACAACGGGCCTGGCTGGTGTTTCGCGATGCACAGATCGCGGCGCGATACCCGAGCCCCGCCGATTACGGCAGCGTCCTGCCGATGTGCGAAAGTGGAGAGTACGAGCAGCTGACGCGTGATCGGATCAAACAGCTCAATGCGTGGATAGAAGGGACGGAGGAAGGCGACGTCTGCGCGGGTTCCTATCCCATGAGTGGACGGTAGAGCGTCCGCTCTCGGCCTTGGATTTCGAGCGGGCGCCGCCGGGGCGGCGTCGTTGCGCCCGTGGTAGTGTCCGCTTCCGACCCAAACCCCAGCACGCACGCGTACATCCATGGAACCCAGCAAGATCGATCCGGCATGGCCAAACGCCCTTCGTTGGTTTCTCAGTCAGGGACTGACCCGGTTCACGCCATGGCATTTTTTGTCCGACGCCTCCGATTTTGCATTCGCTTCCCGCGCTTTCCAGCGCGAGGACGTAAGCGGCGAGGAGGTCTTTGTTTTTGCTGCCCGGCAAGATCGCGACGACTTCGCGGGTCTATTGATCGTTGATGGCCGCATCACAGATCGGGTTGTGTACTTCCATCCGGTTTTCGCCGACAGCAGCCAGCCATCGCCCAGGACATGGAACATCGTCTGCGACGCCTACGAAGACGTGTTCGAGTTCGTCAAGGCGCGGGTGATTGAGGACATGAAGGATTGCGCGCTCGACGAAGACGCTGCGGATCTTTGAGCGACGATCGCTTCAGGCCGGACGCGAACGCGCCTCTCACATTGCCCAGGGTATGTCCGCCTCGCGCGCCGCACTCTCAAACTGCGGCCGGCCGAACCAGTAGCCTTGCATCAGGCGGATGCCGAGATCGGACAGGCAGTGCGCTTCATCGCGGGTCTCTATGCCTTCGGCAATGACATGGATGCCCAGTTGCGCGCACATGGACACCACGCCGGCCACGATCGCGCGACGCGGCGGGCTCTGGTCGATTCCGCGGATCAAGGCCATGTCCAGCTTGACCATGTCCGGCTGGAAGTCGGCCAGCAGGTTCAGGCCGGCAAAACCGGCACCGAAATCATCAATGGCGGTCTTGAAGCCGATGCGTTTGTACTCGCTCAGGATCTCCGCCAGCCACTTTCCGTCGCTGACCTGCTCTCCCTCGACGGTCTCGAAGATGATGCGCTCAACGGGAAAGCCATACCGTTGTGCTGCCTGAAGCGTGGAGCGTATGCACACCTCGGGCCGGTAGATCGCATTGGGCAGGAAATTGATGGAAAGATGGGACGGCAGATTCAACGAGGCAGCGATCCGAATCGCCTTCTCACGGCAGGCCTGGTCGAACGAATAGCGGTTGTCCGCCGTGATACGTGACAGCACCGTACTGGCGGGTTCGCCGGCCGGGCCGCGTACCAGCGCTTCATGCGCAAACACCTTGCGTGCATCCGTATCGACGATGGGCTGGAACGCGTAGCTGAAGTCGAACGGCAGCGGATCCGCATTGCGGCACTGTGCACATCCAGCACGCATGGCGGGGGAAGGCATGCGGTTGATTCCATGTTCGGGCTGACGCCATGAGAATAGCCGACGCCCATCACGGCCATGTGGACGTCGTCTCAGCCGTAGCCTGCCCGCAGCCCGCATTCAGTACGGTGGTCGCCCGTTCTCCAGGCTACAGCGCCTGCGCCGCACCCGGCTCCTTGCGCAGGAACGCCACCAGCGCGGCCACCTGGCAGTACTCCGCCGCGGCCATGAACGTGGTCGGCACGTGGTCTTCGGTCTGTTGCGCGGTACGCATGCTGTCGATCGGTTCGACGATGGCCGGGAAGTCCTTGCCCTGGTCGTCGAGGACGCGTTTGAGCCGGTCGAACAACGGGCTTGTGTAGCCGAACCCAGGGGCGACGATGCACATCTGCGTGCCCGGGCGCGCGGCGAGCTCGCGCACTGCGCCTTCGAACGCCTCGGCGTGGGCGGCGTCGTCGCGCTGCAGTTCCAGGTTGGCGGACTCCCCGGTCACGCGGTAGTACACACTGCCGGGCTGGAACAGGAACGTATACAGGTGCGCACCCTCCACCTTGCCGGTCTGCGGCGAGCGCTGCCGCTCCCGTTCGCTGCGCAGCGGGGTGGAGCCGCCGTCGGCCAGCAACTGCCGGGCAGTGATGCCGCATCCCTTGCCGTCGGTGCCGAAGGACACTTCGTAATCGGTGCCCGGCTCGGCGGTGAACGACAGCGACGGGCCGGGCGCGAAGCGTAGCGCGTCCCGCGATTGCCCTGCGCCCGCACCGGCCGGGATGCAGCGGCGGTTGCCTTCGAAGTTGGCCGAGATCGAGACCCGCTGGCCGGGCACCACGGCCACTTCGCGGTAGAAGGGCTTGGCACCGAAGCCGGTGTTCTCGTTCAGCGTACGCGTGGCGAACGAGGCGGGCATGCCGATGGCCACGTTCTCGTTCTTGCGGGCCATGGAGAACAGCGCCCCGACCGGGGTGATGCTGTTGGACGCCTTGCCTTCCACCGCGACGTACCCGCCCGTTGCAGCCCCGCCGATGGCGGCGGTGTGCAGGGTCAGGCGCACTTGGTTGCTGCCGAACAGGCGGATGCGCGGCGGTTGCTCGAGGTCGATCGGGGTCACGGCCGGCGCGGGCGGTTCGTCGGCCATGGCCGGGAGGCCGAAACCGAGGCCGAGGGAAAGCGCCAGCGGGGCAAGGCGACATGTCATGGGGCGGTTCTCCGTGTCGGTACAGGCGCTTCATGCGCCATCTGGCAGAGCGTAGCGGCCGGATGACCGGAGTCTTGAGCGGCGGACGCTTGCGGGCGCCTCCCTAACACTGTTAGATTCGCCCCCTAACAGCGTTAGTCCAGGTCCCCCGTGCGCCAACCCATCGCCCGCGAGAACATCGTCGAGGCCGCTTTCCGGATCCTCGACGAAGCCGGCCTGGAAGGCATCACGCTGCGTAAAGTGGCCTGCTCGCTGGGCATCCGTGCGCCGTCGCTGTACTGGCACTTCAAGAGCAAGCAGGCGCTGATCGACGCCATGGCCGACGCGATGATCGGCGACGTCGCCCGTGACATCCCCGCCGGCCAGCCGTGGCGGCAGACCCTGCTGCAGATCGCGCGTGAGTTCCGCCTGGCGTTCAAGGCCCGTCGCGACGGCGCGCGGGTGTATGCCGGCACCTTCCTGGCCACCGAGAACGTGCTGCGGGTGGGCGAGGCCAGCCTGGCCGCGCTGATCGGTGCCGGGTTGCCGGCGCGTTTCGCCGCGACCGCCGCGATGGACCTGGTGTACTACACGATGGGCTTTGTGATTGAAGAACAGTCCTGGCCCGGCGACGGCAGCATGGAAGCCCTCGGTGAGACGTTCATGGCACTGGCCGAGCAGCGTTTTCCGCATTGCTGGTCCGCCCGCGAGTTCTGGAGCGAGGTCGATTTCGACGCGCGCTTCGAACAGGGGCTGGGGCTGATGCTGGACGGCATCGCACTGCGCCTGGCTGCTACCCCCTGAAACCGCTGTTTCCCCGCTGTTCCCGCTGCTCCGACACGGAAGCCCCACCGATGCGTGACCGAATTCTCCGCTGCTCCTCCCTGATCCTGGCTGCCGCGCTGCTCAGCGCCTGTGGCGGCAAGGACGACACCCCGTCGGCCGAGGCCGCCGCCGCGACGTCGGCGTTGCCGGTGTCGCTGGCCACCGCCCAGCAGCAGACCATGGCGCGCACGGTGCTGGTGTCCGGGCCGGTCAGTGCGTACGAAGAGATGCAGCTGGGCGTGGAAATCAGCGGCCAGCGCGTTACCGCGTTGCTGGTGGACGTGGGCCAGTGGGTGAAGAAAGGCCAGGTGCTGCTGCAGCTGGATCACCGCACCCTGGACAGCGAACTGGCCCAGGCCGAGGCGTCGCTGCGCCAGGCGCAGGCCTCGCAGGAACTGGCGCGGCTGAACTACCAGCGCAGCGAGAAACTGGCGGCGCAGCAGCTGATCAGTGCCAGCAGCCTGGACGAACTGCGCGCCACCCGCATCAATGCCGAGGCGCAGACCGCCACCGCGCGTGCGTCGCGCGATGCCGCCCAGCTGCGACGCGACTTCGCCGACCTGCGCGCGCCGGCCGACGGGCAGATCTCCAAGCGCCTGGTGCAGCCCGGCCAGGTGGTCTCGGCCGGTACCGAGCTGCTGCGGCTGATCCGCGATGGCCGCCTGGAATGGCGCGCCGAGCTGCCGGAGAACCAGCTGGCCGACGTGGTGGTGGGCAACACCGTGGAACTGCCTTATGCCGGCCAGGTGGTGCGCGGCCGCATCCGTGCCGTAAGCCCCGGGGTGGATGCGCAGACGCGTACCGGCACCCTGTACGCCGACCTGCCCACGCCGGAGCCGCTCAAGCCGGGCATCTACGTGGAAGGCCGCATCGTCACCGGCGACGGCCAGGTGCTCACCATTCCGACCGCGGCCATCGTGCAGCGTGACGGCCACAGCTACGTCTTCAGCGTGAACGACACGCAGCAGGCCACCCGCCACCGCGTGCGCACCGGCCAGGCCGTGAACGGCCACACCGCGATCCTGGAAGGCCTCAAGGCCGGTGACCGCGTGGTGGTGGATGGCGCCGGTTTCCTCGGCGAGGGCGACCGCGTGCGCGTAGTGGCCAACAACAAGGCCGCCGCCCGATGAACATCTCCGCCTGGGCGATCAAACGCCCGCTGCCGGCGCTGCTGATCTTCTTCGTGCTGTGCGCGGCCGGCCTCTGGGGCTTCTACCAGCTGCCGGTGGCGCGCTTCCCGGACATCGCCTTCCCGATGACCACCGTCACCGTCACCCAGCCGGGCGCGTCGCCCAGCCAGCTGGAGGCGGAAGTCACCCGCAAGGTCGAAGACTCGGTGGCCACGGTCAACAACGTCAAACGCGTGATCTCCTCGGTCAGCGAAGGCGTCAGCACCACCACCATCGAATTCCAGCTCGAAGCCGATCTGGCCACCGCGTTGGACGACACGCGCGATGCGGTGACCCGTATCCGCACCGACCTGCCGCAGGACATCCAGGAACCGGTGATCTCCAAGGTGGACATCGGCGGCTCGCTGATGACCTACGCGCTGGTCGCCCCGCACATGACCCCCGACGAGGCCAGCTGGTTCGTTGACCGCGACGTGTCGCGCGCCATGTACGGCGTACCGGGCGTGGCCCGGGTGACCCGCGTGGGCGGCGTGCAGCGCCAGGTACGTGTGGACCTGGACCCCAACGCGTTGATCGCCATGGGCATCACCGCCGGTGACGTCTCACAGCAGCTGGCCCGCATCCAGGTCGAGCGCGCCGGCGGCAAGGCCGAGATCGAAGGCGCGCAGCAGACCATCCGCACGCTGGGTACCGTGGGCAACGCGCAGGCCCTGCGCGACTATTCCATTGCGCTGCCGGACGGCCGCGCGGTGCGCCTGTCCACGCTGGCCACGGTCGCCGATGCCGCCGCCGACCCCACCGAAGCGGCGCTGCTCGATGGCGGCGAGGTGGTGGCGTTCTCGATGTCGCGCACACGCGGCTCCAGCGAAGTGAAGGTGGAGGCGGGCGTGCATGCTGCGCTCGACATGATCAAGGCCGCCCATCCGGGCATCGACTTCCGCCTGGTCACCACCGCCATCGACGAGACCCACCGGTCCTACGATTCGTCGATGACCATGCTCTACGAAGGCGCGCTGCTGGCGCTGCTGGTGGTGTGGTTGTTCCTGCGCGACTGGCGCGCCACCTGGGTGGCCGCACTGGCGTTGCCGCTGTCGATCATCCCCACCTTCGCGGTGATGTACTTCTTCGGCTTCACCCTCAACATGATCACGCTGCTGGCGCTGTCGGTGGTGGTCGGCATCCTGGTCGACGATGCGATCGTGGAGATCGAAAACATCGTGCGCCACCTGCGCATGGGCAAGCCCCCGCTGGAAGCGGCGCGCGAGGCCGCCGGCGAGATCGGCAACGCAGTGATCGCCACCTCGCTGACCCTGGCGGCGGTGTTCGTGCCGGTGGCGTTCATGCCCGGCATCGCCGGCAAGTTCTTCCGCGAGTTTGGCTGGACCGCGGCCACCGCCGTGCTGTTCTCGTTGCTGGTGGCGCGCCTGCTCACCCCGATGATGGCCGCTTACCTGCTCAAGCCCCACGGCGAAGAGAAGCCCGATTCGAAGCTGATGGTCTGGTACCTGGGCTGGGTGGACGCGGCCCTGCGCCATCGCGGCCGCACGTTGTGGCTGGCCACCGGCCTGTTCGTGGCGTCGCTGGCGCTGGTGCCGTTCATCCCGGCCACCTTCATTCCGCAGTCCGACCTGGGCCGCAGCAACCTGAGCCTGGAACTGCCGCCGGGCACGCGCCTGCAGGACACCGTGGCCGTGGCCGAACAGGCGCGCGCGCTGCTCAAGGACATGCCCGAGCTGAAGCAGGTCTACACCGCCGTGGGCAGCGTGCTTGACCTCGGCGACCCCGGCGCGACCGGTGTGGGCGAGGCACGCAAGGCCACGCTGGTGCTCGACTGGGGCACCACCGACACCCGCGACCGTGACCAGCGCGTGCTCGAACGCGACGCCCGCGCGCGCCTGGCCAACCTGCCCGGCGTACGCGTGAGCTATGTCAGCTCCGAACCGGGCAACCTGCTGCAGCTGGTGCTGTCCGGGGATGATCCGCAGCGCCTGCAGGACGCATCCACCGCACTGGAGCGCGACCTGCGCGGCATCCAGGGGCTGGGCAGCGTCACCTCCACCGCCTCGCTGCTGCGCCCGGAAGTGCAGATCGTGCCGAACGCGGCGCGTGCGGCCGACCTTGGCGTGGCCACGGCCGACATCGCCGAAGCGGCGCGCATCGCCACCGCCGGCGACTACGAACAGCGCCTGGCCAAGCTCAACCTGCCCGACCGCCAGGTACCGATCCGGGTGGGCTTTGCCGAGGCCACGCTGGCCAACCCGGCGCTCATCGGGCAGCTGCGCGTGCCCGGCCGCAACGGACCGGTGCCGCTGGCGGCGGTGGCCGACATCCAGCAGGGCAGCGGCCCCTCGCAGATCTCGCGGTACCAGCGCCAGCGCAACGTCACCCTCACCGCCGAACTCAACGGCCGTCCGCTGGGCGAGGTGATGACCGAGGTGCAGGCGCTGCCCAGCGTGAAGCAGCTGCCGCCGGGGGTGAGTTTCCTCAACACCGGCGATGCCGAGGTGTTCGTCGAACTGTTCATCGGCTTCATGCTGGCCATGGCCGCCGGGTTGATCTGCATCTACATGGTGCTGTTGCTGCTGTTCAACCATGCGCTGATGCCGGTCACCATCCTGGCCGCAGTGCCGCTGTGTGCCGGTGGTGCGTTCGGCGCGCTGCTGATCACCCAGAACATGCTGTCGCTGCCGGCACTGATCGGCTTGTTGATGCTGATTGGCATCGCTACCAAGAACTCGATCCTGCTGGTCGACTACGCGGTGATTGCCGAAGACGAGCACGGCATGAGCCAGCACGATGCGCTGATCGATGCGTGCCGCAAGCGTGCCCAGCCGATCATCATGACCACCCTGGCGATGGGCGCCGGCATGATGCCGATCGCGCTGGGCTTCGCCGGCGATTCCAGCTTCCGCGCGCCGATGGCGATTGCAGTGATCGGCGGTCTGATCACCTCCACGCTGCTCAGCCTGATCGTGATCCCGGCTGCGTTCACGGTGATGGATGACCTGGGCGAATGGCTGTCGCGGAAGTTCCGTCGCCGCTCGACGCACGCGGTGGCCGGGCACACGGAGTAGAGCCACCACCATGGGTGGCTGCGCGGCCCGCTTCCATCCTCCCGTCCATGCCGATGTAGCCCAGGCGAGTAAGCGCGCCCCGGCGGCGGCGGCGTGAGCAGGATGCGTGGGTGGCATGCGGAAATACCGTGGCGGGCGCAGCGCGCCCGCCCCTGCCGCGCCGATACACTGCGTACACGTTCCGATCGGTTGCCCGCCATGCCTCTGCGTACCCCCGTTGTCCTGCTGATGTGTCTGGTGTTCGCGACCAGCGCGCCTGCATCGGCGACGCATGCACCGGTGACGGGCGTCGGCCCACTGGCGGCCGATGCTGTGGCCACGGTGGATACCGAGTTGTTCGCACGCGGCAGCTTCACTGCCGCCGACGGTACGGTGCTGCCGTACCGGATCCTGCCGCCGCGCCACGTGCGCGCGGGCCACCGGTATCCCCTGGTGCTGCAGTTCCACAGCTCCGGTGGCATCGGCGCCGACAACGCCGCGCAGCTCGATCGCCTTGCCAGAAGCTGGGCGATGCCTGCCACGCGCGAACGCTACCCCGCGTACGTCCTGGTGCCGCAGTTCGCCGGGCGCAGCGCGAACTATGGGCCTGCCGCCCCCGACCAGGCCGCCACGGCGGCACCGGCACTGCACGCGGCCCTGGCGTTGGTGCGGTACGTTGCGGCAACGCATCGGGTCGACACCTCGCGCATCTACGCCGTGGGATTCTCGATGGGCGGCTCGGCGGCGTGGCTGTCGCCGACACTGGCACCGGGCCAGTTCGCGGCCATCGTGCCCATCGCGGGTATCGCCCCGCCCAACACTGCAGCATCGGCCTACACCCAACTGCCGGTGCTGGCGATGCACGGCGATACGGATGACGAGAATCCGATCACCGCTGATCGGCGATTCGTGCGCGTGCTCCGTGCGCGCGGTGGTCAGGCGGTGCTCCGCGAGTACCACGGCCTGGCTCATCAACCGCCCGCCGACATCGTGCCGGGTACGTGGTGGCGCGACTGGTTGTTCCAACAGAAACAAATGCCGCCACGCTAACTGCAAGCGCAATGTCATGGGGAAGTCACTGCGGGCACCAATACTCCGCCGGTCCTCCACTACCCCCTCGACCCATGCGCGCTTCCGGCCACGCCCCCCGTGTTTCCCTGCTTGCTGTGTTGCTTACCGCTGCCGTACAGGCCATGGCTGCCGAACCTGCACCGGCCGACGACGCACGCACGTTGGACCAGGTGCAGGTGATCGGCCAGGCCACCAGCTACGCCAAGACCACGGTGAGCCAGGAAACCCTCAACCGCCAGCAGGTCATCAGCAGCGTCAACAACGCGCTCAATGAACTGCCGGGCGTGGTGGTGAGCGAAGCCGATGCCACCGGCTCGTCGGTATGGGGCACGCAGATCAGCATGCGCGGCTTTGTGACCAACCGTGACACGCAGCAGATCGGCACCACCATCGACGGCCTGCCCAACGGGGGCTCCGGCTACGGTGGCGGCTCGCTGGCCAACCGCTACATCGACACGCTCGATCTGGAAACGGTGGAAGTCAGCCAAGGCACCGCCGATATTTCCTCGCGGTCCAACGAGGCGCTGGGCGGCACCCTGAACTTCCTTACCAGCGACCCGCTGGCCGAACAGCGGCTGCGCATGGTGGTTGGTGGTGGCGACCACGACGCGCGCAAGTACTACGTGCGCTACGACACCGGCCTGCTCGGTGGGCATACCCGTGCCTGGGTGAGCGCGTCCTCGGCGCGCGTGAACGACTGGATCGACGGCACCGGCCATGTCAGCAACGACAACCTGGCCGCAAAGTTCGTGACCGAGTTGGACCGCTGGACACTCAGCGGCTACGCGTCCTACAACGACGCCGACGAACCGGAGTACACCAGCGTCACCCCGGCCGCGTTTGCGACCAACCCGGACCGCGACGGCCTCACCGGCACGCTCACCGGCATTCCCTACCTGGACCAGAATTTCCGCTCCGGCTCGCGCGCGCTGCGTGAAAACACCTTCGGTTACCTGCGCGGGGCGTTCGACAGTGGCGACGGCTTCAAGGCCACGCTGACCGGCTACGCGCACAAGATGGAAGGCCGCGGCGACTGGCTGCCGCCGTACCTGGTGCAGGCGCGCAACGATGGCGCCGGCCGGTCCGAATCGGAATACCTGGGCGGCAGCACCGTGTACGGCGGCAGCGCGCTGGGCCAGTTCTACTTCGTCAATCCCGATGGCAGCGCCGCGCAGATGCGCGCCGGCTGTGTACCGCGCGCCGGCTTCAGTGCCGAGTACGACCCCAACTGCTACGCCGCCGGCGTGCAGGGTGTGCAGTCCTACCGCCATTCGCACTACGACAACGACCGCGCCGGTGCCACCGCCGACGTGGAATGGACGCAGACGCTGGGCAGCGTGGACAACACCGTGCGCGGTGGTGTGTGGGTGGAGCAGTACGACCGCAGCGTGCGCCGCGACTGGCACCGCCTGCTCAACGTGGGCACCGACATCGGCTTCGATCACCAGCCGTACTGGGTGCAGTTCGAAGACCGCTACAAGACCCGCGAGCAGATGTACTACGTGGAAGACGTAGCGCGCTTCGGTCCGTTCAGTGTGCGCGTGGGCGTCAAGCAGTTCTTCGTCGACCAGAAGCGCAACCGCGTGATCGGCAACGCCGAGAGCGTGCGGTCGGATTCCAGGTCCGACCCGCTGCTGTCGGCCGGTGCCACCTGGACGCTGCCGGTCGACGGCCTGGAGCTGTTTGGCGGGTACTCGCAGAACTTCGCCGCCATTCCCTCCGGTGTGCTCGGTGAAACCGACGCGCAGCGCTTCGCCCGGGTCGAACCGGAAACCGCCGACAACATCGAGCTGGGCCTGCGCGTGAGCCGCTGGCCCTTGACCGGCTCGCTGACCCTGTACAACATCAAATTCGACAACCGCATCGTCTACCTGCCTGCGCGGCTGGCTGACGGCATCGACTACCTGGACGAAACCGATGGGGTCTACGAGAACTTTGGTGGCGTGGAAAGCACCGGTCTGGAAGCGGCGCTCGGCTATGGATGGGACAACGGCTGGCGCCTCAACGGGGCCTACACCTACAACCGCTCCAAGTACCTGGGCAGCGGCAACGCCGCGCGCGATACCGAGCTGGGCATCGTCGACGGTGCCCAGGTGATCGGCCAGCCCAAGCATGTGCTGGTGGTGTCGGCCGACTGGCAGGGCGACAGCTGGAATGCCGGTATTTCCGGGCGCTATCTGGGCGAGCGGTACCTGGATGCGTCCAACACTGCCAAGCTGCCATCGGCCACGGTGTTCAATGCCAACATCGGTTTCGACCTGCAGAGCCTGTCGCCGAAACTCAAGGGCGTGGGCGCCAGCTTGGTGGTCAGCAACCTCACCGACCGCAAGTATCTGGCGGGCGTGGATGGCAGCAATTCGGCCTTCATCGGCGCGCCGCGCACCGTGGGCGTCTCGGTACGGGTCGACCTGTGAGTCCAGCACGGCCGCCACTGACCGATCCCACACGCCGCCGCCTGCTGCAGGGCGGTCTGGCGGCAGGCGTGGCCGCGCTGCTGCCCAGCATCGCGCGGGCGGCGGCGATCGCTCCGCATGCACGCAGCGGCAGCCTGGAGGATGTGCAGCACATCGTGGTCTTCATGCAGGAGAACCGGTCGTTCGACCACTACTTCGGCACGTTGCCCGGTGTGCGCGGGTTCGGCGACCGATTCGTCGCGCCCGCCCCGCCACTGGCGCCCGGGCAGCCGCCGCGTACGCTGTGGTTGCAGCCCAATGCGGCCGGCACGCGCGGTATAACGCCGTTCGCGCTGGACACCGCTGCGCAGTTCGGCCTGATGCGCGTGGAAGGCACGCCGCACACCTGGCCCGACGCGCAGCGCGCCTGGGACCACGGGCGCATGGCGCACTGGCCGGCCGCCAAGCAGGACCACGCGCTGGGCTACTTCCGCCGCGACGACATGCCATTCCAGTTCGCGCTGGCCGAAGCATTCACCGTGTGCGATGCCTACCACTGCGCGATGCAGGCCGGGACCAATCCCAACCGCCTGTTCCTGTGGACCGGCCACAACGACCCGCACGCCCGCGCGGGCGGCCCGGCCGTGGCCAACTCGCACGACAACTTTCCCGAGCTGGGCGGCCACCCGGCGTCGTATACCTGGACCACCTACGTCGAATGCCTGCAGCAGGCCGGCGTGCGCTGGCAGATCTACCAGGACATGGCCGACAACTTCACCGACAACCCGCTGGCCGGCTTCGCGTCGTTCCGCCAGGCATGGCGTGGCGCGCCGGGGCATGATGCGGCGCTGCGCGCGCGCGGGGTAAGCACGCGCGGGCTGGCCCAGCTGCGCGAGGACGTGCTGAAGGGGCAGCTGCCGCAGGTCAGCTTCATCATTGCCGATGCCGCCGGCAGCGAACATCCCGGCCCCTCCAGCCCTGCGCAGGGCGCGGCCTACACCGCGCGCGTGCTGGACGCGCTCACCGCCGACCCGGCGGTGTGGAGCCGCACCGCGCTGCTGCTGATGTTCGACGAGAACGACGGCTTCTTCGACCACATGCCGCCCCCGGCACCGCCGTCGCGCGATGCCTCGGTGGCCGGTGGCTGGGCCGGTGCATCGTCGGTGTCCACCGACGGCGAATACCACCAGCATCCGTCGCCGGGCAACGAGAAGGCCGATCCGCCGGACCTGCGCGGCCGCCCGTACGGGCTGGGTCCGCGGGTGCCGCTGTATGTGATCTCGCCGTGGAGCCGCGGCGGTTGGGTCGACTCGCAGGTGTACGACCACACTTCGGTGATCCGCCTGATCGAACGCCGCTTCGGCGTGGCCGCGCCGGCGCTGTCGCCGTGGCGCCGCGCGGTGTGTGGCGACCTCACCGGCGCATTCGATTTCTCGCAGCGCGACACGCGGCCCTTCGTGGTCTCGTTGCCGGCCACGGCGGCGGTGGCCGCACGCGCGGCGGCCCTGCCGGGGCGTACCGTGCCGGTGCTGCCCGAGGGCCTGCAGCCGGCGCAGCAGGAACCCGGGGTGCGCCCGGCGCGCGCGCTGCCGTATCGCCCGCAGGTCGATATCGCGCTGGACGACGACCACGTCCGCCTCGACCTGGCCTGCGATGGCGCCGCAGCGGTCCTGCACGTCTACGACCGCACGCAGCTGGGGGCGATCCCGCGCCGCTACACCCTGGCCCCGGGCATGCCGCAGCACGCGCGCTGGGTCATGGATGACCGGCGTGGCTACGACCTGTGGCTGCTCGGGCCCAACGGGTTCCACCGCCACTACCGCGGCCAGCCCGGCACGGCCGCGCCGCTGCAGGCGCGTGTCGACCGCGATGGCGACCGCCTGCAGTTGTGGCTGCACAACCCCGGCTCGGTGGCGCTGGCGGTCAGCGTGCGCCCGGGAGCCTATGTCGATGCCGCCCCGGACCGGCAGCTGCAGCTGGCGCCCGGAGCGCGCACCGCACTGCACTGGGATGCCGCCGCCAGTGGCGGCTGGTACGACCTGCACGTCGAGCAGCCCGGGGCCTCGCAGCGGCTGGCCGGGCGCGTGGAAGACGGCCGGCCGGGCAGCACCGACCCGGCCATGGGCACCGAGCCGATGCGCCTGCTGCTGGACTGAGGGCTACGCCGGCGCGTGGCGCAGGGGCGTTGTCAGGCGGGATCGCGCTCCGACCGGGCGCGTCTGCCAGCAAGGCGCGTCAGCGGCGCTGCATGGCGCCCGGTGCCTCGTCTGCTGCCGTCCAGGCGCGCAGGCCCATCACCGCCAGCCCGACGAACACCAGGTACAGCCCGGCGGTGACGTCCAGCGACTTGACCAGGTACATGCCCACATAGACCACGTCGACGATGATCCACAGCCACCACGTGGCGATATGGCGGCGTGCCTGCCACCACTGCGCCACCAGGCTCAGCGCGGCGAGCATGGCATCCAGCCAGGGCAGCGCGGCATCGGTCCAGGTGTGCATGGCGGCGCCCAGCGCGATGCCGAACACCACGCCCAGACCAAGATCGCGCAGCAGCTGCCGGCGCGGCAGCGGCGCGATCACGATCGCCCCGTCCTGCTGCGCGTGCCGGCGCCAGCTCAGCCAGCCGTACAGCAGGAAGCCGCCGAACACGACCTGCAGCAGCGTGTCCGAATACAGCCGGGCCTCGATGAACACCACCGCATACAGCGCCACCGCCACCAGTCCCACGGGCCAGGCCAGCATGTGCCGGCGCGCCATCAACCACACGCCGAGGATGCTGGCGGCCACCGCCGACCATTCGAGAAGGGCCGCGCTCATAGCCCGAACGTCACCGACAACCGGGCCTGGCGCGGCGCACCGGCAAACAGGTAGTAGTCGCCGGCGGTGCTGCCAGTATCGCGCCAGTAGAAGCGGTCGAACACGTTGTCCACCGACAGGTTCCAGGTCACCGGATGGTCGGCCAGTGCGTGCCTGAAGCGCAGACCCAGGTCGACCACGTGGTAGGCCGGTGCGCGCACGCTGCCGTCCACCGTGGCCGCGTTGGCCGAGGCGTAGCGCCAGCCGCCGGTGATCGACAGCCCGCTGGCGAACGGCAACGCGTAGTCGGCATGCACGCTGGCGCGCAGCTTGGGCACGTTGACCAGCTGGTGGCCTTCGTACAGTGCGGTGCCACTGCTGCGCGCGCGCGCCTGCAGCGCGCTGACACTGGCGTTGAGCACCAGGCCGTCGGCAACACGCCCATTGGCGGTCAGTTCCAGCCCGGTATGGGTCTGCTGTCCTTCGGCCACGAAGGTGTAGCCGGCGTCGCTGGCGTCCGGCTTGGCGTACTGGAACGGCTGCGAAGTGCGGAACAGCGCCGCGCCCAGGGTCAGTGCATCGGCGGCGGCGTACTTGACGCCCACTTCGGTCTGCCGCGACAGCACCGGCGCCAGGAACGCGCCGTCGTTGGACGTCCAGAACGGGGCTTCCTGGCCCAGCGAAATGCCGCGCACGTAGCTGGCATAGACATTCACCTGCTCGGTCGCCTTCCAGACCAGCGCGGTCTGCGGCAGGAAGCGCGACAGCGTGCTGTGGCGCTCGGGGGTGCCGCGCTTGTCGAACGCGCGCTCATCCAGGCGCACGAAGCGGCCACCGGCCAGCCACTGCCAGGCATCGCCGAACTGCATGCGGTCCATCGCGAACACGGCCGTCTGCGCGCTGTCCAGGCGGCGCACCGAGGGGCCGGGCTGCAGCGGCGACGGCGCGAACACCGGCACCTGCGCGTCGTGGATGTTGGCCGTGCCAACGTACTCGTTGACGTTGCGGCGCTTGTCGATGGTGCGCTCGAAGCGGTCCGCGCCGGCAGTGAGTTCGTGGTCGACGCGCCCGGTGCTGAAGCTGCCGCGCAGTTCGGCGCGCCCTTCCAGGTTGCGGCGGGTGTCGTCGGGGCTGCGGTAGTCGTAGATGTCGTAGTCGCCGTTGGGCGCGAAGTAGTTGCCGGGGACGCTGCCATCGGCACACTGCGCGGCGTAGTAGCAGCCGTAGGCGAAGGCCACGTTGTCATCGATCACCGACCGGCTGTAACCGGCCGACACGCGCGACTGCCACTGCGCGTTGAACTGGTAGGTGTGCAGGGCGGTGATGTTGGTGCTGTCGATGCCCACCGGCCGCTGCCACGGCTGGTAGCCCAGCATGTGCTCGCGGTCCACCCCGCGTGGTAGTTCGCGCGCGCCCAGCAGCTGGTAGCCGGAGGCCGAGCGCTGCGAGCTGGTCTGGTAGTTGGCATCCACTTCCAGCTTGCTGCGGTCGCTGATCAGCCAGTCGGTGGCCAGCGAGTAGAAGTTGCGGCGGCCGTCGGCATGTGCGATGTACGACTCGCTGCCGTCCCACGCTGCGTTCAAGCGCACGCCCAGGCGCGGGGTCAGCCAGTGGCCGACATCCACCGCGGCATAACGCGAGCCTTCCGAATCGGTGCCCAGGGTGACATTGCGGACCTCGGTCGGGCGCTTGCCGACGTAGTTGATGATGCCGCCGGGCGCCATCACGCCGGCGGCAAGGCCGGCTTCGCCCTTCAGGATCTCCACCTGCTGCACGTTCTCCAGCGCCAGCCGCTGCTCGCCGGTGGTGCTCAGGCCGTTGAAGCGGTAGCCGGTGCCGGTGTCCAGCGGGAAGCCGCGGATGGCGATGTTCTGGTAGTAGCCCACCGGGGCGTAGCTGTCGCCGAGCGAGGCGTCGTTGCGGGCCAGTTCGGACAGGCTGCGCACCTGGCGGCTGTCGAGCAGGTCGCGGTCGAGCACGGTCAACGCGGCCGGGGTGTCCTTCCAGTCGCCGCTGCCGAAACTGGTGGTCTGCACGGTGTCGGCCACCGCCTGGCGGGCCTGCACGCGGACGGCGGCAAGCTCGGTCGGGGAACGGTCGGGCGCGTCCGGGGCGGCGTCGCTGGCATGCAGCGGCAGGGCGGCGCACAGGGCGACGGTAAGCAGGGCAGGGCGATAGCAGCGGTTCATTCGATTCGTCATCAGCCAGAAGAGACGAAGCGACGGCGCGCACGCACCGACCCATCCGGTCGTTGCGCCCACTGCACAAAGCTCCCTACGCCGGTATCAACCGGATCAGGTTCCAAGGGACTCTCTCAGCCTGGCTTTGCCCAGGCACCCCCGCTTCGGTGCCCATTTCACCACAAAAGGCCCCGCCCTGCCCGCCCCGGTTCAGGCGGCGGCGTGCAGTGCCTGGAGCAGGGCCTGGCCGTGGCGGCCCTTGAACCACAGGGCATGGCCCAGCAGGAAGGTGTGGTAGGCCACATCCGCGTTGGCCGGCGAGGCGGTGATGCCGTTGAAGTACTCCACTTCGGACAGTGCAAAGTCCAGGTGCACTACCGGCAGCAGGTCGGCCAGCAACTGCATCCGCGCCGCCGACAACGGCAGCACCTGGCGGTAGCCCTCGACCAGGGCCAGCGCGATGGTGATGCGCGCCGCATCGGTCTGCTGCTCCAGCGCCAGCCAGGCAATGGCATTGCGCTCGATGGCCGTGGCCAGATCGAACAGCGCGCTGGTGGGCGAGGCCAGGCCGAAGTCGAACACGGTCTGCACCTGCGGGGCATCGCTGCCGGTGTGCCAGAGCAGGTTGGACACGTGCCAGTCGTTGTGGGCCCACAGCCGTGGCTCGGCGTGCAGGCGCCGGGCCAGGCCGGCGTGCCAGGGCAGCACCGCGCGCTGCAGGTCGTCCTGCCAGCGCTGCCGCGCGAGGTAGGCAGCCAGGCCGGGGCGCTGGGCCAGGTCGGCCTGCAGCATCGCCAGCGGGTCGGCGGCGCGGATCAGGTCGTCGCGTGCGACCAGCAGGTGGGTGCTGCGCTGGGGCGCGTGATACCCGGCCGAGGCCTGGTGCAGGGTGGCCAGCATGCGCCCGGCCTCGCGTGCGGCGGCCGGGTCGGCCAGCGGTGTCCAGGACGGCGCATCGCGGTACAGATCCTGGCCGTCGCCCACGCTGTGCAGTTCGTAGGTCCAGCCGTCGTATTCGGGGGCGGTCGCACCGTCGGCATCGCGCAGCACCTGCACCACGGGCACGCCGGCGGCCGCCAGGTGGGCGATGAAGCGGTGTTCTTCGCCCAGGGACGCAGCGTCGCGCACGCTGTGGTGGTGGCGTTTGACGAACACCCGCCCGCGGCTGCTTTCCAGGAGGGCGGCGGCCGACAGGGGGCGCGGGCTGTGCCAGGCCACGCCGACATCCGGGCCCAGCTGCGGGTAGCGCCCACGCAGCCAGGCCACGTCGCGCGCATCGATGGCCGGCCAGTCGGCAGCCACCGCGTCGTTGTCCAGGCCTTGCACGAGGTGGGCGGTGTGGGTCATCGGCGAGCAGACACAACGTGCGTCGGGGTGGGGGAAGACAGGGTAGCCGAACGCACAACGGGCGGGTCATCGACCCGCCCGTTGAAGGCGCTGCATACGGCGTTGGGGTGGTTTTACCAGCCGCGGCCGTGCTGGCGGTCCCAGTTGCGGCGATCGCGCTGTTCGCGTTCCCAGCGTCCACGGTCGTTGCGGCGGTCATAGCCACGGTCGTAGCCGTAGCGGCGGTCGTGGCGACGATCGTCATAGCGGCGGTTGTCGTAGCCACGGTCGTAACGGTGGTCGCGCTTGTCACGGGTGGTCAGGTTGCCGATGGCGCCGCCGGCCACCGCGCCGCCCACGGTGGCGGCGGTATCGCCGTTGGAGAGCAGGTGACCGGCCACGCCGCCCACCACCGCGCCGACCACGGTGCGCTTGTCCTTGCGGGACATCGCGCTGGCGTCGCCAACGGCGGCCATACCGACCGTCAGGGCCAGGGCCACGGCCAGACCACGAAGGCTGAGTGCGGAAATGTTGAGCATGTTCGGTTCTCCAGTCGGGTACAGGCCACGCTGGGGTTCCAACATTGTCGGAACATTGCCGCGCGGCCCGGGTGGGTCTGCGCATTCATCTAGCGGCAATGCGGATGAAGCGAGGCTGAAAGTGCCCGCGCCCGCTCAGGGGCCAGCAAGGTCCGGCGCGGGGTCAGATCTCGCCGTCGCGCAGGTAATCAAACAGTTCGGCATCGCCCTTCAGGCCCAGCTTGAGCATCGCATCGCCCTTCTGGCGGCTGATCGTGCTGACGCTCTTGTGCAGCTGCAGGGCGATCTCCTTCACCGTCTGGCCGCTGCCGAGCAGGCGCAGCACCTCGATCTCACGCGGCGACAGCGGTTTGGTGCCGACGTCATCGACGGTATTGGTGCCGATTGCGTCAATGCGTTCCTTCAACGTGTGGCTCACATAGGGCAAGCCGCGGTGCACGGTCTGGATCGCCAGCGGCAGCTCTTCCATCGAGGAGGTCTTGTCGACCAGTCCCAGCACGCCTGTGGCGGCCACCATGCGCAGGATGGCCAGGTTGTTGGACACGCTCAACATCAGCACCGGCAGGTCGGGAAAGCGGCGCCGGATGAAGCCGATCATGGTGAACCCGTCGGCCTGCTGGCTGCCGGGCATCGAGTAGTCTGTCACCAGCACATCGCAGGGCTGGGCGGTCAGCGCGGCCATCAATTCGTCGACGCTGCTGGCCTCGGCCACCACCACGCCCACGCCGCTGGATTCGATCACCGCCTTGGTGCCGATCCGGACCACCGGGTGGTCGTCGGCAATGATGATGCGAAGTGTCATGGGCTGGTATGGTTGCCGGGGCGGATGGCGCACGGGCTGTGCCGTGGTGGAGACATCATTCTACGGAGATGGGATTGCATGCGTACTCCGGTTGTCCGCTGGCTGCTGCTGATCGTCCTGGCCTGCGTGCCGATGCTGGCCGCAGGGGCCGATGCACCCGCCACCGGCCCGACGCTTTCGCCGCGCCAGAGTGAATGGCTTGGTCGGCACCCTACCATCATCCTTGGCCTTTACGACAGCGGCTGGCCGCCGTTCGAGTCCATTCGGGGCGGTCGGCTGGAGGGGTTGGGCTACGACTACATGACGCTGGTCGCACAACGGCTCGGCGTGCAGGTGGAGGTGCGCCGGTACAACGACTGGAGCGAAGTGCTGGACGCCGCCTGCCGCGGCGAAGTGGATGTGGTGATGAACATCACCCTCACCGCAGACCGCACGCTGTGCATGGTCTACACCCGCAGCTACGTCGATGCGCCACTGGCGGTGGTCGGCCGACTGGACGATACCCGGACCTCGACCGATCCGGACCTGCAGGGTCTGCGTGTGGTGACCGAGCGCGACTTTGTGACCAGCAGCCAGGTACGCGCCCGGTTTCCGTCGGCGCGCCAGATAGACGCAGACGATACGCTGGCCGCGCTGCGGATGGTGGACAGCGAGGATGCCGACGTTTACATCGGCAATGCCTATGTCGCCAGCGCGTTGATCCACAAGCACGGACTCGAACCTGCCACCCTGCTGCGACCGAGCGACTTGCCGCCCGAGCGGCTGCACTTCGGGGTGCCCCACGCCAAGCAGCCGCTGGCCGAGGCAATGGACAGCGTGCTTGGCCAGCTCTCCCAGGCAGAACGCGACGACCTGGCACGGCGTTGGCTGCCAACCCTGACCTGGTCCAGTCAGTCGCGGTTGATCCTGGGCAATGCGGAGAAGCGCGTGTTGGCCCGCTCGCTGCGCATGGGGTTCGCGCCCAATGCGGTCCCGTTGGCCTTCATCGATCGCGGCGGCCAGCCCAGTGGCGTGGCCGGCGACTATCTGCGCCAGTTGCGTCTGGTCGGCGCCCACCTGGTGAACGTTCCCGCCTACGACTGGTTCGAGGTGCGCGAGCAGGCACGCAAGGGCGAGGTCGACGTGATCATGGGCGTTCCCAATGATTCGGCCTATCTGGGCCGCGACTGGGTGTTCAGCCAACCCTTCATCACCGTGCCCAACGTGATCGTGGTGGGCAGCGACAGCCCGGCGGTACTGGGCCTGGATGACCTGGATGGGCGCAGCATCCTGCTGTCCGATCCGGACCGCCTGCGCGGCTATGTGCTGCAGCGTGCGCCGAACGCGCGGATCGTGCCGGCCCGCAGTGCCGAGCAGGCGCTGGCACGGCTGGCCGAAGGCGACGCCGACGCGTATGTCGGCAACCTGGCCATGGTCGACCGGCTCGTGCGCGAACGCTATCCGGCGCAGTTGCATGTCACCGCCCCGGCCGGGTTCAACGACGCGCTGTCGCTGGCGGTGCGGCGTGAATATGCGCCACTGGCGACCACCTTCGATCGCGTGCTGGTGGGCATGACGCCGCGCGAACACGAAGCGATCCGCAGCGACTGGCTTGCCGCCGAATACCGCAATGAACTGGATTGGCGGTCGATCGCGCGCTGGGCCGTGCCGCTGGCCCTGGTGTTGCTCACCGCCATCGTGGTGCACGGCTGGGGGCATTGGCGGCTGCGTCGTGAAGTGGCCATGCGGCGCAGTCTGGAGCAGCGTCTGGCCGAGGTCACCGACAACCTGCCCGCGACGGTCTACCAGGCCCGGCGTGACAGTAGCGGCCGGTTCTCCTTCCCGTATATCGCCGGTGACATGGAAGCCCTGTTCGGGCTGACTGTGGCCGACGCCATGGCCGACGAATCCCGCGTGATGGCGCAGATCGATCCGCAGGATCGGCAGCGTGTGCTGCATACCCTGGAGCAGGCCTCGCGCGACTTCGCGCCACTGGACATGGAGTTCCGTACCAGCCCCCACGGCGACGTGCGCTGGGTGCGGTCGCGCGCCTTGCCCTATGCCATCGACGATGGCGCCATGCTGTGGAGTGGCTATTGGGTCGACGTCACCGAGGCACGCGCGCAGGCCGATGCGCTGGCCGTGGCCAAGGCGGCGGCCGAGCGCGCTGCCGCCGCCAAGGCCGACTTCCTGGCCACGATGAGCCACGAGATCCGCACGCCCATGAGCGGTGTGCTGGGCATGGTGGAAGTGCTCTCGCACACGTCCCTGGATGGCGAGCAGCGGCGCATCATCGCGGTGATCGAGGACTCCGCGCAGATGCTGCGGCACATCCTCGATGACATCCTGGATTATTCGCGCATCGAAGCCGGCGGGCTGCGCCTGGAACTGCAGCCGGTGGGCCTGCGCGGGCTGCTCGACAATGTGCGCCAGCTGCTGTCGCCACAGGCATCGGCCAAGGCCTTGGCACTGCAGCTGCAGGTCGACCCGGCCGTAGCGCCCATGCACTTGGGTGACGGCATGCGGTTGCGCCAGATCGTGTTCAACCTGCTCAGCAACGCCATCAAGTTCACCGAACAGGGACGCGTGTCCATGGCCCTTGCCGTGGTGCGCGAGGAAGACGACGCGCAGTGGCTGCGCCTGGCCGTGACCGACAGCGGAATCGGCATCTCTGACGAACAGCGCGAGCGCCTGTTCAAACCCTTCGCCCAGGCCGACGCGGCCATCTCCCGCCAGTACGGCGGCACCGGGCTGGGCCTGAGCATCTGTCAGCGGCTGGTGGCGTTGATGGGCGGTCAGCTGGACCTGTCCAGCGTGCCTGGCGAAGGCACCGAGGTGGTGGTGCAGCTGCCGCTGCCGGTGGTGCCGGCCGCCGAACCGAGCGACGCAGTGACCGGCAACGACCCTGCGGCGGATGCCCTGCCGGAGACGCTGCGCCGGCGACGCATTCTGGTGGTCGAGGACCACCCCACCAACCAGGCGTTGATGCGATGGCGGCTGCAGCAGCTGGGCCTGGCCCACGAGGTGGCCATGCACGGGCAGGCCGCGCTGGACCTGCTGGAGGATGCCGCCTTCGACCTGGTGATCACCGACTGCCGGATGCCGGTGCTGGATGGCTATGCCATGACCCGGCGGCTGCGCGAACGCGAGCGCGAACGTGGCACCCCGCGCGTGCCGGTGGTGGCGCTCACCGCCAGTGCGCTGGCCGAGGACCTGCAGCGCTGCCGCGAGGCCGGCATGGACGACCTGTTGGCCAAGCCGGTGGCGCTGGCCACGCTGCGCCAGATGCTCCTGCGCTGGCTGCCGGCCGACGGTGACGCACCGGTCGACGCGACGACGGCATCGGCACTTCCCGCCCCGGTACCTGCGGCCCCCAGCCGCGAGGCGATCACCCAGCGTTTCGGCTCGGCGCACGTGGCCGACGTGATGATCCAAAGCATGCTCAGCACCACCGAGGATGACCTGCAGCGCGGCCAGCTGGCCCGCGCCCAAGGGGACAGCGCGACGGTGGGCGACGTGCTGCACCGGATCGTCGGCGGGCTGGGCACGCTGGGCGCCACCACCCTGGCCGAACAGGCACGCGCGCTGATGCGGCATGTCCAGGAGGATGGCGCGGACGCATGCACCGCACAGCTGGATGCATTCGAGCAGGACCTGCGGCGCTATCTGGCGCTGCTGCAATCGGCGTGATTGGCCGCCGCGTCGCTCAGCGCGCCTGCTGCAGGTATTCGATCACCTGCCTGCGCCGTTCCGGATCGGCGGTGGCGTTGAGCATGCGCGAACCGGGCACCACGCTGTACGGGGCGCGCAGGAACGCATCCAGGGTCGTCTCGTTCCAGGTGATGTCGGCCTGGCGCATCGCGTTGGAATAGGGGTAATCGCCCAAGCTGCCGGCACGCCGCCCGATCACCCCGTGCAGGTTGGGGCCGAACCGGTGTACGCCCCCGGGGGCGACGGTGTGGCAGCCGGCGCAGATCGCGAACGCGCGCTGCAACTGCTGCTGGTGCAGTTGTTCGGGCGTCTGCGGCGCGCGCGCGCAGGCGGCCAGCCCCAGGCAGGCAACAACAACACAGCACAGGCGCAGCAGCGGCTTCATCGGAATCGTCCGGTTGGGGCGAGCGCAGATGATAGCCAGCGCCGGCCGCGCGGCTACAGCCTGCGACGCAGGGTCGCAGGCCGGGTGCCCTACATCCCGGTGTAGTTCGGGCCGCCACCGCCCTGCGGGGTCACCCACACGATGTTCTGGGTGGGATCCTTGATGTCGCAGGTCTTGCAGTGCACGCAGTTCTGCGCGTTGATCTGCAGCTGTTCGCTGCCCTGCGCACCCACGAATTCGTAGACGCCGGCGGGGCAGTAACGCGCTTCCGGGCCGGCATATTCGGCCAGGTTGACCTGCACCGGCACGCTGGCGTCCTTCAGCGTGAGGTGGCTGGGCTGGTCTTCGGCGTGGTTGGTGCTGCTCAGGAACACCGAGCTGAGCCGGTCGAAGGTGAGCACGCCATCGGGCTTGGGATAGACGATCTTGGCGTGCTTGTCGGCCGGTTCCAGGCAGGCATGGTCCGGCGTGCTGTGGCGCAGCGTCCACGGCGGGTTGCGGATGCCCAGCTTGGGCAGCAGCCACTGTTCGATGCCGGTCATCAGCGTGGCCATGGTCTGACCCTTCTTGAACCACTGCTTGAAGTTCTTGGACTGCTTGAGCTCGTCATGCAGCCAGCTGCTCTCGAACGCGGCCGGGTAGGCGCTCAGTTCGTCGTGCTGGCGGTCGGCGGCCAGCGCATCGAAGGCGGCGTCGGCGGCCAGCATGCCGGTCTTGATCGCGGCGTGGCTGCCCTTGATCCGGCTGACGTTGAGGTAGCCGGCTTCGCAGCCGACCAGCGCGCCACCGGGGAACACCGTCTTGGGCAGCGACATCAGGCCGCCGGCGGTGATCGCGCGGGCGCCATAACCGATGCGCTTGCCGCCTTCCAGGTGCGTGCGGATCGACGGGTGGGTCTTGAAGCGCTGGAACTCCTCGAACGGGCTCAGCCACGGGTTCTTGTAATCCAGGCCGACCACGTAGCCGATCGATACCTTGCCGCCGTCGGCGTGGTACAGGAACGCGCCGCCGTAGGTGTCGTTGTCCAGGGGCCAGCCGGCGGCGTGCACCACCAGGCCCGGCTCATGCTTGGCCGGGTCGATCTGCCACAGCTCCTTGATGCCGATGCCGTAGGCCTGCGGGTCCTTGCCGGCATCGAGCTGGTAGCGGGCGATCAGCTGGCGGCCGAGATGGCCACGCGAACCTTCGGCGAAGATCGTGTACTTGGCATGCAGTTCCATGCCGCGCTCGAAGTTCGGGCCGGGCTGGCCGTTCTTCTCGATGCCCATGTCGCCGGTGGCCACGCCCATCACCGCGCCGTCGGCGGTGTACAGCACCTCGGCGGCGGGGAAGCCGGGGAAGATCGATACCTCCAGCGCCTCGGCCTGCTGGGCCAGCCAGCGGGTGACCTCGCCCAGGCTGACGATGTAGTTGCCATCGTTATGGAAGCACTCGGGCAGCAGCGCATGCGGGGTGCCGCGCGCACCGGTTTCGCTGAGGAACAGGAACTCGTCGCGGGTGACCTTCTGCTTCAGCGGTGCGCCGCGCTCGGCCCAGTCCGGGAACAGTTCGGTCAGCGCGCGCGGGTCCATGATGGCGCCGGACAGGATGTGTGCGCCCGGCTCGGAGCCCTTTTCCAGGATGCAGACGGACAGTTCGCGGCCGGCTTCGATCGCGCGCTGGCGCAGGCGGATGGCCGTGGCCAGGCCGGCAGGGCCGGCACCGACGATCACCACGTCGAACTCCATGGCTTCACGCGGGGGCAGGGCGGTGGTCTCTTCGCTCATGGGGGTGCGTAACTCTTGGGTAGTGCCGTCGGTCAAAGCCGGCGGCGGTTGCCTGGGAATCGCGCGCGGGACACGGCGCAACTACTGGATCAGATGAGCAGGGTACCGGGACGCGGCGTTTACGCCTAGATCGCCGACGTTGACGGCACGTGAGCACTTCCATCACGCACGTTGATGCTGCGGCGCACCAATGCGGGAGCTGCCACGTCGCCCGTGCTGCGCCCTGCCTTGGCCGCACGCGGCGCAGCGACCACAATGGTCCCCTGATTGATCGCCTTCACACCCGGGTAGCCATGTCACTGAATCCGTATGACCTGTTTGATGTCCGCTCCCTGCTCAGCGACGAGGAGCGCGCCGTGCAGGCCACGGTGGCGCGCTTCACCGACGAGCGCGTGCTGCCGATCATCGGTGACGCGTTCGACCAGGGGCGCTTCCCGGACGAATTGATTCCCGAGATCGCCGCGCTGGGCCTGCTCGGCTGCAGCCTGCCCGAGCAGTACGGCGGCGGTGGACTCAACGCGGTCAGCTACGGGTTGATCTGCCAGGAACTGGAACGCGGCGATTCGGGCCTGCGCAGCTTCGTGTCGGTACAGAGCTCGCTGTGCATGTACCCGATCCATGCCTACGGCAGTGAAGAACAGCGCACGCGCTGGCTGCCCGACATGGCCGCCGGCAAGGTCATCGGCTGCTTCGGGCTGACCGAAGCGCACGGCGGCTCCGACCCGGCGGCGATGAAGACGCGCGCGGTGCGCGACGGCGGCGACTGGCTGGTCAATGGCAGCAAGATGTGGATCACCAGCGGCCCGGTGGCCGACATCGCCATCGTCTGGGCACACACCGAGGACGGCATCCAGGGCTTCGTGCTGGAAAAGGGCATGGCCGGCTTCACCACGCAGGAAATCAAGCACAAGATGAGCCTGCGCGCCTCGCTCACCGGCGCGCTGTTCTTCGACAACGTGCGCGTGCCCGAGCGCAACCGCCTGCCCAACGTGCAGGGCCTGAAAGGCCCGCTGGGCTGCTTGAACCAAGCCCGTTACGGCATCAGCTGGGGCCCGATCGGCGCGGCGGTGGCCTGCCTGGACGAAGCACTGAACTACACCAAGCAGCGCGTGCTGTTCGGCCGGCCGGTGGCGGCCACGCAGAGCGCGCAGATCAAGCTGGCCGACATGGCCCGGCGCATCACCACCGCGCAGCTGCTGGCCCTGCAGCTGGGTCGGTTGAAGGACGCCGGCAAGCTGCAGCCGCAGCAGGTCAGCCTGGCCAAGTGGAACAACTGCCGCATGGCCATCGACATCGCCCGCGAATGCCGCGACCTGCTGGGCGGCGCGGGTATCACCACCGAGCACATGGCGATCCGCCACGCGTTGAACCTGGAATCGGTGATCACTTACGAGGGCACCGAAACCGTGCACCAGCTGGTGATCGGGCGGGAGCTGACGGGCATCAACGCGTTCTAAGGGTGTCGGCGGTGTCGGGAGCCGGCCAGCGGCCGGCACTACCGTTGAAGGGGTCACCTGACCAACGGTCAGGTGCTACCAGTGGGCGATGCTGATGTTCAACTCGGTCGATGCGGACCACCACGTGCCGCTGTAGGTGCCGACCGTTGATCGGTACCGCAGCAGGTGCGGCCGCCGGCAATCCCTTTGTTCCATAAGCACCGGGAACGTGTCAGGCGCTGGGGAGGGTAGGTTGGCGGGACCGTTGGGCGCCATGGATGGCGCCCACGAGCCCCCAAGGATGGGTTTACGGCGTGTCCCGCCAACCGACCCTCCCCAGCGCAGCCGAGAAGCAACCGGCGTGCGGCTTTGCGCTCCGGCTTTGCAGCTTCTGACAGCTCTTATTCCCCGCCGGCAAACCCGTTCTGCCGCCAGGCCTCGTACATCACCACGGCGACCGTGTTGGACAGGTTGAGGCTGCGGTTGTCCGGCTGCATCGGCAGGCGCAGGCGTCGGCCATCGGGGAGCGCGTCGAGCAGGTCCTGGGGCAGCCCGCGGGTTTCCGGGCCGAACAGGAAGGCATCGCCATCGTCGAACTGCGGGGTGTCGTAACGCACGCTGCCGCGGGTACTCAGGGCAAACAGACGCTTGGGTGCAATGGCCTGCAGGGCGGTGTCCAGGTCGGGATGGACCTGCAGTCGAGCGTATTCGTGATAGTCCAGGCCGGCGCGCTTGAGCTGCTTGTCGCTCAGGTCGAAACCGAGCGGCTCGATCAGGTGCAGCCGCGCGCCGGTGTTGGCGCAGAGGCGGATCACATTGCCGGTGTTCGGCGGAATTTCGGGTTGGAACAGGATGACGTGGAACGTGGGCGCGGTCATGGCCGCAGTTTACGCGGCGGCTGCGTGTTACCGCAGCAACCGGTTACGGACGGACCAGCACCTGGGCAGCGGTTTCCAGCGCCAGGGCCTGCAGATCGGCAGACGACGGGCGCACCTGCAGGGCCGGCAGGTTGACGATCACGTCGCGGGCAACGGCGGTGGCGGCGGCGGTCAGCGTGGCCACGTAATCGCGATGGGTCACCTGCTCGGCGGCCAGGGCCTGGTACTGCTCGGCGGTCGGGCGCACTTCGACGGCGGCCAGGGTGGTCACGCGGCGGCTGTCGGCCAGCTCGGCGCGGTAGTCGGCGATCAGGCCGGCGGTCGGGCGGACTTCCACCAGGGCCAGGGTCGGGATGGCGCTGCTGCGTTCCACTGCGGCCTGGGCGATCTGGTCGGCCGACGGGCGCACCTGCACGGTGTCCAGGGTGGTGATGGTGGCGGCCTGCACGTTTGAAGCAAACGCGGTGCCGGCGGCGAGGGCGATGGCGATGGCGATGGTCTTGGTGTTCATGGCGAGGCCTGTTTAGTGTTGGTGGTCAGTGGTGTGGTAGTAAGGTAGTACACCGATTCGGGGCTTGCAAGAACAATTTCAAGGTTTTCGTTTTTGTTCAGCTGGCAGTCATGTTGGTTCTGCTCCTGCGTTTGCCACAGCCAGTACCAAGCAGGCACCGTGCCAACTTTTTCGCATTGATTCGTAAGGTTTTTTTGCCGAGAACGGGGTGTCCGCTGTCCGGACACCTGTCCGCTGACACGGCGCAGGTGTTCGCGCCATGGCGTACAGGTCGCCCGGATCGACCGTTGCCCCGGCCGCCTGCCCGCCACTGCCCCCGCAGGCGCAATGACTGTTGGCCGATGCCGCAGGCGCCCGCCACGCGCTAGGATCGGCCCTTCACCTTCATGACCAAGGAACCGGGATGACCGTCCACTTTCGACCGCGTGCCGCGCTGCTGGCTGTAGCGCTCTCCGCCGCCCTGGGCAGCGTCATGCCGGCGCCCGCATTGGCCCGGCCCGCCGCGCCGGCCAAGGTCGACATTCCGTTCGAGCAGTTCACCCTTCCCAATGGCCTGCGCGTGGTGGTGCACACCGACCGCAAGGCGCCGATCGTGGCGGTCAACGTCTCGTACCACGTCGGCAGCAAGGACGAACCGGCCGGTCGCACCGGCTTTGCGCACCTGTTTGAACACCTGATGTTCCAGGGCAGCGAAAACCACGACGGCGAGTACTTCGAGCCGTTCAAGCAGGTCGGCGTGACCGGCCAGAACGGCACCACCAATACCGACCGCACCAACTACTTCGAGAACGTGCCCACCACCGCGCTGGACATGGCGCTGTGGATGGAGTCCGACCGCATGGGCCACCTGGTCGGCGCAATCGACCAGGCCGCACTCGACGAACAGCGCGGCGTGGTCCAGAACGAGAAGCGCCAGGGCGAGAACCAGCCCTATGGCCAGGTGTGGGACAAGCTGACCCGCGCCATGTACCCGGCGGGCCACCCGTACCACCACGGCGTGATCGGCTCGATGAACGACCTCAACGCCGCCTCGCTGGATGACGTCAAAACCTGGTTCCGCACCTGGTACGGCCCCAACAACGCGGTACTGGTGCTGGCCGGTGACATCGACCTGGCCACCGCCAAGGAAAAGGTCGCCCGCTACTTCGGTGACATCCCGGCCGGTCCGACCATGGCCCAGCCCAAGGTGGACGTGGCCAGGCGCGAGAAGAGCACCCGTGAGGTGATGACCGACAAGGTGCCGCAGGCGCGCATCTACCGCGCCTGGAACGTGGCCGAGGTCGGCACCACCGACATCGACCAGCTGCAGCTGTTTGCCCAGGTACTGGGCGGGGCCAAGTCCTCGCGCCTGGACCAGCGCCTGCTGCACCAGGACAAGCTGGTGGACAACATCAGCGCCGGCGCCTACAGCTCGCAGCTGGGCTCCAACTTCGTGGTGATGGCCACCGTCAAGCAGGGCGTGGACCCGGCCAAGGTGGAGGCGATCATCGATGAAGAGATCAAGCGCCTGGCCAAGGACGGTCCCACTGCCGACGAACTGAGCCGCGGCAAGACCGCCTTCCGCGCCGGCTTCATCCGCGGCATCGAGCGCATCGGCGGGTTCGGCGGCAAGGCCGACGCGCTGGCCGAGTGCACCGTGTTCGAAGGCGACCCGGGCTGCTTCCGCCGGTCGCTGGCCACCATCGATGCCGCCAGCGCCGCCGACGTGCGCGCCGTGGGGGCCAAGTGGCTGGGCGTGGGCGACCACACCATCGTGGTGGAACCGGGCGCGCGCGTGGCGCTGGCCGAACTGCCGTCGCAGTCGCCCAAGCCGTTCACCGTGCCCGCCGTGGATGCCAAGTACACCACCCTGCCCAAGCAGGTGGACCGCAGCACCGGCGTACCGCAGACCAGGACCTTCCCGGAGCTGAAGTTCCCGCAGCTGCACCGCGCCACGCTGAAGAACGGCACCCAGGTGATCCTGGCCGAGCGCCACGACATTCCGGTGGTGCAGTTCAGCTATGAATTCCCCGGTGGCTTCACCGCCGACCAGGGCCGCAAGCAGGGCACCGCCAACTTCACCATGGACCTGATGGGCGAAGGTGCCGGCAAGCTCGGCGCGTTGCCGTTCGCCAACGCTGCCGACGCACTGGGCGCCACCCTGGGCGCCTCGGCGTCGCTGGACAGTGCCAGCGTCTACCTGTCGGCCTTGAAGGAAAACCTGGCGCCCTCGCTGGCCCTGTATGCCGACATGCTGCGCCAGCCGCGTTTCGAGCAGGGCGAGATCGACCGGGTCAAGGCGACCTGGATCGCCGGCATCCAGCAGGAGAAGGTCAACCCCAGCGCAGCCGCGATGCGGGTCATGCCGGCCCTGCTGTACGGCGCCGGGCATCCGTATGCCATTCCGTTCACCGGCAGCGGCAACGAGGCGGACATCCAGTCGCTGACCCGCGAGGACCTGGTGGCCTTCCATCGCGACGCACTGCGCCCGGAGCAGGGCACCCTGATCGTGGTGGGTGACACCACCCTGAAGGACATCGTGCCGCTGCTGGAGCGCCAGTTCGGCGACTGGAAGAGCACCGGCACCGCGCCGCAGGTCAAGGCACCGGCCGACGTGCCCCGTCCCACCCACGCCCGCGTGTACCTGATCGACCAGCCCGGCGCGGTGCAGGCCAACCTGTTCGCCAGCCAGCTGGTGCCCTCGGCGATGGACCCGGGCAGCACCCGCTTCGACATCGCCAACGGCGTGCTCGGCGGCGACTTCACCTCGCGCCTGAACATGAACCTGCGCGAGGAAAAGCACTGGTCCTACGGTGCGGGCAGCAGCGCGCCGGCCACGCTGGGCCAGCGTCCGTGGGGCGCGCGTGCACCGGTGCAGATCGACAAGACCGCCGAGTCGATGCAGGAAATGCAGAAGGACATCCGCGACTTCGCCAGCGGTGCCAAGCCGGCCACGGCGGCGGAAGTGGCGCGCATCCGCAACATCCAGACGCTCAGCCTGCCCGGTGCCTACGAGACCGCCAGCGCGGTGCTCGGGACCATCAGCGGCATCGTGCGTTACCAGCGCCCGGACGACTACGTGTTCAAGCGCAAGGCCGAGATCGAGGCGATGACCCCGGCACAGGTGCAGCAGGCGGCCGCCACGCTGGACCCCAACACCCTCACCTGGGTGGTGGTCGGCGACCTGAAGCAGACCGAGAAGGAAGTCCGGGCGCTGAACATCGGCGAGGTCCACGTGATCGACGCCGACGGCAAACCAGTAGCGCCGGCCGCTGGCCGGCAACCCCGTTGATCTGCCGATGGGGTGCCGGGCCACCGCCCGGTACCCCATCACCCCCGATTCAGCCGTTTCCCGCACACTCCTTTCTCGTCGCCCAGCCAGGTTCCCCACATGCGCGTTCTTCTGCTTTCCCTGCTCACCCTCAGCGCCACTGCCTGCACCTGGGTGCCGATCGAACCGGTGGGCAAGACCGTGCGCGTGCTGCCGGCCGGGCAGGTGCCCAGCGGCTGCCAGACCAAGGGCGAGGTGGTGGTGACGGTCAAGAGCAAGGTGGGCTTCTACAACCGCAACCCCTTGCGCGTGCAGGAAGAACTGGAAACCCTGGCACGCAATGAAGCGCCCAGCGCCGGGGCCAATGCCGTCCAGGCGGCCGGCCAGCCGACCGACGGCAGCCAGCGCTTCCTGGCCTTCCAGTGCCCGCCGCGCTGAACCCTTCAGGGCGCCCGGCCGCACCATACGCCCGGGCGTGAATTCGTAAAGGTGCGGTGAAGGCAACGCCGGCTTACAATAGCGCCCCCTTTGCCTGAGCCTTGGCGCTAACTGATGCTCTTCAAGAATGTCTCTATCGCCGGCCTGGCGCACATCGACGCGCCGCACACGCTGACGTCCAAGGAAATCAACGAACGTCTGCAGCCGACGCTGGATCGTCTGGGCATCCGTACCGACGTGCTCGGCGACATCGCCGGCATCCACGCCCGCCGCCTGTGGGACGCGGACATGCTCGCCTCCGACGCGGCCACCCTGGCGGCCCGCAAGGCGCTGGAAGACGCCGGCATCGGCGCCGACAAGATCGGCCTGCTGGTCAACACCTCGGTGAGCCGCGACTACCTGGAGCCGTCCACGGCCAGCATCGTCTCGGGCAACCTGGGCGTGGGCGACGAATGCATGACCTTCGACGTCGCCAATGCCTGCCTGGCCTTCATCAACGGCATGGACATCGCTGCGCGCATGCTTGAGCGCGGTGAGATCGACTACGCCCTGATCGTCGATGGCGAAACCGCCAACCTGGTCTACGAGAAGACCCTCGAGCGCATGGCCCTGCCGGGCGTGACCGCCGACGACTTCCGCAACGAGATGGCCGCCCTGACCCTGGGCTGCGGAGCCGCGGCCATGGTGATGGCGCGTACCGAACTGGTGCCCGATGCGCCGCGTTACCGCGGTGGCGTGACCCGCTCGGCCACCGAGTGGAACCAGCTCTGCCGCGGCAACCTGGACCGCATGGTCACCGACACCCGCATGCTGCTGATCGAAGGCATCAAGCTGGCGCAGAAGACCTTCGTGGCCGCGCGCGAAGCGCTGGGCTGGGCGGTGGACGAACTGGACCAGTTCGTCATCCACCAGGTCAGCCAGCCGCACACCGCCGCGTTCATCAAGAACTTCGGCATCGACCCGAAGAAGGTCATGACCATCTTCGGCGAGCACGGCAACATCGGTCCGGCTTCGGTGCCGATCGTGCTGAGCAAGCTCAAGGAGCTGGGCCGCCTGAAGAAGGGCGACCGCATCGCGCTGCTGGGCATCGGTTCGGGCCTGAACTGCTCGATGGCCGAAGTGGTCTGGTAAGCAGACCGCTGCGTTGATTCCAAGGGCCGGTACTACCGGCCCTTTTTACAGGTGCGATCCGATGTCCAAGCTTCCCGGTTACCCCGCCCACCCGCAGCGCTTCGAGGTCCGCCCTGGCCTGTCGATGAACTATCTCGACGAAGGCCCACGCGATGGCGAGGTGGTGGTGATGGTCCACGGCAACCCGTCGTGGAGCTATTACTGGCGCACGCTGGTGGCCGGGCTCTCGGATGAATATCGCTGCATCGTGCCCGACCACATCGGCATGGGCCTGTCGGACAAGCCCGATGACGCGCACTACGACTACACGCTGCAGTCGCGCGTGGACGACCTGGACGCGCTGCTGCGGCACCTGGGCATCACCGGCCCGGTCACCCTGGCCGTGCACGACTGGGGCGGCATGATCGGCTTCGGCTGGGCGCTGTCGCACCATGCGCAGGTGAAGCGGCTGGTGGTGCTCAACACCGCCGCGTTCCCGATGCCGGCGGCCAAGAAGATGCCGTGGCAGATCGCGCTGGGCCGGCACTGGACGGTGGGCGAGTGGATCATCCGCACGTTCAACGCGTTCTCCTCCGGCGCCTCCTGGCTGGGTGTGGAACGCAAGATGCCGGCCGACGTGCGCCGTGCCTACGTGTCGCCGTACAACAGCTACGCCAACCGCATCAGCACCATCCGCTTCATGCAGGACATCCCGCTGTCGCCGGCCGACAAGGCCTGGTCGCTGCTGGAGCGCGCCGGTCAGGCGCTGCCGTCGTTCGCCGACCGTCCGGCCTTCATCGGCTGGGGCCTGCGCGACTTCGTGTTCGACCACCATTTCCTGGCCGGCTTCCAGGCCGCGCTGCCGCGGGCCCAGGTGCATGCCTTCGAGGATGCCGGGCACTACGTGCTGGAAGACAAGCACGAGGTGCTGGTGCCGAAGATCCGGGCGTTCCTGGACGCCAACCCGATCTGACCGGGGGTGTGACGACCAACGGTCGTCACCTACCCATCAAGCGGTTGATACCGACGTTGGTTCGGATCGAAACCCATCACCGTGCACGGACGATTGGTCGGATCGAAACCCATCACCGGGTACCGACGTTTGATCGAATCGGAACCCCTCCCCGGTAGAGCCGACCGTTGGCCGGCTGCCCTTCGCTCCGGGCCATCACCCCCGGACACACACCCTCACGCCGCGATCGGCGCCTGCGGGGCCGGCGAACTGCCGTTGTCGTCGGGATGATCATCGTCGTTGTCCGCCGCGTCCCGCCAGCGCCAATCGGCCAGGGTCAGGGCCGGCATGCCGTGCGCCACCCGCGCCTTGTCGCACTGCGGGCTGGCCTTGCCGTACTCCCACGAGGCGTCCACCTCGCGGCACACGCTGGGCCGGTTGGGGTGGATGGTGCAGCGGGAATACACCCCGATCTCCGCATCCAGCGCCACGCAGTACACCGGCTTGGACAGGGTGCCGCGCATGCACAGCCGGTGCGGGTCCAGCACCTGGGTCAGTTCATGCGGCACGCCACCGGGGGTGACCTCGTCCGATTCCATCCAGTGGAATGCCACACGGTACTGGGTGCAGCAGGCGCCGCAGGTGAGGCAGGGATGGGACATGGGGTACCGGCCTTGGGCGGCAATCAAGCGGGAGGGAAGGGCGCGAATTTTCCACGCCGTTGGCCGTCGCGCAAGATTTTTCTGCAGCGGCGACAATGAACGGATGAACAGCCCCGTCAACATCGCCGCCCGCCTGCCCGAGCTGGCCCGTGAGCGCCCCGACCAGATTGCCATCCGCTGCCCGGGAAAGCCCGGTCCCGGCGGCATGGCGGCCTATGACGTCACCCTGGACTACCGCACCCTCAACGCGCGCAGCGACGCCCTGGCCGCCGGCCTGGCCGCCCATGGCATCGGCCGTGGCGTGCGCGCGGTGGTGATGGTGCGGCCGTCCCCGGAATTCTTCCTGCTGATGTTCGCGCTGTTCAAGAACGGCGCGGTGCCGGTGCTGGTCGACCCCGGCATCGACAAGCGCGCGCTCAAGCAGTGCCTGGAAGAGGCCCAGCCGCAGGCCTTCATCGGCATCGGCCTGGCCCACGTGGCGCGGCTGGTGCTGCGCTGGTGCCCGGGGGTGAAGACGCTGGTGACGGTGGGTCGGCGCTGGGGCTGGGGCGGCACCACGCTGGCCCGCATCGAGGCCGACGGCGCGCGTGCGCCCCAGCCGATGGCGGCCACCGACGGCGAGGATGTCGCCGCGATCCTGTTCACCAGCGGCTCCACCGGGGTGCCCAAGGGCGTGGTCTACCGCCACCGCCACTTCGTGGGCCAGGTCGATCTGCTGCGTGCCGCCTTCGGCATGGAGCCCGGCGGCGTCGACCTGCCGACCTTCCCGCCGTTTGCCCTGTTCGACCCGGCGCTGGGCCTGACCTCGGTGATCCCGGACATGGACCCCACGCGCCCGGCCAAGGCCGACCCGCGCAAGCTGCACGACGCCATCGCCCGCTTCGGCATCACCCAGCTGTTCGGCTCGCCGGCGCTGATGCGCGTGCTGGCCGACCATGGCCAGCCGCTGCAGGGTGTGCGCCGGGTCACCTCGGCCGGTGCCCCGGTGCCGCCGGACGTGGTGGCACGGATCCGCCGGCTGCTGCCCGATGACGCGCAGTTCTGGACCCCGTACGGCGCCACCGAGTGCCTGCCGGTGGCGGTCATCGAAGGGCGCGAGCTGGACAGCACGCGCCAGGCCACCGAGGCCGGCGCCGGCACCTGCGTGGGCCGCGTGGTGGCGCCCAACCAGGTGCGCATCATCGCCATCGACGACGCGCCGCTGCAGCAGTGGTCGCAGGTACGCGAACTGGCGGTGGGCGAGGTGGGCGAGATCACCGTGGCCGGCCCGACCGCCACCGACAGCTACTTCAACCGTCCGCAGGCCACCGCCGCGGCCAAGATCAGCGAAGCGCTGGCCGATGGACGCACCCAGGTGGTGCACCGCATGGGCGATGTGGGCTACTTCGACACGCAGGGCCGATTGTGGTTCTGCGGGCGCAAGACCCAGCGGCTGGAAACCGCGCACGGCCCGCTGTACACCGAACAGGTGGAGCCGGTGTTCAATGCGCTGGACGGCATCGCCCGCACCGCGCTGGTCGGCGTTGGCCCGGCTGGCCGGCAGCGGCCGGTGCTGTGCGTGGAGCTGCAGCCCGGCGCGGCCGATACGCCGGCGCTGCGCGAGCGCCTGCGCCACAAGGCCGACGCGTACCCGCACACCACCCGCATCGAACAGTTCCTGATGCACCCGGGCTTCCCGGTGGATATCCGTCACAACGCCAAGATCGGCCGCGAGAAGCTGGCCATCTGGGCCGCAACCCAAGTGGAAACGCACGCATGAAGATCCTGGTGACCGGTGGTGGTGGCTTCCTCGGGCAGGCGCTGTGCCGCGGGCTGGTGCAGCGTGGCCACCAGGTGCTCAGCTTCAACCGGGGCGATTACCCGCCGCTGGCCGCGTTGGGCGTGGGCCAGATCCGCGGCGACCTGGCCGATGCCGATGCCGTGCGGCACGCCGTGGCCGGGGTCGATGCAGTGTTCCACAACGGGGCCAAGGCCGGCGCATGGGGCAGCTATGACAGCTACTTCCAGGCCAACGTGGTGGGCACCGACAACGTGATTGCCGCCTGTCGCGAACACGGCGTGGGCAAACTGGTCTACACCTCCACGCCCAGCGTGACCCACCGCGCCACCCATCCGGTGGAAGGGCTGGGGGCCGACGAAGTGCCCTACGGCGAAGACTTCCAGGCGCCCTACGCAGCCACCAAGACCATTGCCGAACAGCGCGTGCTGGCCGCCAACGATGCCACCCTGGCCACCGTGGCACTGCGCCCGCGGCTGATCTGGGGCCCGGGCGACCAGCAACTGGTGCCGCGCCTTGCCGAACGCGCGCGCGCGGGCCGGCTGCGCTTCGTCGGCGATGGCAGCAACCGGGTCGACACCACCTACATCGACAATGCCGCGCTGGCCCACTTCCTGGCCTTCGAACACCTCGCCCCGGGCGCGGCGTGCGCGGGCAAGGCGTACTTCATCTCCAACGGCGAACCGTTGCCGATGCGCGAGCTGCTCAACAAGCTGATGGCCGCCGTGGGCGCCCCGGCGGTGGAGAAGTCGATCAGCTTCAAGACCGCCTACCGCATCGGCGCGGTGGCCGAACGCCTGTGGCCGCTGCTGCGCCTGCGCGGCGAACCGCCGATGACCCGCTTCCTGGCCGAGCAGCTGTGCACGCCGCACTGGTACAGCATGGAACCGGCGCGCCGCGACTTCGGCTACGTGCCGCAGGTGAGCATTGACGAAGGCCTCACGAGGCTGAAGTCTTCATCGCGCGCAGAGGGCGCCATCACTTCCTGAACACCGCGGTTTGGTGAAGATTGCAGCACGCCAATCCGGCACGCATTACGCGAGGATCGACATGCTGCATTACGCCGTAATCTTTTTCGTCATCGCCATCATCGCGGCGGTGCTCGGCTTCTCCGGCATCGCCGGCGCTGCCAGTAACATCGCCTGGATCCTGTTCGTCGTGTTCCTGATCCTGGCGGTGGTGTCGATGTTCCGCAAGCGAGGGTAGTTCGCCGGGCAGCCCGCGCTACCTCTCTCCAGCGCGGGGTGCCCAGCGGCGCCTGACGACGGCCTGATCCTCGAAAGGGGGTCAGGCCGTCGTCGTGATGGAGCTCTGCAGCGCACGTTCGCGCGCATGCCGCTCCAGCGCCAGTTCCAGCAGGCGGGTGATCAAGGCGGTGTAGCCCAGCCCGCTGGCCGCCCACAGCTTGGGATACATGCTGATCCGGGTGAAGCCGGGCAGGGTGTTGATCTCGTTGATCACCACTTGGCCATCGCGGCCCAGGAACACATCCACCCGCGCCAGCCCGGCGCAGTCCAGGGCCTGGTAGGCGCGCACGGCAATGGCGCGGATGCGCTGCTGGTCGGCGTCGCTGATCGCCGCCGGCACCACGACGTCGGCGCCGTGCTCGCGGATGTACTTGGTGTCGTACGAATAGAATTCGTCGTGCACCACCACCTCGCCGCAGACGCTGGCCTCCGGCGTTTCATTGCCCAGCACCGCGCACTCGATCTCGCGGCCGTCGATGGCCGTTTCCACCAGCGCCTTGTGGTCGTAGGACAGCGCCAGCGCCAGTGCCTCATGGAACTGCTGCGCGGTATGCACCTTGCTCACGCCCACCGACGAGCCCTGGTTGGCCGGTTTGACGAACAGCGGCGCGCCCAGCTGCGCCACCAGGGCCGCGTAGTCGGCGTTGGCTGCGCTGGCGCGGTTGAAGCAGACGAACGGGGCCACGGCCAGGCCGGCATCGCGCAGCAGGCGCTTGGCCACGTCCTTGTCCATCGCCACCGCCGACCCCAACACGCCTGCGCCCACGAACGGCAGGTTGGCCATGCGCAGCAGGCCCTGCAGCGAGCCGTCCTCGCCGAGCGTGCCGTGCACGATGGGGAACACCACGTCGATCTGTTCCAGCGCGGTGGCCGGGTCGGTGGGCACCAGCTGCTGGCGGGCCACGCCCGGATGCACCGCCACCGCATTGCCCGAGGGGTTCAGCGCGATCCGCGCCGGATCCTCGGCATTGAGCAGGAAGGCCTGCGGGTCGCTCACATGCCACTGGCCCTGCTTGTCGATGCCGATCAGGGTGACGTCGAACCGTTCCTTGTCCAGCGCATCGACGATGTTCTTCGCCGACTGCAACGACACTTCATGCTCGGCCGAACGGCCACCGAAAATGATGCCTACCCGCGTCTTGCCCATGCCTGCTGCTGCTCCTGCGTGCGTATGTGGACCCCTAGCATGAACCGGTCCGCCAGCCGTGGCGCACCCGGCCTTCATCCACGCGTCAGGCTGGGCACCGTGGCGACGGTCCCGGCCTGCCGCGGGCCGGTTAGAATGCACCGATGGCCCGTTCCCTCCTCAGTTCCCTCAAGCCGCTGGCCGGCAATGCGCTGCAGCTGGCGCTCAACCGCGCGCTGGCGCTGGACCCGGACACCCGGGGCGCACTGGCCGCGCTGGATGGCCGCCACATCGCCCTCACCCTGGAGTCGCCCGCGCTGGCAATGCGGATCGGGGTGGACGGGGAGCGGCTGACGGTGGGCCAGGTGGACCCGCAGCAGGAACCGGACCTGGCGGTGCGCAGCACGCTGGGTGGGGTGCTGGCGCAACTGCCGTTCCTGGCCAACGCACGCCGTGGCGGCACCGCCCCGGCCGGGCGGGTCAAGGTCTCCGGCGATGCCGAGCTGGCGCGCCGGCTGCAGCAGCTTGCGAGCCGTTTCGATCCGGACTGGCAGCAGCCGTTTGTGCGTGTGTTCGGCGAGGTGCTGGGGGTGCAGGTAGCCAACAGCCTGCGCTCGGCGCTGCAGCATGCGCGCCGCGGCGCGTCCGACCTGGCGCACAGCGCCGCTGAATTTGTCACCGAGGAGTCGCGCGACGTGGTACCGCGAGCAGAACTGGAAGCCTTCCACGACGACGTGGACGTGATGCGCGACGATGTGGAACGCATTGCGGTGCGCGTGCAGCGCCTGCGCCAGGTGCGCGCATGAAGGCGATGTTCCGTGCCACCCGCATTGGTCGCGTGATCCTGCGTTACCGCCTGGACGACCTGCTGGAAGGCACCGTGGCCGAGCGTTGGCTGCGCCTGGCCAAGCCGTTCGTACCGCGCGCGTCGGCCGACATCGCCGTCCAGTCGCGCGGCGCGCGCCTGCGCCTGGCGCTGCAGGACCTCGGCCCGATCTTCGTCAAGTTCGGGCAGATCCTGTCGACCCGCCGCGACCTGATCCCGGCCGACATCGCCAATGAACTCACCCTGCTGCAGGACCGCGTGAAGCCGTTTGACGGTGCTGCCGCGCAGCGCATCGTCGAGCAGGCGCTGGGCCGCCCGGTCAGCGAAGCCTTCGCCAGCTTCGACCTGCAGCCGCTGGCCTCGGCCTCGATCGCACAGGTGCACGCAGCCACCCTGGCCGATGGCCGCCAGGTGGTGGTCAAGGTGCTGCGCCCGGACATCGAAAAGCAGATCGGCGCCGACATCGCGCTGCTCAACTCCGCGGCCGCGCTGGTCGAGCGCACCCACCCGCGCGCGGACAAGATCCGCCCACGCGAAGTGGTGGCTGAAGTAGAGAACACCCTGGCCGCCGAACTGGACCTGCAGCGCGAAGGCGCCAATGCCAGCGTGCTGCGCCGCAACTGGGTCGACTCGGACGACCTGTACGTGCCGGAAGTGATCTGGAGCCACACCGCCGAGCGCGCGCTCACCCTGGAACGGGTGTGGGGCATTCCGTCGGACGACATCGCCGCGCTGGACAAGGCCGGCATCGACCGCAAGGCACTGGCCGCGAAGGGCGTGCGGGTGTTCTACACCCAGGTGTTCCGCGACAACTTCTTCCACGCCGATGCGCACGCCGGCAACATCTGGGTCGACATCGATCCGGCCCGGCGTGACAACCCGCGCTTCATCGCGCTGGATTTCGGCATCATGGGCCAGCTGTCCGAGCAGGATCAGTACTACCTCGCCGAAAACTTCATGGCCATCTTCAACAAGGACTACCGGCGCATGGCCGAGCTCCATGTTGAAGCGGGCTGGATGCCCAACAACGTGCGCATCGACGAGCTGGAAGCGGCGGCGCGGTCGGTCTGCGAGCCGTACTTCACCCGCCCGCTGTCGCAGATCTCGCTGGCCGAAGTGCTGATCAAGCTGTTCCGCGTGGCCCAGCGCTACGAACTGACCCTGCAGCCGCAGCTGATCCTGCTGCAGAAGACCCTGCTCAACATCGAAGGCGTGGGCCGTCAGCTCGATCCGGAACTGGATATCTGGGCGGTCGCACGGCCGGTGCTCGAACGCATCCTGCGCGAGCGCTACAGCCCGCGCCGGGTACTGAAGGAACTGCGCAAGCGGCTGCCGGAAATCATGACCCACACCCCGGACATGCCGCGCCTGGTGCACGCCTGGTTGAAGCAGCAGGTGGAAGGCGGGCACGAGCTGTCGATGCGCTCGCAGGACCTGGTGGCGCTCAACACCAACCTGCAGAAGCTGCAGAAGCGTGCGGTGGCCGCGATCGCCGGCGTTGGCCTGCTGATCGTGGCGGCGGTGCTGTATGGCATGCAGCCGGGTGGCTGGTACTTCGGCGATGCGCCGGTGTGGAGCTGGGTGAGCGGCGCGGCCGGCCTGTTCTCGCTGGCCAGCGCGTGGTGGCGGCGCTGACATGACGCTGCAGGCGCTCAAGGAGGAGCTGGCCCGCTTCGGCGCCGACAACGACGCCACCCACACCGCGCGTGCCCAGCGCATGCTCAACATCACGCCCGACACCGGGGCGTTGTTGGGGGTCCTGGTGCGCGCCACCGGCGCACGCCGGGTACTGGAAATCGGCACCTCCAACGGCTATTCCACGCTGTGGCTGGCCGAGGCCGCCGCCGCGGTCGGTGGCCACGTCACCACGCTGGAATACGCCGCCGACAAGGTCGCGCTGGCGCGCAGCACCTTCGACCGCAGCGGGCTGGGTGCGCATATCGCGCTGGTCCACGCCGAGGGCGGCGCATGGTTGCATGCCGCGGCCGACGACAGCATCGACCTGCTGTTTCTGGATTCCGAACGCAGCCAGTACCTGGACTGGTGGCCGCAGCTGCGCCGGGTGCTGCGGCCCGGTGGCCTGCTGGTGGTCGACAACGCGGTGTCGCACGCCGAACAGATGGCGGCCTTCGATGCCTGCGTGCGTGACGATCCGCAGTTCCAGTGCGTGCTGGTGCCGATCGGCAACGGCGAACTGATCGCGGTACGCAGCGCCGCCTGAATCATCGCCGATGGCGCTGCCCGCGCGCGGCGGGGATAATCGGTCGGTGAACGACACCGACACCGCATTCCCCGCCACCGCCGACGCGGTCCCGCTGCAGCTGCTGCACGTGGACGACCGCCTGGCCGTGGTCAACAAGCCCGCCGGGCTGATGGTCCACGACAGCAAACTGGCCCGTGGCGAAGACGACTTCCTCGCCGACCGCCTGCGCGAGCAGCTCGGCAAGCCGATCTTCCTGGTCCACCGCCTGGACCGCGCCACCAGTGGCTGCCTGCTGCTGGCCTTCGACCGCGAAAGCGCCAGCGTGCTCGGCAAAGCGCTGATGGGCGGCGACGTCACCAAGGACTACCTGGCCATCTGCCGCGGCTGGCCGGCCGAGGAGGCGTTCACCGTCGACCACGACCTGGACGGTGGTCCTGGCAAGCCGGTCAAGAAGCAGGCCATCACCCATTTCCAGCGCGTGGCCGTGGGCGAGATCGCCGTGCCCGTCGGCGAGTTCGAAACCTCGCGCTATGCATTGCTGCGTTGCCAGCCGCAGACCGGCCGCTTCCGCCAGATCCGCCGCCACCTCAAGCACCTGTCGCATCACCTGATCGGCGACACCAGCCACGGCGATGGCCGGCACAACCGCAGTTTCCGCATGCAGGGCATCCACCGCATGCTGCTGCACGCCGAACGCCTGCGCTTCCCGCACCCCGATGGCAGCGCGATGGATGTCAGCGCCCCGGTGGACGGGGAGTTCCGGAAGGCGATGGATGTGTTGGGGTGGGGTCTGACCGCGTAGAGCCGACCGTTGGTCGGCTGCTCCACGCGCGTCTCCTGGGGCATCCGTGGAGCCGACCAACGGTCGGCTCTACCCCCGGAATGGCCTGCGTGTATCCAACTGCCCGTGATCCAACCCGGTAGAGCCGACCGTTGGTCGGCTGCTCTACGCGCGGCACCCGGGTCATCCGTGCAGCCGACCAACGGTCGGCTCTACGCCGGGCGGCGGTTACTTCTTCGCCGGTGCCTGGGCCGGCGCTTCGTTCATGATCGCCTCCAGGTCCTTCTGCAGGTCCACAAACAGCGGCTGCATCTTTTCCTGGATGGCCACCATCACGTTCTGCATCAGTGCCGGGGTCTTGTCGAGCAGGCTCTGGCCGGCCGAGCTCTCGTAGAACTCGGCCATCGCCAGCACGTCTTCCTTGCTGAAGCTCTTCTTGTACAGGTCCACGTACATCGGCCGCAGCTGCTGCCACGACAGTGCCTGGCGGATGGTCTGGGTGGTGCGGGCCTCCATCCGCTTCATCTGCTCCTGCTGCTGCGCATCCAGCTGGCGCTGCTGGGCGACCTGCTGGAACTGCTGGCGCTGCATCGCCTCGATCTGCGGCAGCATGCTGTCCAGCATGGTCTGTGCGCGCGAGGCTGCCAGCAGCCGGTTGATGTCGGCATCGGACGGCGGGGCGGCCAGCGCCGGCGCGATCGAGGCCAGGCCCAGCGCCAGTACAAGGCCGACACGGGTCAGTGCACGGCGGGGAGTGGCGGCAAGGGCCAGGGAGCGGATCAAGAGCATGTGCGGGGCATCCTGCGTGGCATGGAACCCCAAGGATACCTTCGAAGGCGTCAGCAGACCGTAGTTTGCGGACGTTATCGGCGTCATCGGGGATGTTTGCCCCACCCTTGGACACGGTCCTGCCCTTACAATGCCGCCCATGGCTTCCGGACCCGTCACCATCAGCGCGCACCTGTCGATTCCCGATGCGGAACTCGTTGAACGTTTCGTGCGCGCCAGCGGCGCCGGCGGCCAGAACGTCAACAAGGTCTCCACCGCCGTGGAACTGCGCTTCGACGTGGCCGGCTCACCGTCGTTGCCCGAAGCGCTGCGCTCGCGCCTGCTGGCCCGGCGCGACCGGCGCATGACCGGCGAGGGCGTGCTGGTCATCGATGCCCAGCGCTTCCGCACCCAGGACCGCAACCGCGACGACGCCCGCGAGCGCCTGGCCGCCTTCATCCAGGAAAGCCTCAGCGTGCCCAAGCCGCGCGTGGCCACCAAGCCCTCGTATGGCGCCAAGCTGCGCCGCCTGGACGAGAAAAAAGGCCGCGCGCAGATCAAGCGCGGACGCACCACACGCAATTGGGAGTGATTGCTTGAACAACCGAAGTCCGCTGTTGCCGGCCGTTCCGCCCAACATGCCGCAGGTCAAACCAAACCGCTTCCTTCGCTGGCTGGCCCGCTGCACGCTGCGCCTGGGCGGCTGGAAAGTGGTGGGCACCTTCCCCGACGTGCCCAAGCTGGTCTTCATCATTGCCCCGCACTCGTCCAACTGGGACGGGTTCTGGGGCATGGCCGCCAAGATCGCGCTGGGCATGCAGGTCAAGGTGCTGGGCAAGGCCTCGCTGTTCTGGTGGCCGCTGTCGCCGCTGCTGCGCGCGCTGGGCGTGATCCCGCTGGACCGCAGCTCGCCGCAGGGTACCGTCGAGCAGGCGGTCAGCCTGATCCGCGGGTCCGAACGCATGTGGTATGCCATCACCCCCGAAGGCACCCGCAAGGCGGTGACCCACTGGAAGGCCGGGTTCCTGAAGATCGCGCGGATGGCCGACGTGCCGGTGCTGGCGGCGTACTTCCACTACCCCGAGAAGACCATCGGGATCGGCCCCCTGTTCTACTCCACGGGCGACGATGCCGCCGACATGGCCGCCATCCGCGACTACTACCGGCCCTGGCAGGGCAAGAACCGCGGCACCGTCTGAGCGTCGCCAGGCCCCGCCGCCACTGGCGCCGGGGCCTGCACAGCCATACGCCACGTCCGGCACATGCCGGTCCCCGGCAATCGGAGTAGGGTGATCGGCTGCGGTTTTTCCGCAGCCGCATCCCATTCCAAGGAGCCCGTTTCATGTCGCGTACCGTAGTTTTGGCCGCTGCCATCAGCCTGGCGCTGGCGGCCTGTTCCGGCAAGGAGTCCACCCCCGTGTCCGACACCCAGACCCCCGCCGCGCAGCAGCCGGCCGATGCCTCCACCAACCCCCTGTTGAGCGCCAGCACGCTGCCGTTCCAGGCGCCGCCGTTCGACAAGATCAAGGACAGTGACTACCTGCCGGCCTTCAACGAAGGCATGAAGCAGCACCTGGCCGAGATTCGCAAGATCGCCGACAACCCCGAGCCGGCCACCTTCGACAACACCATCGAAGCGCTGGAGCGCAGCGGCGAAACCCTGACCCGCGTGTCGCGCATCTTCTTCGGCCTGGTCCAGGCCGATACCAACGACGCGCGCCAGAAGATCCAGGAAGAAGTCGCCCCGAAGCTGGCAGACCACCAGGACGAGATCAACCTCGACCCGAAGCTGTTCGCGCGCATCAAGACCATCTACGACCAGCGCCAGTCGCTGGGCCTGGACCCGGTGCAGCTGCGCCTGGTCGAGCGTGACTACCAGGAGTTCGTGCGCGCCGGCGCGCAGCTCAACGACGCCGACAAGGCCTCGCTGCGCAAGCTCAACGTGGAAGAAACCACGCTGGCCACCCAGTTCCACACCCGCCTGGTGGCCGCCACCGCCGCCGGTGCCGTGGTGGTGGACGACAAGGCCAAGCTGGCCGGCCTGGACGAGGACGCGATCAACACCGCCGCGGCCGACGCCAAGGACCGCAAGCTGGATGGCAAGTACCTGCTGCCGCTGCAGAACACCACCCAGCAGCCGGTGCTCGCCTCGCTGAGCGACCGTGAGCAGCGCGCCGCCGTGCTCAAGGCGTCGGAAACGCGCGCCGAAAAGGGCGACGCCAACGACACCCGCCAGACCGTCCAGCGCCTGGCCCAGCTGCGTGCGCAGAAGGCCAAGCTGCTGGGCTTTGACAACTACGCCGCCTACAGCCTGGCCGACCAGATGGCCAAGACCCCGGCAGCCGCGCTGAAGCTGCTCACCGACACCGTGCCGGCGGCCACCGCCAAGGCGCGCGGCGAGATCGGCGAGATGCAGAAGGTGATCGACGCCCAGAAGGGCGGTTTCAAGCTCGCCGCGTCCGACTGGGACTTCTACGCCGAGCAGGTGCGCAAGGCGCAGTACGACCTGGACGAGTCGCAGATCAAGCCGTACTTCGAGATGGACAACGTGCTGCAGAACGGCGTCTTCTACGCCGCCACCCAGCTGTATGGCATCACCTTCAAGCCGCGCACCGACATCCCGACCTACCACGCGGACATGAAGGTCTACGAAGTGTTCGACAAGGACGGCACCTCGCTGGCGCTGTTCTACACCGACTACTTCAAGCGTGACAGCAAGTCCGGTGGCGCCTGGATGGACGTGTTCGTCGAACAGGACGGCCTGACCGGTGCCAAGCCGGTGGTCTACAACGTGTGCAACTTCACCAAGCCCGCCGCCGGCCAGCCCGCGCTGCTCAGCTTCGATGACGTGACCACGATGTTCCATGAGTTCGGCCACGCCCTGCATGGCATGTTCTCGAAGGTGAAGTACCCGTCCATCGCCGGCACCAGCACCTCGCGCGATTTCGTCGAGTTCCCCTCGCAGTTCAACGAACACTGGGCGCTGGACCCGAAGGTGTTCGCCAACTATGCCAAGAACTACAAAACCGGCGAGCCGATGCCGCAGGCACTGGTCGACAAGATCCTCAAGGCGCGCACCTTCAACCAGGGCTATGCGACCACCGAGTACCTGTCGGCCGCGCTGCTTGACCTGGCCTGGCACACCCAGCCGGCCGACGCGCCGCTGCAGGACGTGGCCAGCTTCGAAGCGGGCGCGCTGAAGAAGTTCAAGGTCGACCTGCCGCAGGTGCCGCCGCGCTACCGCACCACCTACTTCGACCACATCTGGGGCGGCGGCTATTCGGCCGGGTACTACGCCTACTTCTGGGCCGAAGTGCTCGACCATGACGCCTTCGAGTGGTTCAAGGAAAACGGTGGCCTGACCGCGCAGAACGGCCAGGTGTTCCGCGACAAGATCCTCTCGCGCGGCAACAGCGTGGAGCTGTCGGACCTGTACCGCGATTTCCGCGGCAAGGACCCCTCGGTGGAACCGCTGCTGGTCAACCGCGGCCTGAAGTAACCGCGCGAACCATTGGGGTAGGTACCGACCGTTGGTCGGTACACCGCCTACCGATGCAGGCTGAAAAACGAAAACGGCAGGGGAAACCCTGCCGTTTTTTTTTGCTCGCGGCGCGCGTTGGGGCCCCGTAGCGGCCGGTAGGCCCCTGGCGCAAATGTCCCCCGGCCTGGCGGCCTCCTCCTTTATTTTGCCCAGGCGCCTACCGGCCGCTACGGGGCTCGGCTTTCGGTAAGCAGGTAGAAGCCAGGCCCTTTTGGCGCTGGTCGGTGGGTCGGGCGCTGGGGTCTCCTACCCTTGGAGGCGAAATAAAGGAGGAGGGGGCGGCCGCAGGCCGACGCCGGGGGACATTCGCCGGAAAGGGTAGGGGACCCCAGCGCCCGACCCACCGACCGACCGCCCCAGCGCGGCAGCCGTGTCCCTCACGTCCCCACGTGCACCCCGTCCACGATCTCGCTGCACCCCAGGTGGTCCAGTGCGATCTCCAGCGCATGCATGTAGCTCTGCGCGCAGTACCCGTGTGCCACGCCGATGCGCTGGCCGATGTCCGGCGGCAGGCAGGCTTCGGGGCTGCGGGTGTCATCGTCGTGCACTTCCACGTAGGCATTGCGCAGGTACGG